>CALAOV010000238.1 GCA_937889515.1 uncultured Myxococcales bacterium | reverse complement strand
CATCGCGCTCGAGATCGCGAAAAAGTTACGGAGCGCGGGGCACACAGTGGGGATGCTCGCGCTCATCGACACCGCGTATTTCAACGAGCCCGAGAAAAGCCTGGCTCAAAAGCGTCTTCAGAGCTTCAGGACCTCTTTCGCCGCCGACGCGGCTAAGCAGAGTCTCCCCGCGCGCGCGCTCGGGATCGTCCGGAAAGCCAGCCGAAAGATGGCGCGCGTGACCGCCTACGAAACGCGACGGCAGAGCAGAGCGGCGTGGGATGCGCTCCGGAGGAAGCTGCTGAGATACTTCATCGATCGAGATCGCCCGCTGCCGCGTTTCGTTCGGGATGTCCCCGCCTACTTGGTCCTGGCGAGGGCCGAGAAGGAATATGTCGTCCGGGAGCGCTATCGCGGAGAGCTGCTGCTCTTTCGAGCGACTGCGAAGGACTTGCGGGTACACGGAATGGTCGAGGACACGCCGTACATCGAGCGCTACGAAGATCCCTTGTTGGGCTGGGCGAAGAACGTGGGCGCCGTCAAGGTGTATGACGTTCCCGGTGGCCACGTCAGCCTCCTCATGGAACCCCATGTCCAAACGCTGGCCGGGCGAATCCAGGCCCACATCGACGCCGCCATGCAGAAGGCGCCGGGTGCCGGTTCACCAGCAACCCCGCGACGTTAACCTGGTAGGAAGGAGGGAGCGCTTGGAGGGACCGAGCGAAAACGACAGGATAGCCGTGAACGACGCCTCCACACGATCGCGGGCGACGCCGACGTCGACCTATCGGGTGCACGCCGATCTCGTCCACCGCACCCTGCGAAGATTCGGCGTTTTCGGCGCCGATCTCGACGACCTCCGTCACGAAGTGTTCGTGATCGTGCATGAGCAACGCGAGCAGCTCGCTGTCGTGGACAACGTTCCGTATTGGCTGCGCGCGATCTGCTGGCGCGTGGCTGCCGGCTACCGGCGGCGCGCCCACCACCGTCTCGAGGTGGCCAGCGAGACACTGCCGGAGACGCCCGACGAGGATGCGAGCGCCACGCTCGAAGAGCTGGAAAAGCAGCAGGAACGCGGCCGCTTGCTGGAGGCCCTGGATCGGCTAGACGACTCCCAGCGCGATCTGGTCGCCCTCCACGACCTCGGCGATCTCCCGACCATCGAGCTGGCCCGACTCGTGGGGTGCGATCGCAAGACGGCCCACAAGAGACTCATGCTGGCGCACAGGCGCTTGGCCACGCTGTTGCGGGATGGCCAGCCCCGCCCAACATCGCCCGCGCCGACGCGCTCGGCGCCGTCCGACCTCGCGCCCCCCGAAGTGTGGCTCAGCGACCGCCTTCAGGTGATAGATGTCACGCGCGATGTGAACATCGGCATGATCGGGAACGTCATGCTGACCACCTGGCCCGGCCCCGCCAGTCTGGATGCCATGAAGAGGCTCTGGGACGTCTTCTCGGAGCTGGTCGAAACCTGCGGCGGCCGGTTCACTTACCTGGCCACCGTCAGCGCCGCCACCCGTCCGCCCACGCTCGAGGCGCGCAAGTTGATCGTCGACATCCTCAAGACCTTCGGACCGTTCTGCGACGCTTACGGCACCGCTCTCGAAGGCGGCATGTCCTGGATCGTGAAGCCGGTGATGACGGGGCTAGCGATTTTGACTCGGCCGCAGTTCCCGATGCGATTCTTGTCGGGCGTGCCGGCGGCGTCAAAGTGGATCGCGCCTTACACCCGCGGGCCGTCTGGTTCGCTGGTTGCCGGCGCGCTCGTGAGCGCTATCACGCACCTTCGTCGGCTGTCGACCTGACCCCGAAGATTTTTTCCCCACCACCGTCGCGCCGAAGCACTTCTCTTGAGAGGGAAATAGACGGCGACGTTCGCCGTTCGAAGAAGGTGACGGGGTGGCGCAGCCCGTGGACTGCCCGAATTCGCAATTCTCAAGGAGAAACAAGCATGATTCGCACACAGTCCGTGTTGTGGGTGGGAGCGGCGTGCTCCCTGTTCACGTTGGGGACGCTCGGTTGTGGACAGAGATCTGTGACGGAGCCCGTACAGACGACGCGCTCCGCATTGTCGGTGAATTCCGACGAGGTCCTGGGATTCGAAAAATCCTCGGATTGGCATGTCACGTCGAGCCCACCGATCGCGCTGAGCGCGAGCTCGACCGCTTCCCAAGGCAGCTTTTCGCTCGCCGTTCCCGCCAAAGGGTACGTCACCGTGCAAGGCGCGACGATCTCGCTCAACTCGGCGTTGCCCCCCACCGTCTCTTTCGACCTCTCGATGCCGGTCCCGGTGAATCCCTCCTGGGCGGGCGCCGCACAGCTCTACGTCGATTGCCATTCGCACTCCCTCTTCAATCAATATCTGGGTCAGCAGGAGCTGACGGGGCAGCCGACTGGGCAATTCGTGACCGAGAGCTACTCCGTCCCCGCTTCGATTCAGAATGCCTTGGCGGCGGGGTGCAGTGACCTGAGCTTCACGATCGCCATCAACGTCCCCACCAACCAGACGGGGAACTACCTGCTCGACAACCTGCAGCTCGGTGGCTCCCCCACGGTCGTGTCCTGTCAAAGCACGATCGGCCAGGCCGATGCGGGGGCGGCGACCGTCGCCTTGTCGAATCAGGTCACGCGGCCCGACCTGGGGACCTTCGTCCTGAACACGACGATTGCGGTCGGCGATCCCCAGATCACGACGCGGAACGTTTCTCTCAACGGTAAGCCGCTGTACGATGCGACCACCCAGGCTCCGAGCAGCGGAGCGTCGACGGCCACGCTCACCCTGTTTCCGCCGATCCTCGGTGTTCATCAGATCAGCACGACATCCGACGGCACGACGTTCACCGTCGTGGCCGACGGACGGCAGTCGGTCCCCATGCCCGTGCAGACCAATCTCTCCGGGCTCAAATTCCAGGACGGGCAACCGCCGCCAAAGGTCACCATCCCGCCGGGGGTGAGCAACGCGATTGCCCAGCTGATGGTGAGCGCAGGAACCCAACTGCCGACGTGTCTCGCCGCGCAGACGTCGTCGAGCAGCTCGGAAGCGATGCAACTGGCGCTGGTCTCCTCCGCGAAGCCTACGAGCGGACTAGAGTGCGAGGGTTGCTTTTGGAAGTGTTACGGGCTTGACGTCCTATGCGCCGCCGCTGCCCCCTTTGTCCTCACGTGCAGCGTGCTCACTTCCTTCCTGGGTCCTTTCGGTGAGCTTCTTTGCACTGAGGTCGTAGACGTCACCGCCTGCGTCTCTGCCATGCACAGCTGCGAACGCAACTGCACGGCCGCGGGGTCCTCGTGCTGTCCCGTGGATTGCGGGGGGGCCAATCAGACCATACCGACGACGGGCACCTGCTGCGAAAGTGGCGACTCCTGCGCAAAACGCGCCACTTCCTCCACCGGGGCCATCTGCTGCACTTCCGACCAGCCGGCCTGCGGCGGCGCATGCTGCGGGGGCGGCGACAAATGCCTGCCGGACGGTGCCGGCAGCTCGAATCTGGAATGCTGCGATCCATCCCAGGTCGCGCTCCCGGGTACCTATTGCTGTTTTCTCGGGGCGTGCAAGTCGAACGCGGACTGCCACGGCGCCGGCAACGGCGGCTGCGGCTCCGACGGCTGCTGTAGGCTTCTCTAACTCCACCCGCGCGGCCGTGCGGGCGGCAAGCCCCCTGCACGGCCGCGGAAGCCCGAGACCCATTCGGTTACGGTGGCGGTCACTTAACCCGGTCGGCGACAGCAGCAACGGCAGCCGAGGCAGCGTTGGCTGCTACGGCGACAGGGTCAGAGCAGTACGGACAACTGAGATTCGGGTGAGTTTCGGCGGTTTCCTTGATGAATCGGAAGGCCTCGCTGACCCTCTTCTTGATTTCCGCGGGAGCATCCTTCAACGCTGCGAGCACCTGCGTCCCGTGTGAGTCGGCCATCGACTTGCAGTGACTGTTGTGCGGCATGGTTCCGAGACTCTACCACCCACCCACCCGCGTGGCGGGCGTTCCGGCGCGCTACCAGCAAGCCCCGCGCGCGGGGCTTGCTCCTCCTACATCGTAGGCGCCGGACAGGTGCTCGCGGTGATCCCGGTGATCCAGCTGCCGACCAGATCGACCGCGTTCTGATCGATCACGTAGCTGGCGACTTTCGGCATCCGCCCGTTGTCGGTCGTCGCGTCCATGCGCAGCCAGAGCACCGAATCCATCGGTTGCCCCGGGACCAGCAGGAGCGAGTTGTTCACGCCCTCGTCGCCCTTCACGGGGGTGGTGTTGCAGACGCCCATGTCAGCGAAGGCGACGTCGTACCGGAGATCCATGCTCGAAAAGTTGGGATCGTCGGGCCGATGGCAGAAGGCGCAGTTGGCCTGCAGGTACGAGCGCGCCAGTTGCGCCGCCGTCGCGCCGGCCGTCTGACTTCCCACCTGCGACGTGTACGGCGTCGGCAGCGCGGCTTTGTAGGGTGTCGGGATCGGCGCGTCGAACAGGTTCATCGCGGACAATACGTCGAGCTGATTCTGGCTGGCGCCGGCGTTGACCCGGTTCATCTGCGCCGTCGACGGGCCCAGCGTGTCGCCGCCCGTGGGCGTGTGGCAGGTCATGCAATCGAGCCGCGACGGGTAGTGCCAGTCGACCTTGGTGGGCTGGCCGTCGTCGAACATGACCTCGGTTCGCTGATCCGGCACCAAGGTCGCTTCGGTCTGCGCCGTGTTCCAGGCGTAGCTGTATCCCACCCAGTTGCCCGCGTCGTGGTTGGTGAAGAGCCGCGTCTCGATCAGCTTGCTGTTGAACATGAAGCTCTTGACCATGACCGTGCCGACGGGGAACACCCACTTGCCGTCGTCGGCGGCGTCCAGGCACTCCGCGGACGGGCCCGTGCAGCGCTTGACGTGGATCTTGCCGCCGGGCGGCAGACGCATGCCGCGCGCCTTGTCCGCCCCGTCCGACCACAGCGGGCTCTGCACGACGTATGGCACGACGAAGGAGGCGAAGGCGGTGGGCGTGGTCGGATCCATGCAGCCGGTCTGGCTGAGCAGCGCCAGCGGTTGATTCATGTCGGCCGGTGGCGCGCAGGGGACCGGCCCGTCGGTCGCCCCGTCGCCAGACGTCCGCGTGTCGGCCGGGGCATCGGAGGCGCCGCTGTCGTGGGGACCGCCACCGGTGTCGCCCGGCTTGTCGGTCCCGCCGTCGGTGGCGATCGCGGCGTCATTCTTCGCGGGCGAACCGCCGCCGCAGCCCGTCGCGCTCACCACCAGGAGCAGGAGCGAGATTGACGTAAGATACCGGCCGAAGCCGCTCGCGCGTCGCGCCCCCGTCGATTCCACAGACGAAAAGTATCACGAGGGGCCTCTCATGGAGGCAAACCCATGTCGAAGAACCAAAGCCTATTGGTTGGACTCTTGTGCATCGCCGCCTGCTCGTCGAAGGGGAGCGGCCTCGACACCAGCCAGTCGGTGCTGGAACGAAACAAGCACCCCAGCAGGGACGGCGTCTTCGTCCAGCCGGCGCTGACCAAGGCCAAGGCGGCGATGATGACGGCGGACACCGCGTTCGCGCCCACCTTGAACGCCAGCACGGTGGCGGGCGGGAACAACGTCTGGGCTTCGCCGCTCTACCTGCCGAACGGCCCCGGCGGCAAAGGCGCCTTCTTCGCGGTCACGACCGGGAACGACGTCTACGCGCTGGACGAGACGACGGGCGCCACGATCTGGACGCACAACATCGGCAGCTCGCCGACCGCGAACGGCGTCTCCTGCGGAAACATCCACCCGCTCGGGATCCTGAGCACGCCGGTCATCGACGCCGCCGCGCGCACGATCTACGTGGCCGGCGCGATCGGCACGACCGCGATCTCCGACCACCAGGTTCACGCCCTGTCGGTCGACGACGGTTCGGAGCGGAGCGGCTGGCCGGTATCGGTGTCGACGGTGACGTCGGGAGGCCTCGCCTTCATGCCACCGCCGCAGAATCAGCGGAGCGCGCTGTCGCTGGTGGGCGGGAAGGTGTACGTGGCGTACGGCGGCCACATCGGCGATTGCGGCCCTTACCACGGCTGGGTCGTGGGCATCGACACCAAGGACCCGACCATGCGGGGCGGCTGGGTTACGGGCGGGCAGGGCGAAGGGATCTGGGCCGCCGGCGGCATGGCGTCGGACGGAACCGGCGTCTTTGCGCTGACCGGCAACAACACCGCCGGCGTCACCACCCACCTCGACAGCGAGGAGGCCGTGCGCGTCACGGGGCTGGGGACGCTGGCCGACTCGTTCTACGCGACCAGCTGGCAGACCATGGACAGCAGCGACGCCGATCTCGGCGCCAGCAACCCGGTCTACTTCGAGGTCGCCGGCGCCACGCCTGCAAAGATCCTGGCGGTGGTCTCCAAGGACGGGCACCTGTATCTGCTCGACGCGGGGCACCTGGGCGGGAAGGGCGGCCAGAAGGTCGATTTCGTGGTGGCGAACGGCACGATGTCGATCCACACCGCGGTCGCGTCCTATACGACGGCGAAGGGGCGGTACGTGGTCTTCGGAACCGACGGAGGAGCGATCTGCTCCGGTGCCGGCAATGGCGGGCAGGCTGTCGTCTCCGTGTTGATTCCGCCGGGGTCGCCTCCGGCCCCGCAATTGGGCTGGTGCGCGCCGCTCGCCGGCTCGACCACTGGACCGATCTCGACCACCACCGACGGTACCCACGAAGTGGTCGTCTGGTACATGAACGGCGGCAAGCTGAACGGCGTCGACGGCGACACCGGTGCGGCGATCTTCACGGGCGCGGACACCTGCGCGGGCGTCCGGCAATGGACCTCGCCAATCGCCGTCAATGGCCGGATCGTGACCACCGGCGATGGTCATCTATGCTCCTGGTCGGTATCCGAACATGGTGATAGCCTTCCCGGTGGTTGAACGGCGATCGCGCGACCAGCTACCGGTCCGATGGGTCTCTGACGGCCCAGCGGACAACGGCCCCCCAGAGAGGTAGAGACGCCATGAACCAGCGCTTCGTTATTGGAATGCTCACGCTAGGGCTCGCCTGTTCTTCGAGCAATGGGACCAGCGACGGCGGCGCCTCGGGTGCCGCGGGCACCAAGGGCGGCGGGGGGACCACCGGCAGCGCGGGGACGACCGGCGGCGCGGGGACGACCGGCAGCGCGGGAACGACCGGCAGCGCGGGAACGACCGGCAGCGCGGGGAGGACGGGAGCCGCGGGGACGACCGGAGCCGCGGGCACCACCGGCAGCGCGGGAACGACCGGAGCCGGGGGAACTGGCACGAGCGGCTCGGTGTCGGTGCTGATGCACCACAACGACCTGGCGCGCGATGGCGTGTACGTGGACGCGGCGATGACGAAAGCAGCGACGATGAGCATGGCGATCGACACGACCTTCGCGAACGCGAAGGTGACGGGGAACGTCTACGCGCAGCCGCTGTACCTGGCCGGCAAGGGCAGCGTGCCGGATCAGGTCATCGTGGCGACTGAAGGCGATCGGGTCTACGCCTTCAACGCGGCTACCGGGGCCGCGACCTGGAGCCAGCCCGCGGCGGTCGGCACGGCGGTGGGGGCCGGGGTCCTGCCTTGCGGGAACATCGCCACCAACGGCAATACGCTGGGGGTTACCGGTACGCCGGTGATCGACGGGACCAACCGGATCATCTATCTCGACGCGATGACCACGGACACGGCGGCGAAAGCCAAGCACATGGTTCACGCGCTCAACGCGGACACGGGGGCGGAGCAGAGCGGATGGCCGGTCGACGTGAACGCGACGGCCGGCTCCGGCGGGATGATGTTCAGCTCGCTCGTGCAGAACCAGCGCGCGGCATTGACGCTGGTGGGCGGGAAGGTCTTCATCGCCTACAGCGGCCACGTGGGCGATTGCATGGGTTATCACGGGTGGGTGGTCGGCATCTCGACGACCGGCTCACCGGCGGTGAGCGCCTGGGCCACCCGGGCCATCGCGGGGGGCATCTGGGGCTCGAGCGGCATAGCTTCGGACGGAACGTCGATCTTCGTGGCGACCGGCAATTCCAAGTCGTCGGCAGGGGCCGGACCGAACACCAGCTCGGGCGACAGTGGCGGGAGCTGGGGGGACAGCGAGACGGTTTACAAGTTCCCGACCAGCCTGGCCGCGCCGGCGATGACGACGACCACCGACTACTTCGTGCCGAACAACTGGGTGAGCCTCGACGACGCGGATGCCGACATCGGAGGGACGTCTCCGGTCTTGATGACCGTTCCCGGCGTGACGCCGTTGGTTGTCGCGCTCGGGAAGGACGGGAACGCCTATCTGCTGCAGCGGTCGAACTTGGGTGGAATGGACGCGACGCCCTTCGCGAAGCTGAAGGTGGCGAACGGCGCGATCATCAATGCCTTCGCGGCGTACACCACCACCAAGGGGAGCTATGTCGTGTTCAAAGGGGGCGGCAGCGGTTGTCCGAGCGGCCAGACCGGTGGGCTGACGGCCATCAAGATAACGGCGGGGGCGACGGCGACGACGGCGCCCACGATGTCGGTGGCCTGGTGCGGGGGCCCGGGGACCAGCGGCTCGCCGGCGGTGAGCCAGACCGATACAACCGGAGCGGTGACCTACGTCTGGTCGGTCGGCAGCGACAACAAGCTCTACGCCGTCGACGGCGACACCGGGATCAACGCCTTGACCAGCGCGACCGCGATGTCGGCGGTACAGGTTATCCAGACGCCGATTATCGCCAACGGTCGAGTCTTCGTGTCGTCCAACAGTCAGGTGTACGCCTTCAAACCCACTTCTCCCTGAGCTCAGCCGTGTCAAGGATACGGCCGTCCGTGTCCATGGTCGTCGCCTGGGTGAAGTGGTAGCGTCCCGACACCCCCCGCCTCCGGCTTCGGTGCAGGCGTTTTTGCAGCCAAGCCAGAGGGGATTTGAAGAGAGGCGGATGTCATGGCGAAGCGCTTCCTCGTTCCACTGATGCTGACCGGCTTGTCGTTTGCCTGCTCGACCAACAACGGGAGCACCGACACCGGCTCCGGTGGTTCGGGTGGCGGCGCGGCTACCGGCGCCGGGGGGAAGGCCGGGACGGCCGGTGGCGCTGCGGGCGCGTCTGGAGCCGCAGGCACCGCCGGCGGAACGGCGGGCACCTCCGGAACAGCGGGCACCAGTGGCGGGACAGCGGGCGCGTCCGGAACGGCAGGCGCATCCGGAACGGCGGGTGCCTCCGGAACGGCCGGCACCGGTGGCGGCGCGGCGGCCGCCGGCGGAACGGCGGGCACCTCCGGAACAGCGGGGACC
>CALAOV010000237.1 GCA_937889515.1 uncultured Myxococcales bacterium | reverse complement strand
CCCGCCTTGCCCCGAGAGGCCTCGAGCTTGGCGCGGGCATCGGCCACCATCTGGTCGACGTCACCCTGCTTGAACCAGAGCGTCTCGCGAAAGGCGCCGGCCGCGCCAGCCGGTTTCTGGGGGCCCGGGCCCGCCGCCGCAACCGGCCTCGCGCTCACCGGGGGTGGGGTCGGGGTCGGCGCCTCGGCGGGACCGGTTCTGGCGCCTCCACCCATCTGGCCCGTGATGACGCCGGGGATTGATCCGGCGGCGGGCATTGCGACCATCGTCGCGGCAATGGCCGCACCGTGGGTCCGCTTGGGCCCCAGCGTGGCCTCGGCCCGCGGCACCATGGGCGGCGGCGTCGCCTGCGAATCGGCTACCCCGGCGTGCGGGCCAGCGAGCGGCGGGGTCAGCCCCTCCTGCGCCGGTCCGGCACCATTGGCCTCCGCGCGCGCCGCAAGCGCCTGGTTGACCAGCTTCTGGACCTCGGGCGAGCCGCCCGTGAACATCATGGTTTTCGCAAACCCAACGCCGCGGTTGGCGTCGGCCAGGGGTGCGCTGCCCGCCACCAGACCCGAAACGTCGGTCAGGAACTGGCGCATGGTGAGTGGCCGACGGTTCGGGCTCTTGTCCATCGCCTTCATGATCACGCGATCGATCTCGGCGTTGAGCCCGGGGGCGCGCAGGCTGGGCGGCACCGGCGTCCCCTTGGTGATCTGCTCCAGGATCGCGGCAGCGTCCGCGCCCTCGACGGGCGGCTTCCCCGTCAGCATGAACATCAAGATCGCGCTCAGGCTGTAGGTATTGGAGCGTTGATCGACCAGCTTCCCTTCGGCCTGCTCCGGCGAAAGGTATTCCGGCACGCCGAAGACCGTGTCCGTCACGGGACAGGGCGCGATGAAGTTGATCAGCTTGACCTCGTCGCCGGCGCCGAGGAGGACGTTCTTCGAGGCCAGGTCGTGGTGGACCACCCCGACCTTCTGGCCCTCGAGCAGCGCTTCGCCGATCTGCGCGGCGATCTTCTTGGCGCGGTCGAGCGGGAACGCCCCGGACGAAGCGACGACGCGATCGAGCGGCTGTCCGTCGACGAGCTCGCTCACGACGAAGAGCCCGCCCCCTTCGGGATCCTTACCGAAGTCCAGGACCCGCGCGAGGCGAGGGCTCTGCGCCCGCTGGAGTTGCTTGAGCTCGCGTTGCGAGCGCTCGACCACCGCGGGCGTGGAAATCGCCGCGCGCGCGACCCGCTTGTAGGCGACGGCCGCCCCCGTCTGGGTGTCGCGCGCTCGGAACACCTCGCCGCTCCGGCTGCCGCCGAGCTGGGCTTCCAGCTCGTAGCGTGGAGGCTGAGCCTCTGCGATGACGTCGAGGCGCCTCGGCCCCTCCGGCGTCGCGCAGGTCTCCTGCGGGCAGAAATTAGCGTCGTCGGGATACTTGGTCTGACAGTTCGGGCAGACTTTCATCCGGCTCCTGGCGTCGTGACCAGCTGCACTACCGCGTCGCCCAGTCGTCGCACGACGTCAGAGGGTAGTTAGGACATAGTTCCCGTGAAAAATCAAACAATAGTGCCCCATTTCAGCACCTTGCGGGTCGGCGCCTTCCGGAAACCCCGGTCGGGCCGCGCGGGGGCCGGCGGCCCTATTTCTCGGGCGTGCCGAGTCCGGCGAACAGCTCGGCCGAAGTCAGGGTCGAGTGCTTCGACTCCCTGGCTTTGCGTTTCTTGCCGTTGTTCACGTGCTTGCGGACCCTGCGCTTCCAAGTCTTTCGGGTGTTCGACGCCATGGCCGGGGCTTCTTATCACAGCCGCGTGGCCGAGACCACTCCCTCGATGGTCTCGAGGTTGCGCAGCACGGTCTTGAGCTGATCGAGGTGGCCGACCGTGACCTG
The DNA here is from genome assembly GCA_937889515.1 of uncultured Myxococcales bacterium. Taxonomy (GTDB): domain Bacteria; phylum Myxococcota_A; class Polyangia; order Fen-1088; family Fen-1088; genus JADGRB01. Next base: position 23,326 of record CALAOV010000237.1, on the reverse strand, counting down.
GAAGGTGTTGACGGCCCGGCCGTCCTCGGTGGTGCGGCACTTGGCCTGGGAGATGTTCACCCCGTGCTCGGTGAACGACTTCGAGATGGCCGCCAGGAGACCCGGCCGGTCCGAGCAGGTGACCTGCACCGCCACCGGCCGCAGGGTCTTCGATTCGTCATCCCAGGAGACGTCGACCCGCCGGACTGGATCCAGGTCCAGCGCTTTCGAGCAGTCTCGGGTGTGGATGACGACGCCGTGCCCGCGGCTGATGAAGCCGATGATCGAATCCCCGGGGACAGGCGTGCAGCATTTGGCGAACTTGACCAGAATGTCGGCCTCGCCCTGGACCTTGATCCCGGCGATCGATCGCTTGGGGATCGGCCGGCGGGCGGCGGCGGGCACCTCGGGGATGGCAATGGCCGGCGCCGTCGTCCCGTTCGTCACCCGATCGATGAGGACCGCGTCGGCGGCGTGTCCGGGGCTCACCTTGCCGTAGCCGACGGCGACCAGCAGATCGTCGGCGCCACCCAGGCGCAGCCGCTGCGCCGCCGCGTCGAGCAGTCCGTCGCGATCGGCCAACGCCAGCGAGGCGTCCTGTTTGCGCAGCTCGCGGCCCAGGAGATCCCGTCCCATCTGCCGGCTACGCTCGCGCTGCTCCATGCGGATGTAGTGGCGAATCTTGGTGCGCGCGCGGCTCGTGACCACGAACTTGAGCCAGTCCTTGGAAGGCTTCTGGTTCGCGGAGGCCAAGATCTCGACGGTGTCGCCGTTGCGGAGCGCGTAGCGCAAGGGAACGATGAGGCCGTTGACGCGCGCGCCGGAACAGTGCTCGCCGACCTGGGAGTGAACCGCGTAGGCGAGATCGATCGGCGTCGACCCCTTGGGGAGCGCCTTGACGTCCCCCTTGGGCGTGAAGACGAAGACCTCATCTTGAAAGAGATCGATCTTGACGGTCTCGATGAACTCGGTTGGATCCTTGAGATCGCGCTGCCATTCCATCAGCTGCCGCAACCAGGCGAAGGCCTTGCCGTCGTCGGCGGTCTGCGTCTTCTGTTCTTTATATTTCCAGTGGGCCGCGATCCCCTGCTCGGCGATGCGATGCATCTCCTGCGTGCGGATCTGCACCTCCATCCGCTCCGCGCGCGGCCCGATCACCGTGGTGTGCAGCGACTGATAGAGGTTGGGCTTGGGCAGCGCGATGAAGTCCTTGAAGCGCCCCGGCACCGGCGTCCAGTTGGAGTGCACGATCCCCAGCACGGCATAGCAGTCACGGACCGACTCGGTATTCACGCGAAAGGCCAGCACGTCGTAGATCTGTTCGACGTCGCGGCCGGTCTTTTTCATTTTCTGGTAGATCGACCACAGGTGCTTGGCGCGGCCCGAGACCTGACCCTTGATCTCCCCCTCGGCCAGCACCGACTTGAGCTTGTCGACCACCTCGGTGATGTAGGCCTCGCGCGAGCCGGCCGTCTCGGCCAGGCGCGCGACCAGCTGGTCGTACTCGGTGGGCTCGAGGTACTTGAACGCCAGATCCTCCAACTCGACCTTCATCCACTGGATACCGAGGCGGTTGGCCAGCGGCGCGTAGATCTCCATGGTCTCGCGCGCGATCCGCTCCTGCTTGTCGCGCGGCATGTGCGCCAGCGTCCGCATGTTGTCGACGCGGTCTGCGAGCTTGATCAAGATGACGCGGATGTCGCGCGCCATCGCCAGCAGCATCTTGCGGAAGTTCTCCGCCTGGCGCTCCTCGCGGGTGGTCCAGGAGATCTGGCCGAGCTTGGTGACCCCCTCGACCAGCGACTGGATCTCGGCGCCAAACAGGCGGCCGATGTCCTCGGCCGTCGCGCTGGTGTCCTCGACGCAGTCGTGCAGGAGCCCCGCGCAGACCGACGGCACGTCGAGGCGCAGCTCGGAGATGATGCGAGCCACGCCGACCGGGTGAACGACGTAGGGCTCGCCGGAGCGGCGCTTCTGGCCGGCGTGGCGTTCGGCGGCGAACGCGAAGCTGCGCTCGATGAGGCCCGTGTCGGCGGCGCCGTCGTAGCCGCGGACCTGCGCGCAGATCTCCTGGACCGCGCTCATTGCGACGGCGCGGGTCGCCCGCGCGCCTGCGCCTGCGCTTCGTCGAGCAAGGCGTGGCCGTAGTGACCGCGGCGCGTCCGCGCACAGCGGGCCGCCACGTAGATCGACGACAGCTCGTTGAGCGCCGTCTCCAGGTTGTCGTTCACCACCAGGTAGTCATACTCCGCGAAGTGTTCGAGCTCGCGGGTGGCGGTGTCGAGCCGTTGCTCGATCGCGGCCGGCGCGTCGGTGGCGCGGCGGCGCAGGCGTCGTTCCAGCTCCGCCATCGAGGGCGGCAGGATGAAGACCAGCACGCTCTCCTCCGGCCACTGCCGGCGGATCTGCGCCCCCCCCTGCCAGTCGACGTCGAAGAGGTAGTCCTTGCCGTCTTCGAGCGCGCGGTTGACGGTGTGGATGGCGGTGCCGTAGCGGCTTCCGTGCACCTTGGCCCACTCGGCGAATTCGTTGCGGTCGATCATGTGCGAGAACTCGTCCTCGGTGACGAACTTGTAGTCGACGTCGTCGCGCTCGCCGGCGCGCGGCGTCCGCGTCGTGTACGACACCGAAAACTCCAGCTTCTCCCGCTGGGCCAGCAAATGCGCCAGCGTGGTCTTGCCCGCCCCCGAGGGCGAAGAAATCACGAGCAGGATGCCTTTGCGCGTCCCCAGCTCCGCGTCTGTCATCGTCGCAAGTCTACCATTGAGGCAGGAACCCCGAGGGGTTCCTGCAACCTCCCGCGACGGGGCTCCGCTCGGCGGAGCCGAGCTCCGCCCACGCGATCCAGAGCCTCACTCGACGTTCTGGGCCTGCTCGCGCATCTTCTCGAGCTCCGCCTTGGCGTCGATGACCAGGCCGGCCACCTCGGCGTCCTGCGCCTTGGAGGCGATGGTGTTCAGCTCGCGACCGATCTCCTGGATGACGAAATCCAGTTTGCGGCCGACGGCGTCGCTGGCGCGCAGCAGGTCGGCCAGGTGGCGAAGGTGGGTCTCGTAGCGGACCAGCTCCTCGGAGACGTCCAGCCGCTCGGCCATGAGCGCCACCTCCTGGGCGACGCGGCCGGGATCGAACCCAGGCTGCTGCCGCAGCGCCCCCAGCCGCTCGTCCAGGCGGTGGGCGAATTTCTCCGGCAGCGCCGCGGTCCGGGTCCGCAGCGTCCCCGAGAGCTCTTCGAGTCGGACGCGGCGGGCGGCGAGATCCGCCGTCAGCTCGGCCCCCTCCCGGGCCCGCATCGCCCGCAGCTCCTCCAGGGCGATGGCGACCGCGGGACCGAGCACTTCCCACAGCGTCTCGCCGTCCAGGTCCGAGCGCGGGCTGGTGCCCATGAACGCGCCGACGGTCGCCAAGGTGACCGGCTCCTCGATCTCCAGCTCCTGCCGCAAGAGCTCGAGGACCTGGAAGACCTCGCGCACCCGTGCCCCGTCGACGCCGGCCGACGAAGCCGCCGACTCGTCGCGCACGTGAACCGTCACGGCGCCCCGCTCGACCGCCGCCCGGACCGCGCGCGCGATCTCGGCGTCGCAGAAGGCATCCGGTTCCGACCCGCGAATCTTGAGATCGAGGCCGCGGTGGTTGACCGAACGGATCTCGACGCGCAGGCGTCTCTCGCCGGCATCCGCCGACGCCCGGCCGAAGCCGGTCATGCTCCTCAGGCTCACGCCCGCCTCCCCAGCCGCCGCGCGGCCCAGGGGATCAGTTCTGTTCGCGGGCCTGGGCGGCGAAGTGCCGAATGAGCCCGGTCAGGGCGGGATCGACCAGCTCGTGTGCCGAAACCATCGATAGCTCCGGGTCCTCCAGCTCGTAGGCCGGATAGGCGGCGAGCGACCGCACCGCCAACCAGGACGCGACCAGAACCGCAGGGACAATCCAGACGTAGCGTGCTTTTGCCGACATGGGCGTACATTATCCTACCTACGGAACGGCGCAAATTTTTGGCCCTCTGCATTTGGTGCGTCTTCCAGCTTTGCAACCTGGCCGTCCAATCTACGATCGGCCTCAGGGAAGCGGAAGCCCAACCAGTCCGGCCCCCCAGGTCTCGCCGATCAGGCATGGCGCCCGGGCCCGCGCCGATACAACAATGGCCCGCGCACCCTCCCCCGCCTTCGTCTCCCGTGCCAGCACCGGACAGGCGCCCGGAATGGCGACGGCGCCCGGCGCCGGCAGCGCCCCTTCCGCGGTGAGAACGGCCATGGCGGGGGCCTTCGCCGGCCCAGCCGGGACCAGCGTGCTTGCCGCCCCGATCACGAACCGCCCGCCGGCGCGATCGCCGTCGATCCGGAAGACCATGCCCCGCGGGCCGGCCGCGATCTCGATGCGACGAACGCCACCTACGATGGGAACCGCCGGCCCGGTGGTCATGGTCGCCAGCGTCAGCTCGTGCAGCGCCACCCCTTCGAGGGTGAGGTCTTCGGACTTGGCCCCGCGGAGCAGTTTTTCGCCGGTCACATAGACGATGCGACGGCGATCGGGCGCGCGCGCGACCGCCAGGACGTGTCCGTCCTCCGCCGTGAGCTGGCGAAATCTCCCGGTCGCAGGCGTGAAAGCGTAGACCTCCTGATGCGGGTTCAGGATGAACTCGCCGGCGCCGGTGGGCGGAACGTGCAGCGGCGAGCGTTGCCGCGCGACGAAGATCAGGCTCTCGTCGAGGCCCGCACCCCAGCTGGCGGCGGCGGCGGCCATGGCGCGCCGGATCTCGACCATCTGCGGCTGCACTTTGAGCGCGCCCAGATCCGCCGCCTCCAGCACCTCGCGTCCCCACGGCACGTAAGCCCGATCGAGCAGCGCCCGCACCTCGGCGGTGGCTTCCGCAAAGCGCTCTTGCCGCACCAACGAGCAAGCGACGTTGAGCCGCGGCGCCAGGAAATTCGCGTCGGCCACCTCGGCGGCGCGGTACTGCGCGCGCGCCGCCTCCCATTTCTCCTGGCGATAGAGCGTCTTTCCGGCGGCGTTGAGCTCGGTGGCTTTCGGATCGGGCGGCCGAAACGGATCCGGGATCCCCGGCCCCGGCTGTGGCGCCAGCGGCAGGCAGGCCGTGCCGGCGGCACCGGGATCGAGCAGGAGCAGCACGCCCCAGAGCGGGATCATGGATCGAGCCAGACCCGACGAAGATCGAGGTGATCGCCGATCGCCGCCAGGCCGTGAACGCGCGTCGCCACCAGCGCCGGAACGTCGTACCGATAAAGGAAGATCGCCGGCTGGTCGTCGCCGAGCAACCGGGCGATGCGGGCCAGAATCGGCGCGCGCGCCACCGGCCCGGCGGCGCCGCGGGCCTCGTCGATGAGCGCCTCGAGCGCGCTCGAGCGGTAGCCGCCGAAATTGAACGCCCCCCCGACGCCGTAGAGCGTCGCGGGATCCTCGTCGGGCGCCCCCTCCCAGATCATCGGCACCAAGTCGAACTCGCCGTGCTTGAGCCGCGCCAGGATCGTCGCGCCGTCGGCGGGGACCAGATCGACGAGGACGCCCGCCTTGCGCGCCTCAAGCGCGAACCCGTGCGCCTCGACGTGGAATAGCCGGTTGCCGGCCGGCTCCAGCATGGTCAGGCGAATCGGGCGGCCCAGGTGATCGCGCACGCCGTCCGCGTCGGTGTCGCGGTAGCCCGCGTCGTCGAGCGCAGCGGCGACCCGGTGCCGGTCGAACGGCGGCGCGGGCAGATCGTCGCTGAGCGGAGGTCCGCCGATCGGCGCCGCCAGATCGTTGTGCAGCTCGCCGGCGAAACGCTGGCGATCCCACAGGCCCGCCAGCGCCCGCCGAAACCGGGGATCGGAGAGCGGATAGTGCAAATGGTTGACGACCAGGAACGAATAGCGGCGCGACCGCAGACGAATCAGGGTCGTCGCGCCGTGAAGGGTGGTCGGCTCGACCTGCTCCGGATAGTGCACGTCGAGCACCCGCGGCAGGACGTCGATCTCACCGCGCCGGGTGCGGTTGAGCGCGCGGACGGTATCGGCGTCGAGGTCGAAGACGATCTCGTCGAGGGCGGCCGGCGGTCCCCAGTATTCGGGTACCCGCTCGAGACGGATGCGCTTGCCGTGCTCCCAGCCGGCGAAGCGGAAGGGGCCGGTGCCGATCGGTTGCCGCGCGATTGGCGACGACTCCGGGCGAATGCCGCGCACCAGGTGGTCGGGGAGCATCGGCACGTCGCAAAGAGCGCGCAGCGCAAAGTCCGAGGGACGCTTGAGCACGAAGCGAACGGTCCGCTCGGTGACCAGCTCAATCGACGCGACGTCGGCCAGCTCGGCGCGCAGCACGGGCGCGTCGGTCCCCGCGCGCAGGAGCGGCTCCACCGTGGCCTGCACGTCGAGCACCCCGAACGCGCGGTGATCGTGCCAGTGGACCCCGCTGCGCACCCGGACCGCCAGGCGCATGCCATCGTTCGAGACGTCCCAGCTCTCCGCCAGGCCGGGGCGGTACGTTCCGTCGCGGCAGTCGAGCAACGTCTCGTAGACGAGGCCGTTCGTGACCTGCGCCGCGGCCGCGTCGGATTCGGCCAGCGGCAGCAGATTGATCGGCTCGGCGTCGAGATGGACCCGGAGCGTGCCGCCCCGATGGGACGGGGGCGGCACGGCGGCCGGATCCGGCAGGGTCTCGGCGGGTGGCGGCGGCGGGTGTAGCGGGGCCAGGTCGGGCAAGTTGCCGATACGGTTGCCGGCCGGCGCGGTTTTCTTCGCACGGCAGCCCCCGCACGCAGCCGCCAGCACGAACGCAGCGGTGATCGCGATCCGTGACGGCCGCGCTTGCCCGACGAAAATCATCGTGTTATTCAGGTTCATCCGCATCGCGCGGTGGAGGCCTTGTCCATGAAGCGACTGCCGACCGTATATCACCGGACTATTCCTTTGGCAGTAGCGCTGCTCGCCCCGGGCGGCGTTCAACTGGCCTACGGGCAAGGGCAGGAGCTGCCCCCCATCAAGGTCGATCTTCCGCCGTCGCCGAATTTCAACATTCAGCAGGCGCCCGAGAAGTACCCCAGCGGCGAGATGTCCATCTATGGCGTCCGCAAGCACATGAATCAGTATCTGGACAAGGACGTGCAGATTCGCGCGTACCTGCTGCAGATCTACGAGTGCCCAGCCGAGCAGCGCAAGTGCAACGACGACCTGGCCGCCAAGTCGAAGAAGGAAAAGAAGAAAGAGCTGAAGTCCGGCAAGTCCCCCGCCCAGACGGGCGCCGCGCCCGGCAAGGGCCCGGCGGGCGGTCCGCCCCCCGGCGACATGAAAGGCGGCTGCCACCCCTGCGATCAGCCCCACTTCTTCATGGGCGACACCGCGACCACCAAGCTCGATCACGGCCTGCTGGTCGCCGACTACCCGATCAAGGATTGGAACACCGGCAAGCCGAAGCCGCTGGTGGCCAAGGCCGGCGAGCAGTACGTCATCACGGGGACCTTCGCGATCAACTCGATCGGCGGGTTCGCCGCCTCGGACGGTCTCATCATCCACAAGAAGTTCCAGGATGCTTCCGGGGCCGTCATCGCCGAGGGGAACGCGGTCCTGCCTCCCGATGCGCAGACCATCAACCTGGAAGGCAAGCCGGCCGAGATGGTCGGCGGCGCCCGCATCGACGCCGAAGCCAAGGGCGGCAAGGGCAAGAAGTAGCCCCGCCGCTGGTTCACGGCCGCGCGGGCGAAGGCGCGTAGGCGCCCACCGCGCGGTCGGCCAGATCGAGCAGACGGCGCGGGCCCACCCGAATGGCGGCCTGCGCGCCGACGGCGACGAACACGCCAACGGCGGCATCTGCCCGACCAAGGCGGACGGAGAGCGGAGCTCCGCCCGTGTCGAGATCGATCGTCACCGCCGGGGGTGCCAGGCCCGCCGCGGTGGGCGTGAGGTCGGCGGTCCGTTCGCTCTCGGCGAGATCGATCGCCGCCAACAGATCTTCGACCGCGGCGGTGTCGGCCGCGCCGTCTCCGGGAGCGACTCGCCAGGCCGGATCGCCGCCGGGTGGCTGTCGCACCAAGGAAAAGGACGCCGCGCCCGTTCGCGCGATCGTCAGGCGGCGCACGGACGCGCGATTGAACCCATCGACGAGGCGCGCATGTTCCCGGCGCGTTCCGACAGCTCCTGGGCGATTGCGGTCGACCAGCAGAACGAACGCCGCGAGGAGCGCGGCCACCGTGGCCAGAGCGGCGACGACCCGCATCAGATCCGACGCCGCCACCAGGTGAGACCGCCACCCAGGAGCGCGACCAGCGGCAGCCCCAGGACGAAGAGCCGGAACGCCCAGCTCACGTCCCCGTCGGTCAACGACAGGGAGACCCGTGCCGCGTTTTTCGGTCCGATCCCGATCTGCGCCTGCCGATCGGAGAGCCAGGCGAGCGCCGACAGCACGAAGTCGGCGTCGTAGTCGCGCAGCGTGACGCCCGTCAGGCGGTAGTTCATCACCAGCCGTCCGGTGCCGAGGAACACCAGGCGCGTCGCGGGCGCGGTCGACGATCCCACCGGGCGCTCGACCGCCACGGCGACCGTCAGGGGCCCCGGACGGTCGCGGCCCGCGTCGAGCTTCAGATCGGCCCGACCGCCGATCGTCGCCAGGTCGGTCTCCCCCCAACCCTCCGCGCTCGATCGGACCAGCGGGCTCACCGTCAGCCCCGCCAGAGACGGCTCGATCGGCGTCACCTCGCGGGTGCGCGGCCAGAAGGTCACGCGCCCGCCGAGTCGCGCCGTGATCGCGTGCGGTCGATAGTTGTCGGGACCGGCCGCCCAGACCGACGGCCCCTCGACGTCGCTGCCACGGACGGGGTCGACGACCAGGTCGTCGCCGAGGCGCACGCCGTAGCGCGCGGCGAAGGTCTCGACGCCGAGATGCGCAAAGCTGGCGCCGCCGGTGGTGAAGACCGGACCGAGCATGGCCAGGAGTCGGCCCCCCTGCTCGACGAAGGCCTCGAGCGCGCCGAGCTCGGGCGGCGAGTAGGCGATCGTCGGCTCGGCCAGCACCAGCACGCGGCAGCCGGCGCCGGTCGCGTCGGCGATCCGATCGACCCCGCGCACCTCGTCCCCCTCGGCGCGCAGACTGTCGGCGAAGGTCGCGTACCCCCCATCTTCCGACGAGTCGATGTCCGGCTCGCCGTGTCCTCGTCCGAAACAGATCCGGGGCGCCTCATCTTCGGAGACGGTGAGAATCGCCGAGACGAAGGCCGCCTCGCCACGCCAGGCGGCCAGCGCGGGTCCCGGCTCGCCATCGGCGTCGACCTCGGGAACGACCAGATCGTCCTCGGTCACCACCTTCGACCGCGCGCCCGAGGTGAACACCACCACGCTCCGTCCCATCTCGTAGGCGGCGACGCCGGCGCGTTTGGCCGCCGCCTCGGCGCGATCCGGCGCGCGATCGGGATCGACGACCTCGAACGCGAACCGCCCGGCCGAAGCGCGCGCACAGCGCTCGGACAGCTCACGCACCAGGCCCCCGACCAGGCGCGCCCGTTCGCCGTCGCGCTTCGGGTAGAGAAACACCGTCGCCGCCACCGGGCGCGGCAAGCTGCGCAGCACCGCGATGGTCTTGTCCGACAGCGCGTAGAGCGAAGCCCGGGTCCAATCGCCGCGGGCGGTGTGGCGCGAAGCGATGTCGTTCACCAGCGTCGCGATGACCACCAGGAGAAGCGCCGAGAGCCCGGGCGCGAACCGGCGCGCCCGGGGCGTGTCCAGCGGCGCCGGCCCGCGCAGCCGGCCAACCGCCCAGACCGTGGCGGCCAGTGCCAGCACCGTCACCGTCGCCAACCAGACGATCGGCCGCGAATCGACGATGCCGTGGCCGAAGTCCTCCATCATGCGAAAGGGGCTGAAGCGGTGGAGCGCCGCCGCGACGGCGGGTGTGCGCACCTCGGCTTCGAGCGCACCCACCAGCAGCGCCGCGAAGAACGCCGCGAAGGAGACCGCGGCGGCCACCAGCTGGTTGCGGGTCAGCGCCGACGCCAGCAACCCGACCGCCAGGGCCGCCGCGCACAGCAGCGCGGTTCCGAGGTACCCGGCCGCGATGGGCCCCGGATCGAGCGGGGCGCCGACCCGCCGCAGGTAGACGAGATAGAGCAAGGTCGGCACCCAGGCCGCCAGCGTGAACGCCAGGGCGGCCAGCCATTTCCCGAGCACCACCTCGGCATCCGACACCGGCGCGGTGAGAAGCGCTTCGATGGTGCCGGCGCGGCGCTCCTCCGCCAGGAGGCGCATGGGCACCACCGTCGCCAGCAGCGCCAGCGCGATCCAGTACAGGATCGTGCCGCCGAAGAAGAACTCCATCACACCGCCCGGCGGCGCGTCGGGCCGACCCAGAAATTGGACGAACATCCAGAACACCAGGCCCTGCAGGCCCAGGAACAGCGCGAGGACCACCCACCCCGCAGCGCTGCGGAAATAGGCCGCCCACTCGCGGCGGAAGATCGCGAGCAAGACGGCGAGGTCCGGCGCGGACCCGCGAATCATGCCGGCTCCCATTCGAAGGTCGCCGCGGTGGCGTCAATCATTGCCGCCCGTCATTCCGGCCCGTTCCCGGCCGGCGCGGTCGCGCGCGCGAAGATCTCCTCGAGCGAATCCGTTGCCGTCTGGAGCTCGAGCTGGGAGAGCGCCGCGACCACCCGCCCCCGATGCAGGATGATCACCCGCGTGGCGAGCGCCTCCACCTCCGACAGGACGTGGGTCGACAGCAGCACCGTCCGCTCGCGCCCGAGATCGCGGATGAGGGCCCGCGTCTCCCGGATCTGGTTGGGGTCGAGGCCGACCGTCGGCTCGTCGAGGATCAAGATCGGCGGGTGACCGAGCAGCGCGTCCGCCAGACCGACCCGCTGCCGGGCGCCGCGCGACAGCGTGCCGATGATCTGGCTGCGGCGCTCCCCGAGCTGCGCCCTCTCGATGACCTCGTCGATGGCGCCCGCGCGCGCGGGCCGCGCGATCCCCTTGAGCGCGGCGCGAAAGGCCAGGTATTCGGTGACGCGCATCTCGGGCGGCAACGGGACAGCCTCCGGCAGATAGCCGATCGCCCGGCGGGCGCCCCGCGGATCGTCGGCCATCGGGCACCCCGCGATCACGACCGCGCCACGGGTGGGCGCCAGGAAGCCGGTCAGCAGGCGCATCAAGGTGGTCTTGCCGGCGCCGTTGGGGCCGAGGAGCCCCACGATCTCGCCCCGGCCTATATCGAACGAGACCACGTCGAGCGCCGGCAAACGGCCGTCGCCCGCGCGGCCGTACATCTTCGTGAGGGCCGAGGCGCGAATCACGCAGACGGGAGTCTATTACTCGAGGCCGCGATCGCGCAGGGATCCGTCGTCTTCGCCCCGCAGGTGACCGACCTCGTGAAGCAGGGTCCGCGCGATGGCCTGGTCCAGCTCCGGCCCATCCCGCACGGTTCGCAGCAGGTTCCGCCGGTAAAGAACGATGGTCCGGTCACCGGCATCGCACTGCAGCGGGCCGGCGGACGCGCCCGAGGGCGACGCGGGGTGCCCCTTGCCGGCGCGACCGGAGGGGGTCGGTGCCGCCGCACCATCGTCGCCGTAGTCGAGGGGCAGGCCTCGAAAGAGGCCCAGGATCGTGGGCGACAGCGGCGGCTTCTCGGCGGTCAGATCGTCGAGCTCGGGCAGCTCGGCGGCCTCGACCTTGACCTCGGCCAGATCGCGCCGGAAATCCGCCGGAAGCCCTGCGACCGCGCGGCGGATGCGCTCGGCGAAGTCGGCCGCCGAGATCTCCGGCGCGGGCGGGAACGACTTCGGATCGGCCGCCGTGGCGGCCGCCAGGTGGCGCTCGGCGGCCGCATCGTCGCCTCCGCGCTCCTCGATGAGGCCGAGGTGGTAGAGGGCGTGGGCGTGGTCGGCGCTGCTCGAGAGCACCTTGCCGAACGTCCGTCGCGACTCGTCGAAGCGACACAGCTCGAACAGCGCAACGCCGCGCTCGTAGGTCGCGGCCTCAAAATGGGGCGAAGCGACCAGCGCCGCGTCGATCCGACGCAGCGCTTCGCCCGCGCGTCCGAGATCGATGAGCGCCTGCCCTTCGAGGAGCGCCAGCCGCGCCACCCCCTCTGAATCCCGCCGGGAGACGTGGCGGCTTCCCCGCCGGGCGTACTCGAGGCCCACCGACGACCCATCCCCCGACGGCGGAAGCTGGTTGATGTGAAGATCCGCCGCCGCGGCGAGCGTCTCCGAATCGTCGGGCGCCAGCGCCAGCGCCAGCTCCAGCGCGTCGCGCGCTTCGTCCAACCGATCGAGGCGCATCAGCGCGATGGCCCGACTGTGGTGGGCCTCGACCGAGCGGGGCGCCTGGCGTGCCGCCTCCTCGGCGCAGGCCAGCGTCCCCGCGTAGTCGCCATGGTCGAAGCGATCGGAGGCCCGGTCGAGCAGATCGGCCACCGGAGCGTCGACCCAGGCGGGCTGCTCCGGGAAACAGCGCAGGAGCGGACGCGGCGGCGGCTCGGGCGGGTCTCGGTCGGAGGCCGAAGCGACGGCGGGTCCCGGCGTCTTCGCGACGTCGGCCGGACGGCAGAGGGGCAGCGCGGCCGGCCCACGACGGTGGCATCCCCCCACCGCCGCCAACACCGGCAAGAGCCATGCGCCCCCGCGTACGACCAACCGCTTCATCTCTGTCCGCTCATCATACCCGACTGCCCGCGGTCCGCGCGCTAGTGGGCCTGCCCCCAGGTCGGGCCGGAGCCGACATCGACCACCAGAGGAACCGCCAGCGCATAGACGGATTCCATTTCGTTCTTAACCCATCGCTTGAGCTCTTCGGCGCCCGCCGCGGGGACCTCGAACACCAGCTCGTCGTGGACCGTCAATAGGAGCGCCACGCCCGGCACCGGGGCCTGACCGGCCTCGATGGCCGCCTCGATGCGGATCATCGCCAGCTTCAGCAGGTCGGCGGCCGAGCCCTGGATGGGCGTGTTGCGCGCGATGCGCTCGGCGTAGGCGCGGTCCTGGGCGCGGGTGGCGCGGATCTCGGGGAGCGGCCGCCGCCGGCCTAGCAAGGTCGTGACCGAGGCGCTGGCGCGGGCGTCGGCGATGGCGCGCTCCATGTACGCGCGCACCCCCGCGTAGCGGGTGAAGTAGCTGTCGATGTACGTGCGGGCCTGCGCGCGCGGAATTCGCAGCACCTGCGCCAGACCGAAGTCCCCCTGGCCGAACACCAGGCCGAAGTTGATCGCCTTGGCGATCCGTCGGTGCTCGGGCGTCACCGACGCGGGCGGCACGCCGAAGACCTCGGCGGCCGTGCGGAGGTGGATGTCCTGGCCCGACCGAAAGGCCTCCAGGAACGCCGGATCCTGGGAGAAATGAGCCAGGATCCGCAATTCGATCTGCGAGTAGTCCGCCGACACCAGCAGGTGCCCCGGCTCGGCCACGAACGCCTCCCGGATGCGCCGGCCGACCTCGCTCCGGATCGGGATGTTCTGCAAGTTGGGATTGCTCGACGACAGGCGTCCCGTGGCGGCGACCGCCTGGTTGAACGAGGTGTGCAAACGCCCGGTCGCAGGATTCACCAGCGCGGGCAGCGCGTCGATGTATGTCCCCTTGAGCTTGGCGAGTATCCGGTACTCGACGATCTTGGCCGGCACGGGGTGGATCGAAGCCAGCTCCTCCAGCGTGTCGGCGTCGGTCGAGGGGCCGGTCTTGGTGCGCCGGCCGACCGGCAACCCCAGCTTGCCGAACAGAACCTCCGCGAGCTGCTTGTTCGAGGCGATGTTGAAGGGCCCGCCGGCCAGGCCATGGATCTCGCCCTCGAGCGCGGCCAGCGACGTCCCGACCTCGAGACCGATCTCGCGCAGCTTGTCGGTGTCGAGCTTGACGCCCCGGCTTTCGATCTTGGCCAGCACGTCGGCCAGCGGCAGCTCCATCGTCCGATAGAGCGCGTCCAGGCCGGCGGCGCTCAGCTTGGCCGATTGCGGCGCCGACAGCGACAGCGCCGCCGCCGCCTCGGCACCCAGCCGCGCGCCCACCTCTTCCACCGAGAGATCGGCGCCCGGCCGGGCCGACGCCCCGGTCCCCATCCAGTGCCCGCGCGACGCCGGCGGCACGATCCCCTCGGCCGCCGCCACCACGTCGAGGTCGTACCGGGTCCGGGACGCGTCCAGCAGATACGCCGCCAGCATCGGATCGGAGGCCACGCCCGCCAGCGTGAGGCCCCGCTGCCGCAGCAGCACCTGCAGCATCTTGACGTCGTGGACGTGCTTCGCGATGGCGGGCGACGCGAGCACCGGCGCCAGGACCGCCAGCGCCGCGCTCTCGGACAGACAGGCCGGTCCACCCAGGTAGCGGTGGCAGAGCGGCAGATAGGCGCGGGTGCCATCCGGAAGCGCGAAGCCCAGGCCTACCAGGTCCGAACGCACCGACGACGCGCCGTCGTAGAGCGCCGCCAGACCGACCGCGCCCGCCGCTTCGATCTGCCGCGCCAGATCCGCCAACCGGGCAGCATCCGTGATGGCGGCGACCGGTGGGGGCGGCGGCGCCTCGGGGAGGGCCTCTGGAACGGGGGGCGGCGGCGCGTCCTCGGCGTGGGGCGCGATCGCGGCGGCGCCGCTGGGCGACAGCTGATCCACCAGACGCGAGAACTCCAGCTCCCGGAAGAGCGCGCGCAGCTGCTCCTTGTCCGGCTCGATCCGGTGCAGCTCCTCCAGCGTCTTCGGCAGCGGCACGTCTTCCCGCAGCCGCACGAGCTCGCGCGAGAGCCGGATGGCCTTGTCGGCTTCGACGATGGAAACGCCGCGCTTGCCCTTGATCTCGTGCGCCCCGGCCAGCAACGCCTCGAGCGATCCGAACTTGTTGATGAGCTCAGCGGCGGTCTTGGGGCCGATCCCGGGCACGCCCGGCACGTTGTCGACGCTGTCGCCCATCAGCGCCAGCACGTCGCCGACCCGATCGGGCGCAACGCCGAACTTCTCCTGAACCTCGGCGGGACCGAGGCGCCGGTTCCGCATCGTGTCGAGGACCGCGATGTTGTCGTCGCAGAGCTGCAGGAGATCCTTGTCCGACGAGCAGACCACCACCTCCATCCCGGCGGCGGCCGCGATCTTGGCCAAGGTCGCGATGATGTCGTCGGCCTCGAAGCCGCCGACCTGGAGCTGGGTGAGCCCGAACGCCTCGATCACCCGGCGCACCATCGCCAGCTGCCCCGCCAGCTCGGGCGGCATGGGCGGCCGGTGGGCCTTGTAGGCGGGAAAGATCTCGTTCCGGAAGTTGTCCCCGGGCGCGTCGTAGACCACGCAGAGGTGGGTCGGCTTCTGCTCGCGCTCGATGCGCAGGATCATCTGGCACAGGCCGTAGATCGCCCCCGTCTGGACCCCCTGGGTGGTCGTGAGCGGCGGCAGCGCGTGGAACGCTCGGAACAAAAAGTTCATCGCGTCGACGATGTAGAGGCTCGGCCGGGTACCGGTTGGGGCGTCGGGCATCGTCACGGTCTGCGGCGTTTATGACACAATGGATCTCCGTTGCCGAGGGCCCGTCTGGTACGCGTGATTCGTCTCACCGTCGTGGGACTCCTGGGGACGGTTGTATTCGCGGTTCTGGCGGCGTCGGTGGTGCTGCAGGGACCGCGGCTCGGCCACCTCATCGAGGGCGCGCTGCCGCCCAATCAAGGGAAGATGCAGATCGGCGGCGTGACCTGGCACCTGCGCGCGCTGGTCGACCTCATCAGCGACGAGCCGAGCCCCATCGCCGTCGACGATCTGCGGATCATCGACCCCGAAGGGACCGTCGTGCTCGACGTTCCCCACCTCGACGCCAAGGTGAAGCTGCGGACGTTGATCGGCGGCAGCTTCTCGATCCACGACCTGCGCGTCCCCCAGGCGACCTGGCGGTTTTCGCAGCTCAAGCACGGCGACGCGATCGGGTTCATCGCCTCGCTGGCCCCCAAGACGGCGCCGCCGCCCAAGCCGCCGGGCCCGGGATCGTTCTTCGAGATCACCGGCGCCGAGCTGGGCGACTTCACGGCGATGTTCGACTTCCCCGGGGCCTGGGGGCTCGAGCTGCGGCACATGCACGGCCACGCCTCGCTCATTCAATCGACCGTCGATCCGCAGCACCCGGTCTTCGGATTCGACGCCGGATCGGTCACCGCCGAGGGCGGCGGCTGGCTCCGGATCCTCGACGACAACGTGCTGCCGTTCGATCGGGTGGTCATCAACCGGATCGCCACCACGCCGGACTGGCCCGACGACATCTTCCTGGACCTGGGCGAGGCCGACACCGGGCGCAGCCAGCTGACCGGCAAGGGCTCGTTCACGGGGATCTACGGCGCCACCAGCGTCCCCGGCATCAAGCTGCACGTGGCCTTCGCCGAGGCCGGAGACGCATTGTCCGCGGTGGTGGCCGGCAAGAAGATCGAGGGGCTGGCGATCTCGGGCAACGGCGCGGCGGTCACCGCCGATCTGAGCGAGACGTTCGCCAAGCTGAAGGTGGCGGCGGCGATCCGCGGGCTCGACGTCCGCTACGACACCAACCGGGCGCTCGGCCTGGGGCTCGACCTCGGGTTCGACGCCGGCGCCGGCAAGGTCGACGTCACCCAGTTCGGCTTCGCCGCGCCGGGCGGCGGCAAGATGAGCCTCGACGCGCACCTCGACACCAACCGGCTGACCCTGCAGGCCGGCGTCGGGCTGGCCGGCTTTCACACCGAGAGCTATCTGCCGGCGGCGCTCCGGGCGACCGCGGGCGGGCGCCTCGACGGCCGCATCGAGGCCCGGGCCGACCTGGGCAAGAAATCCGCACAGATCGGGCGCATCGATCTGCGCTTCGCGCGCGCCGGCCGAGGCGCCGGATTGCCGCGCGAGGTGCGCGTCCACGGGAGCGCCCTGCTCTCTCCCCAGCGCGTGAAGACCGACGGCCTGACCGTCTCGGTCGCCGGCGCGGATGCGACCGCCAAGGGCTCGGTCGATCTCGATCACCAGCTCATCGACCTCGGGCTCGCGGTGGTCGCCGCCGATCTGGGACGGTTGCTGGAGGAGATGGGCTTGCCGCCGCTGGCCAAGGATGCGCGCCTCGACGCGCACGCCGGCGGCAGCTTTGACGATCCGCAGGCCTCCGGCGAGGCCGTCATCCATGGCCTCGCCGCGGGCGGCCGCACGCTGCGGGAGCTCGACGCGCGGTTCGCCCTCGATCACGGCCTGGCCCGACTCGACCGACTGTCGGGCCCCGCGTTCGGCGGGCAGATCGACGCGCACGGGACCCTGCGCCTGTGGGAGAAGCGCGCCAGCCGCCCGCTGCGCTCGCCGGTGGTCGACCTTCACCTGGATGCGCGCGACATCGACCTCGCGATGCTCGTGCCCGACGCCGGCATCGCGGGGCGGGTGACTCTCTCGGCCGAAGCGCACGGGCCGCTCGACGCCCCCGAGGCGCACCTCCAGGTCCCCGCCGGCACCCACCTCACGGCGCTGGGCGACAGCTATGCGGTCGGTCCGATCGACGTGGCGCTCGAGGGGAAGACCCTGGCGGTCCGCACCCTGCGGGTGGCGCGCACGACCGGCGGCTCGGTCGAGGTCCACGGCCACGTCGGCCTCGAGCACCAGGATCTCGACCTCGACCTGGCGGTCAGCAAGCTCCCGATCGCCGGGCTGCCAGGTGTCGCAACTTCCGGCGTCCCGATGAGCGGCCTGGTAAGCGCACGCGTTCACCTGAGCGGGCGACCGGATCGTCCCGAGCTCACCGGAGACGTCGATTTCGCCGATGTCGTCGCGCGCGGCGTCCATCTGGGCGCCGGCCACCTGGCGCTGGCTCCGGCCCGGGTCGGGCCCACCCACGCGCCGGGCGTCAGCGTCCACGGCCAGCTCTTCGACAGGTTCGACGTCGACGCCGACGTGGCGCTCCTGCCCAAGGGACCGAGCGTCCACGGCCGCGTGGCCTTCCACCGGCTCGAGATCCAGACGCTGGCACCCGAGCTGGTGGCGCTCGGCGACGGTCGGGGCATCGTGAGCGGCCGCGTCGCCATCGATCTCGATCCCGGACAACCGCTGGCGATCGACGTGCTGCTGCCCGAGCTCTGGCTGTCGATCGCGCGGGCGGTCGAGGGGCCGAACGGCGAGACGACCATGCAGCGCGTGCGGATCGAGGCCGCCCGACCGGTGCACGTACACCTGGCCGGCGAACACATCGCCCTCGACGAGACGCACTTCGCCACCGACGGCGGCGACCTGCGGGTCGAAGGACGCCTCGACGGCCGCGCCATCTCCGGCGCCGTCGACGGCCACCTCGATCTCGAGCTGCTCGAACCGTTCCTGGGCGGCAGCCCCATCCAGCGGATCGGGGGCGATCTGCGCGCATCGCTCAAGGCCAGCGGCACCCTCGACCGGCCCGACGTGCAAGGCGAGGTCGTGATCGTCAACCCGATTCGAATCCGGCCGCGGGGATTCGATCGCGACGTGGTGGTTGGCTCCGGGCGTTTCGCGCTCAACAGTGGCGGCGGCATGGCCATCGAGAACCTGGCCGTCACCGTCGAGGGATCGACCATGAACCTCTCCGGCCACGCTTCCCTGGGACCGGGGTTCGTCCCCGAGAACCTCCAGGCCGACGTCGACGGCGACGTCAGCGCGCGCCTGCTGGCCTTCGCCGCGCCCGACGCGATCTCGGACAGCCAGGGGAAGGCGCACGTGCGGGCGCATCTGCGGGGAACGCTCCTCCACCCGGACGTCCGGGGCCGGTTGGATCTGGGCACCATCGACTTCCGGCTGCGGGATCTCGGCAGCGAGGTGCAAGTCCAAAGCGGGATCGTCGAGATCAGCAACGAGGGCGTCATCCTGCACAACGTCAAGGTCCTGTTCGACGGCCAGGGCCTCCTCGTGATCGGCGACTCTGGCGTTCGGGCCGGCCGGGTGCAGTTCTCGAACCTCTTCCCGTTCAAGCCCGGCCTCTTCGATCTGCCGCTGCACGGCGAGCGCCTCAGCTACCGCAGCCCGGGCGTCTTCGAGGTCGACGATCTCGCGTTCGACGTGGACCTCAAGGGCAACGTCGACGACGGCTTCAAACTGGGCGGCGAGGTGCGCCTGGTCTCGGGCCGCTATCTTCAGCCCTTCAACGTCAAGGACCTGGCCATCAGCCCTCGGGTCGACGAATCGACCGTGCGGCCTTTCTACGAGGGCAAGCCCCTGCTCGAAAAGCTACGCCTCGACCTCTCGGTTCGAACCGTCGGCGACGGATTCGTAGTGCAGAACAACATCGCGCCCGAGATCCACGTCGACATCGTGCTGCACGTGGGCGGTCTGCTCTCGGTGCCGCAGCTGGCCGGCGACGTCCGCCCCACCGACGGCCGCTTCAACATCCCGTTCATGCGGGGGGACTTCGATCTGGTT
The DNA here is from genome assembly GCA_937889515.1 of uncultured Myxococcales bacterium. Taxonomy (GTDB): domain Bacteria; phylum Myxococcota_A; class Polyangia; order Fen-1088; family Fen-1088; genus JADGRB01. The sequence continues at coordinate 4,045 of CALAOV010000237.1, read as the reverse complement.
CCCAACGCCAACCACGTCACCTTCATCGCCACCAAGTCGGTCGCGGACGGCGACACCCCCGACCTCGACATCCAGGCGCAGAACCTGGTCACCGACTCGGCCGGTGTCGACCACAACGTGCACATGCGCATCAGCGGCCCTCTGCGCGAGGCGCAGATTGATCTCTCCAGCGACGACGGGCTCGACCGGAACCAGACGGCGTTCTTGCTGCTCACCGGGCGGACCTCTGCCTCGGACTCCGCAAAATTCGGGACGCAGAACGCCACCGTGGGGGCAAACTTGAGCACCGGCGCCGACATCGCCGGCCAGGCGACGCGCGATACCGTCGCGAACCTGATGGAGCCCTACTACGACAGTAGCTTTCAGCGCCTCACCGGGTTCAACCTGCGGCTCACCGTCGGCTCCGACGGGGTCGAGGGGCGCCTGCGCAAACGGGTCAGCCGCTACTGGAGCGTCCAGAGCGACTACCTGCAGGGTTTCCAGAATCAGAGCCACTGGAACACCCAGGCCGATGCCTGGATTCTCGACTATCTGAGCGCCGGGTTCGGTTTCGAGCAGGTGCGGCTCTCCTCGGAGCAGGGGGTCCCCGAAACCCTCCCCCTCAATTACAACTTAGAGCTGCGCCTGGATTACGCGATAAGAAGCAGGTGAAACGGACGGCGCCCACCCCGTGAGACGACCCCCCCGCTCGATGCCGGGGCTCGCCGCGCTCCTGGCGCTGTCGGCGCTCGCCTCGGTGGCCCGCGCCCAGCAAGCACCGCGGATCCCGATCGTCGGTTACGAGATCGGCGGCGCGCGCGTCGACCCCGACGACCAGCTGCAGGCGTTGGCGCTGTCGGTGGCCGCCGTCGGCGATCCGTTCGTCGAGGCCGGCCCCAGCGACGAGATCGGACAGCCGCTCGGGACGGTCCCCCGTCTGGTTCAGGCGCTGGACGCCATCGGCTACCGCGCGGCCGTCACCACCCGCCCCGCCGCCGGCGGCGTGACGGTGGTGATCACGCTGATGCCCTACGATCGGGTGCGCTACGTCTTCGTGAGCGGCAACCGGCGGATCCAGCAGGACGAGATCCAGCGGCGCATCACCATCCGTCCCGGCCGGCCGCTGCCGCCGCCGGGAGCAGAACGGCAGGTCGCGCTCGAGCGCGAGCGCGAGCACGTCATCGACTTTCTGCGCAGCCGTGGGTTCTTCGAGGCCACCGTGCGGCTCGACACCGAGCCGGCCCGCTCCGCCGTGGGCGCCGTCGATCTGCTGGTCACCGTGAAGCTCGGGCCGGCCTATCCGCTCGGGCCGGTCACCTTCACCGGCAACCACGCGCTCTCCTCGGAGGAGATCGATCCCATCTTTCGCCACGCCGACTGGTTCACCCTGTGGACCAGCCCCGAGCCCTTCACGCAAAAGCAGCTCCGCGAAGACACCGACACGCTGGTCAAGCGCTACCGCGCCCTCGGATACGTGGGCGTGCGCGTGACCAGCGACTTCAGCGTCCAGAAGAGCGTGGACCGCGCCGCCAAGAACGTCCGCATCAACGTCGCGATCAACGAGCGAAAGCGGATCGAGGTGGCCTTCGAAGGAAATGCCAGCCAGTCCAGCTCGGCGCTGACCGACCAGCTGACCCTGAGCTCGCGGGGCTCCTTCGACGACTTCGAGGTCGCCGCCAGCGCGGACGCCATCCAGCGCTACTACCAGCAGCAGGGCCGATTTCTGGCGCGGGTGGACTGGCGCCGGGAGCGTCTGTCGGCCGACGAGGAGCGGATCGTGTTCGCCATCGACGAGGGCCCGGAGCTCAAGGTTCGGGGCGTCGAGTTCCTGGGCAATCGCGCCCTTTCGGCGGACGAGCTCGGCACGGTGGTCTCCGCGCGCAAGTACCCCTTCCTCGGAATCGGCTCGGGCGGCTTCGTGAGCGGCAAGGAGATGGAGCAGGACGTGGAGCGCCTCCTCGAGCACTACCACGGCCGGGGGTTCCTGGAGGCCAAGGTGCGCGCCGACGCCGGCACCTCGCGCGACGCCGTGGGACAGCTGGGCGCGACCCTGGCCGCCGCCGAGACCACCTCCCGCGACGCCAAGAGCCTCTACCTGCGCTTCACCATCGAGGAGGGGCCGCGCCTGACGTTGGTCAAGGAGGACTTCCGGACCGACGACGGCGGTCCGCTCCCCTACGATCCCCTCTTCTTGCTCCAGAGCGTCTCGCTGCGACCGGGCGCCCCCTATGCGCCGCCCGCGGTCCACGCCGACGCCAAACGGCTGGCGCGGCTGTTCGGCGACGCCGGATTTCCAATCGCCAGCGTCGAGCCCGACGTCAACCGCACGGGCAACGACGTGGCCCTCACCTGGGTCGTCAAGCTCGGCCCACGGATGCGGGTGGGGCCGATCTTCGTGCGCGGCAACTTCGTCACCAAGCCGCAGACGATCCTGGAGCAGATCCGCTTGCGACCGGGTGAGCTCCTCGGCACCACTGCGGTCGAGCGCAGTCAGCGCGACATCGGATTCATGCAGCTCTTCAACAACGCGTCGCCGATCTCGTTTCCCGGCAAGGAGGAAAAGCGCGCCACCGTCCCCATGGTCGTCGAGGTCGAGGAGCGCTACGAGCAATACAGCGTCGTCCATCTGGGCGCCGGCGCGTCGACCGATCAGAAGCCGCCCGACCAGACCTTCCCGCTCGGGGTCTACGTGCGGGGCGGCTACGAGAACCGGGATTGGTTCGGCCACGGCTGGAACCTAAACGGCCAGCTGACCTACGGGACCGCGATCCTCCGGGCCGGTCTGGGGTTCGTGGACCGGCGTTTCCTGGGGACGCTGTTCCGGCTCGACGCGTCGCTGACCTATTTCAAGCAGGAGACGGTACGCCTGGGCGACATCCACTCGGGCGGCGGATCGGTCGGCTTTTCTCGTGAGATGTACCCGGGCGTCGACGCCGGGATTCACTACAACCTCCGCAACACCACCCACACCGAGCCGCTCCTGCGCGAGGCCGGACCCGACGAAAACACGCAAGCGGTGACGCTCGGCACCACCGTGGGCAGCGTCTCGGCCACCATCGAGTGGCTGCGCATGGACAACCGCCTGCTGCCGACCCGGGGCTTTCGGGTCGACGCCATCGCGGAGCTGGCGTTGCCGGCCCTGTCGGTGCCGTTGCGGCCGCTCCCCTTTGCCATCGGCGACGACACCTTCGTCAAGGTGGGTGTGCACTCGTTGTCGGTCATTCCGCTCGGGCACCGCATCTACTTGCGGCACGGGTTCCGGTACGATCAGGGGTTCCCGCTCGGCGGCGCCTCGCTGCTTCCCAAGGTGGAGCGCTACTTCGCCGGTGGCGACACCACCATTCGCGGCTATCAGCTCGATCGCGCGCGGGTGGAGGTGATCCAGTTTCCCCTCATCCCCGTCGATCCCACCAACCCCCGGGTCGGCGGCCTCTACGCCGTCGAGTACCACCCCCTCGGCGGCAACCTGCGCATCCTGCAGAACGTCGATCTCCAGTTCCCGATCATGCCCCCCTGGTACGGATCGGTGTTCATGGACAACGGCGTGGTCGCCGATTCGCTCTACGGTCTCAAGGTCTCCCAGTTTCGCCACGGGATCGGGGTCGCGCCTCTCATCATCCGCCTTCCCATCGGCGACGTCAGCGTTGGCTGGGGCTGGCCGCTCGACCCCGGCCCGGGCGACACCCGGATCGGCGTCCTGCACGTCAACGTCGGCCTGATGTTTTGAGCGGCCCTATCGCGCCGCGACCAGCGCGATCGTGTTGTGCTGCTTTTCGAAGCTGTCCTTGGCGGCGGTGGCGTCCTTGAACGAGGCGAAGTTGCCGTAGCGGACGCGGTAGGCCATCCCCTTGCCGGGTACGTCGCCGGAGACCACGAAGGCGCCGGGGTACTTCTGTGCGAAGGCGGCCGCCTCATCGGCGGTCGAAAAGGTGCTCAGGTGGAGCGTGAACCGGCCCTTGGCCTTCGCCGGATCGGCTACCGCGGTGGGCGGCTTGGCGGCCACCGTCGGCTTGGCCTCGGCTGGGGCGGCCCGGGCCGCGAGCGGCCTCGGCGCCGCGGGCGCGGC
>CALAOV010000236.1 GCA_937889515.1 uncultured Myxococcales bacterium | reverse complement strand
GTGGAGCTCACAGCGAGTCGGCGCCTTGAAATGATGCGGCGTCGGATTGGTTCCGTCGAGGAAGTCTGCAGGCATGCTCAGGCACACCGTCATCCAGTCGGAGCCTTGGGGAATGTCCATGAGCCGCGACCCGAAGTCTCGCAGCCCCCCCGCACAGTCGTTCTTGATGAAGAAGGGTTGCGGATCCCAATGTGGCGCCGCCGCCGCAGTTCCCAGCATGCTCAATAGCATGGCGGCAGCGGATCCGGCGATTCGGAAGGCGAAGCGCATTTGTTCCTTTCTGACCGACAAGGGCTCTCTTCGAGTCTTGGATCTTCTGCCCGTCGTTGAACCAACGCGCGCCACTCAGAAGATTCCCGCGAAAGTGTTCCTTGGACAGCCAGTCCCTCTCGACGCATCCGATGTTCATCCCGCAGGCGGGCGCGATGGTCGGTCTGTTTGGCTTCGCGGTCTGGACCAACCGGCGCGGACGGGTGAATCATTTTTGGGGGTTCTCGCCGGCCACTCTCCTCGCCAAGAACGCCCGGATGGTGGCCGCGTCCTCGCGGGATAGGTTGACGAAACGGAGACCCATGCCTCCCACCGCCTCGGCATGAGGGGAAGGGGGTTCCCGGATCCACCTCACCTCGGTTTCGACGGACAGCGCGCGCGTCGAGCCGGGCAACTGGAACTGTAGTCTCATCCGATCGCCCACAGGGCGTGCCCGGTTCGTCACAACGAACAGCCCACCCTCGCTGATATCCTGGGTCAGACCGGTGGATGCCGTGGGATCGCCCTCCAGATCGACCTTGATCGCCAGCTTTACGCGGACCGGACGTTTGCGACGCTCTGTCCCTAGACCCCGCAGCCGCGCGACGGTGAAGACCAAAGCGCTACAGCCGGCGAACGAGCTCGCGAACCAGCCGACGAATACGATAGACGTCCAGACGAGGTCGACCTCGCCACTGGCCTGGTCGTAGAACGCGCTCGACCCGCTCGCCGTCAGATCGAGGGCGATCATCGTCGACGCCGCGACGAATCCCATCGCGGCGCACGTGGCCCAGAGCATCCGAACGTTGATCCGCTGCATCGGACTGACGGCCTACGGCCGGGCCTCTTCGCCCGAGAGCGCGATCGCGCCGCCCAGGGCGCACGGCGCGCAATCGCTCTTCTTCTGGTCCGGCATGGAGGATCGGTCGCGCCCGTGCACCCCTCGAGATCCCCCAACACTCGCGGCTGCTGGATGAGCGTGGCAGATTCGTCCGCCGCCCGTCAAGTTCGCCCTGGCCGCTCACTCGACCGAGATTGAAATGGCTCCGTTCAGGCGACCTGACGGTTGCCGCTTGCCGAAGTGGGCCTCGGCTCGCCCGACTCCAGCACCACTCGGTTGCGGCCCGATGATTTTGCCTCATACATCGCCTGATCGGCACGCTTGATCAGGCTGTCGACGGTGTCTCCCTCTCGGTGCGCGGTGAGCCCGATCGACACGGTGATCGGTATCGGCTCCCCGTCGGCGTCCTTCACGGTCATCGCGGCGACGGCGGCGCGAATCCGCTCCGCGCCGCCCATGCCTGAGGCGGCCGTCGTTTCGGTGAGAGCGACGACGAACTCTTCCCCGCCCCATCGACCAGAGAAATCGGCCTTGCGGAGCTCCTGGCCAAGCAGTCGTCCGATCCCGGTCAGGACCGCGTCGCCAGAAGGGTGACCCCTTCGATCATTGATGGTCTTGAAGTGATCGACATCCAAGAGCAGAAGGCAGAATGGGTTTCCGTGGCGCTGCGAGCGGGCGAGCTCGCGCAGGGCGGAGGCCGTGAAGGCACGGCGGTTCATGAGCCCCGTCAGTGAATCGATGGTGGCGAGGCGCTGGGATTCTTCGACCAGCGCCGCGATCCGAATGGGGCCCGCCAGTTCCCGCGCGATGATCGACACGAGATCCATGTCCTTCGCGTGCGGCTGCTCGCGCGGGGCCAGCGCGACGGTCCCAATGACTTCCAGTCCGAGCTTGATCGGAAAGAGGATCGGCGGTGCCCCGATCGCATCGGCGTAGGCGTCCTCGTCCTCGACGGCCAGCACGGGGACCGTCGACAGCGGCACCGTACCTGGCCCCCCGGTCGTCGCGACGACGGGGGCGAGCGCCCGACGCGCCTCTTCCTCGGAGCGCTGGCGCGCGGCCGGGTGCGCGTGCAGGCCCAGCCATTGCGGGTGTTCCGTGTAGACCGCCAACCAGCGGTAGCTGGTCACGCGGGCCACGAATTGCGAGAGCAGGTCGAAGAGCCTCACGAAGTTGCCGCACACGCTCAGCGCGCGGACCTCCGAGGCCAGCACCGATTCGAACAGCGCGGCATCGAGGTGGGCGGCGATTCGGTCCCGAATGTCGGATTCCCCTTCGCCGCAGAGCTGCATGAAGGAGTCGGTCGCCGGGTTGGCGGCGATCGCGTCCGAAAGGGCGCGCACCAGATCGCCCATCCGCCCCTGCCCGACGTAGGCGGTCGCCCCGGCTCGCTCGGCCCAGAAACGACTGTGCCGATCGCCCTCCGGTCCCCGCAAGATCACGGGCACCTTTTCGGTGGCCGGTTCCGCGCGCAAGAGCCGGCAGAGCTGGACGCCCGAGATCCCCGGCATCCAGAGGTCGGCCACCACCGCGGCCGGGGGATCGGCCAGCGCCAACCCCGCCCCTTCGACCGGCGATGAGGCGACCGTGATCGCGTAGCCCTGCATGCGCAACCGCTCCGCCAGGATCTCACGGGTCTCGGACGGATCGACCAGGATGATGGGCTGTCCGGTCACGCGAGCCCCATCGACAGGGGCTGCCACGAACTTGACTCTGCCGCCTCAAGTTCGGAGCGCATCCACCGTTGGTAGGCGCAGGGGAGATCGATGAGGTTCGGTGATCGCAGCACGGTCGATGGTCGGGAGGGTGTTTCTCGGCGTCTGGGGTGCGGGCATTCTGGTCGTTGGCGCATCCCTGATGGCGGGACACGTGGTCTCGCTGCCCGTTCCACGGGCCACGGATAGTCGTCTCCGCGCGAGCCTGGCGGCCGGACCCGGCGTCGTCAAAGGTCGCTGGTCCGCCCACCACGTCCTCTACCAATCCTGCGGCTGCTCCCAGCGGGTGCTTGCCCATCTCCTCACGCGCCGCGCGCGCCCCGATCTCGTGGAGACGGTCGTCTATGTGCGCGATCCGGCCGCCGCCGACGCGACCGAGCCCGCAACGGTACGCGCCCAGGCCGAGCGCGCGGGATTCGGGTTCGAGACGTCGACCCCCGCCGAGCTCGAGCGCCGCTACGCCGTCGAGTCCGCCCCCTTCCTGCTCGTCGGTGACGGATCGGGTGCGGTGCGGTACGCGGGTGGCTACACGGCGCGGAGCGGCTCGACGCAGATCGAAGACGGCGACATCATCGACGGCCTTCAGGCCGGTCGTCAGGTGGGCGCTCTGCCCGTGTTCGGCTGCGCGGTCAGCAGCCGGGTGCAGAAGGCGATCGATCCCTTGGGGCTCAAGTACGCGCGGGGAGGTATCTAGTGAAAAGACTCATCTCGTATCTGGTGTTGCCCGTCGAGATCTCCGCCTTCGAGAGGCAGTACCTGGCGCGCATGAACCGCATCGCGCTCATCTTCTTCTTCTGTCACATTCCGGTCTTCATCGGCGTCGCCGCCCTCGCGGGCACGAGTCCGACCCGCGCCGCGATCTTGACCCTGCTGGCGCTCATCGGCCCGGCCGTCGCCTACAAGACCTTGCAGAACCCCCGGCATCTCTCGGTGGTGTTCGGGTTTACCGCCATGTGCATGGGCGGCATCCTGGTCCACATCGGGCAGGGTTCGATGCAGATCGAGATGCATTTTTACTTCTTCGTCCTCATCGCCCTGCTGGCCGTGTTCGCCAACCCGCTCGCGATCGTTACGGCCGCGGTGACCGTCGCGCTGCATCACCTGACCCTCTACCTCCTGCTTCCCCGCAGCGTGTTCAACTACGACGCCTCGATCTGGGCGGTGGTGGTCCACTTTGTGTTCGTCATTCTCGAATCGGTCGCCGCTTGCTTCGTGGCGCGCAGCTTCTTCGACAACGTGATCGGCCTGGAAAAGATCGTCCAGAGTCGGACCAACGCACTTTCGGATCGCAACCGGGACATGCGTCTGGTCCTCGACAACGTTGGACAGGGTTTCCTTACCATCGAACCAAATGGCACCGTTTCGGCCGAGCGATCCGCGATCGCCGCCAGGTGGGTGGGAGGCTACGTGCCGGGAAAGAAGATCTGGGAGCACCTGGGCGAGCTCGATTCCGCGGGCGCCGATTGGTTTCGAGTCGCCTGGGATTCGATCGCCGACGATGTCCTGCCGCTCGACATGTCGATCGATCAGCTCCCCAGGCGCTGGACGGCCGGTAAAACCACGTTCTCGCTCGAGTACCGCCCGCTAATCGTTGACGGGAGGCTCACCCAGATGTTGTTAGTCATGTCGGACGTGTCGGCGCAGCTCGAGCGCGAACAGTCCGAGATCGAGCAACGGGATTTCATGCGACTCTTCCAGTGCCTGCTCAAGGACAAGAAGGGGCTGCTCGAGTTCTTCTCGGAAGCCGACGACCTGGTGTCGAAGATCGTGACCCCCGAGGTCACCGGCCCGGAGCTGCGCCGTTTGGTGCACACCCTCAAGGGAAACTGCGCGCTCTTCGGGCTGTCCGCCCTGGCCGCCTTCTGTCATGACCTCGAGAGCAACTTACTGGACGCGGGCGGCGCCATGACCGGCAGCAAGCGGGAGCAGCTCGGCCGGATCTGGGGCCTGTTCGCCTCCAACTTGCGGAGCCTGCTCGGTAGCGATCGGGCCGATCGGGTCGAGGTCGACCAGACCGAATATGCGGCCGTGCTCGACGCCCTCGATGGAAACGCGGCACGCGAGGAGATCGCGTTGCGCATCAAGACGTGGCAGTTCGAGACCGCCCGGACCCGCCTCACCCGGATCGCCGAACAGACGCGCGCGATCGGCAGCCGCCTCGGCAAGGGCAGCCTCAATGTCGTCATCGAGCCGAACGACGTGCTTCTCTTCCCGGAGTCGTGGTCGGCGTTCTGGTCCAGCTTCACCCACGCCATTCGAAACGCGGTCGACCACGGCATCGAGTCCCCCGAGGAACGATTGGCCGTCGGCAAGCCGCGGGAGGGGCAGATCCGGTTGACGACCAAGCTCCTCGACGACGAGCTCTGGGTGGAGATCGCGGACGACGGGCGCGGGATCGCCTGGAATCTCGTTCGGGAGCGAGCCGCCGCGGCCGGCCTCCCGCACGAGTCGCGCGAGGCCCTCGTAGAGGCGCTGTTCCACGATGGCCTCACGACGAAGGGAGAGATCTCCGAGTTCTCCGGCCGGGGCATCGGGATGGGAGCGGTTCGGGCGATCTGCCGAAAAATGGGCGGCTCGGTCCAGATCACCAGCACCGAGGGGAAGGGGACCTGCCTCAGCTTCCGGTGGAGCAACGTGCATGACCGGCTCGATGCCCTCGTGCTCGGCCCGATCTCTTCCCCGACGATCGAGAATCAAACACAAGAAGCCGAGGGCCACCTCCAATGAATGAACCCATAGTTCTCGAACCGGCGCAGGCGGCCATCGTGCGCTCGCTGACCACGGACGCCTGTCAGGACATGTTCCAGACGCTGGGCTCGCCGGTGGTGCTTCTGGAGAAGCCGGGAGGCCTAGCGCACGACATCGCCGCTTTCATCGGCTTCACCGGGTCCGCCCGCGGAATGCTCATGATCTCGTCGTCGACGGAGCTGTTCCGCTCGTCCTATCCGTCGCAGACCGGGACGCCCCCCTCGGTCGTCGACCTGTTCGACTGGGCGGCCGAAGTCGCCAACCAGCTCCTGGGCCGCATCAAGCGGCGGTTCTGCGAACGGGGCCTCGACTTCGACGTGAGCGTGCCGACGGCGGTCCGGGGCCGCGATCTGGGAGGACGCTCGCCCGCACGCGACGGGGCCTGCAACCTGGCGTTCACCATCGGTGACCAGGGCATCTGCGTCTGCCTGGAGGTGGCACCGCCCGACAATGGCAGGATCTTCAAGGATCCGGCGGAGCCGATCGGATGCGCGATCGAGGGGGAACTGGTGCTATTTTGAGCACCGCAATGGCCGCAACAGTCTTGGTCGTCGACGATTCGCGGGCCATCCGCCAACAGGTGGGGGATGCCCTGGCCACGGCTGGCTATTCGATCCTGGAGGCTGAGGACGGGGTCCAAGGGCTCCTGCGGATCAGCGAACAGCCCGACATCGCGATGGTGATCTGCGATATCAACATGCCGCACATGAACGGTCTCGAGATGCTCGCCAAACTCAAGGCCGATCCGAGCAACGCCGCCCTGCCCGTCTTGATGCTGACCACCGAGGGGAAGGCCGATCTGATTCAACAGGCCAAACGCTCCGGAGCCAAGGGGTGGATAGTCAAGCCGTTCAAGGTCGATCAGCTGGTCGCCGCCGTCCGAAAGATTGTCGGAAGATAGCTCGGCCGCAGCCACTCTTTGGTCAAGACTTTCTCGTCCCTGAGCTGATATCTTTACCTGTGCGGGCCGTTGGGGGCGGCACGCGGTTCGTGCTCCCATGTGCAGCCCTCTGACCTCCAGCCCGGACGCAATCGACGCGGCGGTGGTCCGTCCTTGTTCGGGCGGGGCGATCCCGGATTCACCGCCGCCACAGAGTTGGAGCTCGGAAGCGGTCGAGCGTATGCGCCTTCGGCTCATCCGCAGCGAGCAGCTTGCGGCCGTCGGGGGCGTCGTGGCCTGCTTGGCGCACGAGATCAACACTCCGCTTGCAGCGCTGCTCGGCTCAATCGAGATTATGCAGGAGATCGTAACGAGCCCTCGGGAGGCAGCGACGGGAGCGGACGCCACGCGGGACGAGCTGCGGGGGCTCTTGGTCGACTGCGGCAACATGGTGGATCGGATTCGGGAGCTCATGATTGCCGTCCGAGGAATGAGCCGGGCAGATGAGAAGGAGGCCGTCGCATTCGATCCCCTTCGGGCTATCCGAGACGCGGCGCGGGTGTTCGCCATCGCACGGCGACGTAGATGCCATCTCGATCTGTCGCTGCAGGCCGTGCCTGCGATCATGGGTTCGCCGGGCAGGCTGGGGCAAGTGATTCTCAACCTGCTACAGAACGGTCTCGATGCCAGTACGGGGGAGGCGCGCCTTTTGGTTACAGCTGAAAGCATTGGATCCGAAGTGCGGATCACGGTGGCCGACCACGGTGCCGGCATTCCGGCGGACATCGGGCCGCACATATTCGAGGCGTTCTTCACCTCGAAAGGGGTCGACGAGGGTACCGGGCTCGGCCTCTACATCTGCCGCGAGATTGTCACCGCGATGGGCGGCACCATCGGGTTCGAGACCAGTCCGACAGGTACGACCTTCCGAGTCGACCTGCCGTCGTACTGCCCGGAGCGCGTCCGCTAAGACGGTCCATCCGACAGGCAAGACACTCCGTGCGACCAACTCAGACCAAGAAGCGACCCAGAATCGGCGACAACTGGCTCCGAAGCCTCGAAATGCCCTTGCCTGTCGGGCCGACCGGGCGTCGAGCCGCAATCGAGCGTTTTGGCCGCCGCCCATCGGTGCTAGCGTCGCGGTCGTGAAGGTCTACAACCTCGTCGGCACCTCGATCATCGTGCTCTACGCGCTGGCCTGCGTCGCCACCGCGCCGCCGCATCTGGGTCCCTGGGCTGGCCTGGCGATCGGGGCCGCGTATTTCGTGGGCGCCTGGTTTCTGGCCGGGCTCTACCTGTCGGACCTGATTCATCTGGGCATCGCGCATCGGTCGCTCGACTACGCCGAGTGGTTCATGAAGACCGTCACGGTCGTCAACAACACGATCGGCATCTACGTCAACCCCGTCACCTGGGTGAATCGCCACCGCCTGCATCACAAGCACGCCGATCACGCCGGCGATCCCAACAAGCTCGAGAGCGACGGATTCTGGCGCACGATGGTCCTCTGCGTTGTGCCCTACCGCTGCAACGACAACCTGGCGAAGGACGCCATCCTGAAGACCCTGCCGTTCCGGCTGGTTTCGAACTGGACCTACGCGGTGCTGTCCCAGGGCCTCAGCTTCGGTTTCGTCTGGCTGCTCGTGCGCGACGGCAGGTGCGCGCTCGCGATGTGGCTGGGATTTCGTCTGTTCGCGCTGTGGGTCAACATGATCCAGAACTACTGGACGCACGATCGGCGGTTCGGCACCCGGCGGTACGACGACCCGCACGACAACGCGATGAACATCGGCGACTGGCTGCCCGTCACCGCGACGTTCAGCGCCTGCCTTCAGAACAACCACCACCACACTCCGACGCTGCTGCGCCTGAGCCACGACGAGTCCGAGTACGACTTTGGCTTTCTGACCGTCAAAGTCATGAAGGCCCTGGGCCTGGTCAAGGCCAGCAGCAAGGGCGACCAGCTTTCACCGGAGATCCCGCTCGCGGCGGTAAATTTCTAGCGCGGGCTACTTGCCGACGAACGGTCGGATCGTCTGGCCGATGAAGCTCGTCGAGAGCTCCTCACCGGCCAGGCCGTAGCTCTGGGGCCAGCGGCCATCCGGCGGCGAGTAGTAGGTGCCGAAGATCCTGTCGATCCAGGGAAAGTGAATCGCGTAGTTCTTGTCGATCGCTTCCTTCTCGATGGCATGGTGCCAGTGGTGGTGCCGCGGCAGCACCAAGAAGCTTTCCAGCCATTTGGAGGTCGGTCCGAAGTTGCAGTGCGTCCAGGTCGCGTGCAGCGTCACGAACACCAGATAGCCCGCGACGACCGACTGCGAAAAACCGAGCAGGACGATGGGCAGCAGAACGGTGCCGCGAATGATCACGTCGTCGACGAAATGCGCGCGCGATCCGGCAATCCAGTCCAGCGATTTGGCCGAGTGGTGCACGGCGTGAAACCGCCACAGAAACGGCACCGTGTGCACCAGGCGATGCGCCGCATATTCGGCGAGGTCGGCGATCAGGACCGCGAACGCGAACTGAACCGGCCACGGCAATCCACCCACGAAGTGCTGCAGGGCGGGATTGGCCAGGTGTCGACTCGCCGCGGTGGCGGGCAACAAGATCATGAGCGAGAGGATCTGGACCGGAAGGTGCGTCGACAGGAAGTAGGCGACGTCCAGCGTCCACTCCGGGCGGAAGGTGCCCTGGTCGGGATACTGCGGCCACACGCGCTCGACGGGCACGTAGATGAGGGCCATCATCAGCAGGTCGAGCAAGAACCAGTCCAGACCGATGGCCGGACCGTCGTGCAGAGTCTGGTTGATCGGCACGCTCGCACCGCCCAGCAGGATCGCGGCGAACGCCAGCAGCATCCCGGTCAGTCCGAGGACCTTCTTCTTGCGCAAGAATGAGGACAGGACGCCAAAAACGATCGCGCCCACGATCAGGCCCTGAATGAGGATGCGCATGACGCGCATCGGGTAGTGCGGGCGAATCTCTGGCGCGGTCAGGAGCTGGGGATAGTGCAGGCAGAGCACGGCACCGAGCGAGAGAACGCCGAAGAAGGCCGACAGCACGCCGCTCCACCACCCGGTTCCGAAGTGTTTGGGTGCCTCGTCCCCAAAGGCCCTGTTCACTTTCTCTTCGAGCACACGATCTCCAGCTCGGATGATAACGCGCGGCCTGGGCGCGGTGTGCACGATCGGGACGTCGCGGCGGAGATCTCGTTCACTTCAGGCGGTCGCCAGATTTGAGTGCGTCGGCGATTTCATGTCGTATCATCGGCTGGCGTTGGACTTCCCGATGGGGCTTTTTTCCAAGATCTTCAGTCGCAAAGAATCCGCCGACCGCGGCGGCGCTGGCCACGGGGTGCGCGTGCCGGCCGGGTGGGCCTTCATCGAATCGCTCTTCGCGGAGCTCTACCCGGGCCAGACGCCGAAGCATGCCGCGCTTCACATCGCGCCCCAGCGCGATCTCCGGCTCGGCCGCGCGTCCGTCGAGGGGACGCATGTGTACGATGCGGGCCGCGCCTGGCACTACGTGACGCTGGGCCTGACCGACCTTTACGACCAATCGGACGCCAGTTACGGGCCGAACGGCATCCGATGCGAGCTCTCGTTGCGTGTCGCCAAGCGCGACTCGGCCGAGCCGCCCCTCTGGCCGGTGGCCTTCCTCGGGAAGATCGGCTCCCACGTCAGCCAGGGCTCGGTCTTGGCGCACGCGGTGGCTTTCCGGACCGGCCCGATCGCCGGGGCGCCCGCCGATGCCGGGTTCGAAGGTGCGGCGGCGCTTCTCGATCCCGCGATCAAACCGCGGCCGGGTCCCTTCGGTAAGGTGGGCGTCATCCTCCTCGTGGGCCTCACCGGTCGCGAGCTCGATGAGATGGCGGAGGGTCGCGCCGGAAGGCTCATCGCCGACATCGCGGCAGATCCCGCGAAGCAGATCACCTGACAGCGCCGCGATCGCGTGCGCCGCGAAGCCGGCGTCAGACGCGCAGCGTCCGACCGAAGAACGCGATCGTGCGCTGCCAGGCCAGCTTGGCGGCGGCCGGATCGTAGCGGGGCGTGGTGTCGTTGTTGAACCCGTGCTCGGTGCCGGGGTACTTGAACGCCTCGTACTTCACATGCGCGGCCTTGAGGGCCGACTCGTACGGGGGCCAGGTGGCGTTGATGCGGTCGTCGTGGTCGGCGAAGTGCAAGAGCAGGGGCGCCCGGATCGCCCTCACCTGGTCGAGCGGCGGCGCGAGCCCATAGAACGGCACCGCGCCGGCGAGATCGGGCACCCGCGTGGCGACAAAGTTGGCGATACCGCCGCCGTAACAGAAGCCGACCACGCCCAGCTTGCCGTTGCTTCCGGGGCGGCTGCGCGCGAAGGCGGCCGCGGCCAGGAAGTCCTCCTGGGTTTTCGACTGGTCGAGCTTGGCGAACAGCGCGCGCGCCTGGTCCTCGTCGCCCGGGTATCCGCCCAGCGGGAAGAGCGCGTCCGGCGCGAAGGCCACGAATCCCTCCAGGGCCAGGCGGCGGGCGATGTCCTCGATGTGCGGGTTGAGCCCGCGGTTCTCGTGGGCGACCAGGATGGTCGGTCGCGCGCCCGCGGTCTTGGTCGCGGACGCTGTTGCAGACTTGGCGTCGGGTGCGGGGTGGACCAAGTACCCGCGGGCCTTCCCGTAGCCGAGCGGCGACGGAAACTCGACCTTCTCCGCCTTGAGACGCGGGTCGTTGGGTGGCACCTGCTGGGCCTCGGCGAACCGCGGGGCCAGCGCCTCGAGAAATCCGGCCGCGGTCAGTCCGCCCACCGCGAACTTGGCGGCACCCTCCAGGAAGCCCCGCCGGTCGATCGCATTGTGAACGTACTGGTCGAAGAGCTTCAACACCTCCGGCGGGAAGTCGCCGGCCTTGGTGAAAGGTCTGTCGTTGGTCATGCGGATCTCCCGATGGCCGCGGTCAGTCTTTGAGCACGCCCGAGGCGCGCGCCGTGAAGGTCGCGATGTAGTCCATCGGCGCCGGCGACAGGCAGTCATAGGGCGGAAGACCCATTTCGTTGAGGCGGCCGCGGATGGCGTCCATCTTCTCGGGCCGCGTGCCCGATTCGATGATCGACGACACGAAGGCGGCGAACGTCGGCGGCGCCCAGCCCTGTTCCTTCGACAGCTCCGTGTGAATGAAGACCAGCCCGGTGAATGGGTGGTTCGGCCGCTCCACCGGTCCCTGCATGTGGACGCCGCACCCGGTGCAGGCCTGTCGCTGGATGAGCGCGGTCGACGGGACGGCGGGCTTCAGCTTGTCGCCGTTTTGCGCGACCACGACGTTCGCGCGCGGCGCGACCGCCACCTGCGAGAACACTGCGCCTTTCGGCTTCCAGCACTGCGTGCAGCCGCAGACGTGGTTGTGCGCGCTCTGGGTGGTGACCTGCACCTCGACGGGGCGGTCCTTGCAATGACAGCGGAGCGTGCCGCCGGCGAAGTCCTTCGCGCCGGGTTTCAGGCCACCGTCGACCGCGGGGTGAATCAGGATCTCGGCCATGACACGCCTCCTTTTGGACCCAGGCGCAAGCGGGCGTCCGCGGGAAGCGTGTACCCGCGGTCGCGGTTCGGCAAGCCCCTGCCTCATCGGGTCGCTCGATCGATCTCTGGACCCCGGTGATGAACGCGGTAACGTCCGCCGAATGGCCACCAAGGCGACCGGCATCGATGCGTACCTCGCCGCGGTGAGGGGCGAAAAGCGCGTCGCGCTCGACAAGCTCCGCAAAGCGATTCGAGCCATCGTCCCCAAGGCCGAAGAGTGTATTAGCTACGGGATCCCCGCGTTTCGGTTCAACGGAAAGGTCGTCGCCGGATTCGCCGCGACCGCCAAGGGGTGCTCGTATTTTCCGTTCAGCGGATCGACGCTTGGCTCCCTGGCGGCCGAGCTCGAGGACTACGACAGGACCAAGAGCTCGCTCCACTTCGACCCGGCCAAGCCGTTGCCGCAGACCCTCGTGCGCAAGCTGATCAAAGCGCGCATGGCCGAAGGCTGATGAACGTATCCACGAGCTCGTGAACGCCGCCTGATCGCCGCCATCCCCATCGGCTCCGATTGCCCATCTTGACGACGGTCACAGATGCGCGTCACAGATCTCGCCGACCAAACTAGATAAAGTTCGATGGACCGTGAGGAAGAGGGTACCGAAGGGATTCGTTTTGGCATTACTGGCGATGCTCACCGGTGGCTGCGTCGTGACGGGTAAGTACGTCCGCACCGGGGATCGGCAACTCGAACCTCTTCCTGCCGGCTGTCCGTTTGCGATCTACACCGCTGTCCCACCCGCAGGGGCCGTCGAAGTTGGCCTCGTGGAGTATTGGAACGCTTGGGACGGGTCGGGAGCAGGTGATCTCCAGGAGGCCCGAGACATTGCCGCTCCCTACGTCTGCTCCGCCGGTGGTGATGGGCTCGTGGCGTACACCAGCGATTCCCGCGGTCGGATTCCGAAGGCGACCATCATCAAGCGAGCGAAGGCGTCGACGCCCGCCAAGGTTGCACCCTGACGCTGCCTGAGCGCTGACCGACGGCCGCGCGAGGCTCAGACGTGGGGACGGCGCCCTAGCCCCGTCTCTGGGGGAGGGCGTCGACGCCCAGTCCCGCCGCGCCCGTCAACCGGACCCGCGGCCCGTCGACCTGCCAGCCGCCGGTGAACGGATCCTCGGCGAGCAAGAAGGCGGTGTCGAGGTCGACCCAGTCGACGCCCCCCAGCGCCGCGACAACGTGGGCCATCGCGAGCAGGCCGACGCGCGTCTCGACCATGGCGCCGGCCATGAGGCCGAAGCCTTCGGCGCGCGCGCGGCGACCGAGCGCCAGCGCGGCCAGCGGACCACCCAGCTTGGCCAGCTTCAAGTTCACGGCGCCGGCCGCCCGGGCGGTGAGCAGGCGGTCGAGGTCGGCCGGGCCGCGGAAGGATTCGTCGGCGATCACCGGCACCGACGCGCGTGCGGTGACCTCGGCCATGCCGGCGAGATCGTCCGCCGCGCAGGGCTGCTCGTAGCATTCGACGGTCAGGCCGTCGGCCAGCGCCGCGTCGAGCAGCGCGAGGGCCTCGGCCGCCGCGAACCCGGCGTTGGCGTCGAGCCGAAACCGCGCGCCAGGCACCGCGGCGGCCACCGCGCGCAGCGACGCGCAGTCGGCGCGCCAGTCGCGCCCGACCTTGACCTTGAAGCAGGTGAACCCGGCGTGCGCGTGGCGGGTCGCCGCGGCCGCCATCCGCTCGGGATCCGAGATCGACAGCGTGATGTCGGTCGAGAGCGCGGGGGCGTCCGAGCCGCCCAGCGCGCGCCAGAGCGGCAGACCTTGCAGCCGCGCCGCCGCGTCGAGGATCGCGGTCTCGACCCCGGCCCGCGCCACGGCGCTCCCGGGCAAGTGCTTCGCCAGCAGACGGTCGAGATCCTCCGCTTGCCCGAGCTCGGCGCCCCGCAAGTCGGCGGCCGCCGTCGCGATCAGCTGCAACAGCTCGGGCTGGTCCTCGCGCGTGACCGGCGGCAGCGCCGCGCTCTCGCCGAGCCCGGTCGCGCGCCGGCCGCGGTGGTCCTGCAGCGTGGCGCGCACCAGCGCGGCCCGGGTGGCGTCCATCCGGCCCGACGCGATGACGAACGGCTCGCGCAACGGGATCGACAGCGGTGCCACGGTGACCTCGACGATCGACACGCCCGATCCCCAGAGCACTGGCGAATCCTATCGCGACCCGTCGTCCTCGAGCGCGACCAGCGGCCGGCGCGGGTCCTTCCGCGCCACCGCGACATAGACCGTCGTGGCGTCGTAGCTCACCACGAGATCGAGCCCGTCGGCGACGACGGAACGAAACCGGCCGGTCAGTCCGCCGGCCGCTCGCACGACGGCGAAGCGGTGTGCGATCGTCGGGGCGGTGGTCGTTCGTCCCGCGAAGTGGATCGCCAGAGCGCCGTCGAGATTGGCGTCTCCGGCCACGCGGAGGCCGTCGCTCGATCGCCCGGCCCGCAGGGCGAGCCGCAGCGTTCCCGTGGCGCCCTGACGGTAGCTGCCGCCCACCGCGATGACGTGCGCGCCGCGCGTGGTCGCCAGCGTGGCGTCGTTGGTCAGGTTGCCCCGACCGAGGGCTCGATTGTCCGCGGCGAACAGAGTGCCGCCGCGGACGTGCGTGTCGCCCAGATAGTTGTTGGCGAGCACCGTGACGCCCGCGGGGCCGAGCTGGGTCAGCGTCCCCGAGCCGGTGATGTGCGAGAGCGTGATGGCGGTCGTCGTGTTGTCGACGACGATCGCGCCGTTGTTGACGATGTTGTCCGTCGACGCGCCCGTCGCCGACTCGGCCGTGAGCAGGCCGCTGTCGCCCGAATAGGTCGCCAGCACCGTCGTGGTCACCGCGCCGTTCGGCGCGGCGGCGGTGGCGGCGCCGACCGTCGCCCCGAGGGCCTGGACCGGCGCGCCATTGCCCAGCTGCAGCGTGGCGCCGGCGCCGATCGTGGTCGTGCCGTTGTAGTTCTGGGGCATGGTGAGTACGGCATAGTTGCCCGCCGTCGCCGCGAGGGTGACGTTCCCGACGCCCACGTCGCCGCCCGCGTGCGGTCCCCCGCCGCCGCCGGTGATGCCGATGTTGCACGGGTAGCGGCCGTTGTAGTTGAACACCAGCGTCGTGGTGGCGCTGGCGGTGCGCAGATTGATGTAGGCGTTCTTGACGTTCTTGGCGCCGGGGTCCGCTGGCGCGGGCGTCGACGGCAGGAAGAAGGCGTTCGTCGTGCCGTCGCCCCACAGCGTGGTGCCGCCCTCCAGGTTGATCCCGCGAAAGCTGGAGTTGGAGCCGTTGGCCGCTCTCGGGCTCTGCGCGCTGTTGGTGACCACTATCGTGTTGAGCGACGGATCGTCGAGCGACGGGTTGATCGGGTCGCCGCTGTTGCTGTAGCTGTAGACGCCCGCGAAGACGATGAGGCCGTGATCGGTGTTGATGTCGTCGCCGTAGTGCTGCTCGTAGACGGTCTGCGGCAACGTGTATCCCAGCGTCGGCGGCGAATTCATGATCATGGAACCGTTGCTGTAGATGGCCCTCGCGTTGCGCAGCGAGAAGGTCACGCCCAGATCGCCGACGTAGCCGCCGGTGCCGAACGAAAGGATCCCCGAGAACGGGTCGTCGCCGACCAGGTAGAAGGTGCCGGTGGCGTACGGACCCGGGTTTCCCGGCTGGGTGACGGCGCCGGTCCCGCTGAGGATCCCGAAGTGCTCGGTCGGCCCGCCGCCCATGGCCAGCGTCCCGTCGACCTCGACGTTGTCGCTGTTGATGATCGTGCTGCCGGTATTGGGCAGGTCGCTCTCGATGCTGCCGGAGGTCGACGTCGACGTACCGAGTGAAAGCGTGGCGCCGGGCTCGACGAAGACGGCGGGGGGATTGGGGTTCTCGATCGTGTAGTAGTTGGCCGTCTTGGTGACCGACTCGGTTTGCTGGGCCGCCGGCAATGCAAAGGTGCTGTCTCCCGTCACGATGAGGGTGCCCGGGCCGTTCGGCGCCTCGATCGTCAACGTGCCCGCTCCCGAGATGACACCGCCGTATGTGGTCGCTCCCGCCGGGAGCAGGATGCACGCGTCGCCGGTCAGGGTAACGTTCGAGCCGGCGAGCACCTGGGCGGTGATGTCGGTCTTGCAGGCGGGCGGGGGGATCTGGGCGCCCGCGCCGCCCGCGCCGGCTCGTCCCCCGGTACCCGCGCCGCCCGCGCCGGAAGCGCCGGTTCCCGCGACGCCCCCGGTTGTGCCGGAAGCGCCCCCGCCGCCCTCGGCCCCTCCGCCGGTCGTACCGCCCGCGCCAGTACCGGACCCGCCCCGCCCGCCGGTAGTGCCTGTGCCAGCTCCGGAGGCGCCACAACCGAGAGCGCTCCACAGACCGAGGAGGGCGATCCGCCACATTCGAGACGCAGGCACGGTCCGTAAAGTACCGCGATCGGACCAGAAAGGCTCGACAGCGAGCTCGACCGCCGGCTAGCGCGTCGCCACGATCGGCGCCGGGGCGGCCGCAGCCGGGCGCGCGCGCAGGGCGGATTCGGCGAAGGCGAGGGTGGTCTTGAGGGACTCGGTCGCCAGGTATCGCTTCGAGCGGCCGAGATCGGTGGGCAGCGCCAGCCCGACCGCGTCGATGCCGGCCGCGCGCGCCAGGTAGAGCGAGCGCGCCATGTTCACCGTCTGCGTGCAGACGACCGCGGCGGTGACGCCGTAGAGCGCCGCCGCGCGGTTCATGGTCTCGCGGGTGCGCGAGCCGCCGCCGTCCGACCAGATGTCGTCGGCCGGGACGCCGCGCGCGCGCAGCCAAGCGCTCATGACGGTGACCTCGGGCGCGGCGGCGGTATCGTCGCCGGAGACGAGGATGGTCTTCACGCGGCCCGCCTGGTAGAGGGCCAGCGCGGCCTCCAGCCGGGACCGCAAGATGTGGAGCGGCTTTCCGTCCACGACGCGCGAGCCGGGGACGATGGCGACGCCGCGGCTGGGGACCGTCGCCGCGCTGTCGTAAGCGTACCCGTGCGAGGTCCAGGAGACCCAGGCGTTCGAGCCGACCAGGCTGGCCGCCGCGAGCAGCGTCGCCACGCCGACGCTCCACCACGCACGTCGCCTGCCGGTATCGGCCAGCTCCGGCGCGCAGGCAGGGAAAAAGGCGGCGGGACCGAGCATCTACCAAGGAGGAATCGGGAGCCCGACCGCGATCCTTGAGACAGAAGCTCGGCGTCAGTTTTGCGGCGCGGGAACCCCGTGCGGCGCCGGCCGCTGCGGAACCCAGACGGTCGCGTCGTCCTTGGCCTTGGCGTGCGGTTTTCCCTCGCCCCCGCGCAGGACCGCCTTGTCGCCGGGGGCGCGGAAGCGCGCGAAGTCGTACAGCCTCTCGAACTTGCGCGTGAAGGCCGCCATCGTTCGGGCCCGCGCCGCCGCGTCTCCCCACAGACGGGGCCCGGCCACGCCGAACAGCACGGCGATGCCGATGACCAGGCAGATCAGCATGATTCGCCCCGGACGCACCCCGCCGGCCATCGTCTGATTATCGGTCGATTCGAGGCGGGCTTGAAGACAAACGCACCGCCTCCGCGATTGCGGCCGGGGCTTCGATCGGCAGCAGGTGGCCGGAATGGGGGACGGAGACGATCTCGCCCCGGCGGGATTCGTCCGCCGGAACGCGCGGAAGGATCCGGTCGTCGGCGCCGTCCAGCCAGGTGATCGGGCAGGCCACCGACGGCAAGCGGGCGGTCAGATCCGCGGCGCGCACGATCTCGAAGTCGGCGCGCGTGACCTCGGGCGCCGCCAGCGCGCCGGTGGCCAGGAATCCACGCCGTACGGCGGCCGGGGCGTCTGGCGAGAGGCCGTGGTCGGCCAGCCAGAGCGTCGCGCCGTCGGGATCGTCGCGCAGCAGCCGCTCCACCTCGGGGTCGACCGGCATCTTCGGCGCGGCGGCGCACAGGATCAGCGCGCGCACCTTGTCGGGCCAGGCCAGCGCGGCCTCCAGCGCGACCAGCGCGCCCATCGAGTGGCCGACCAGCACCGACGGGCCGAGGCAGAGCGCGCCGCACAGCTCGCCCACGGCGTCGCGGTAACGTGCCAGCGTCAGGCCGCCCGAGCCGTCGAGGGTCGTCCCATCCGGCTCGCTCGGGCCGTGGCCGGGAAGATCGATCGCGATGGCGCGCGCGACGCGGGCGACCCGCGCCATCACCATCATCCAGATGGCGGAGCGGCCACCGGCGCCGTGGATGAAGACCACCGGCGGCGCGTCGCCCCGGGGCTCGCCGCGCTCGGCGTGGTGGATCCGGCCGGCGTGGGCGAGGCGGAGGTACGGCACGCGCGCTCCGGCGGCAGCTAGGCGCTCGCCTTGAGCTTCTTGATCGCGGCGATGAGGGCGGGGACCGCCTTCTCCCAGGTGTCGACGAGGCCGTAGTCGGCGACCTGGAAGATGGGGGCCTCGGGATCCTTGTTGATGGCGACGATGACCTTCGATCCCTTCATGCCGGCCAGGTGCTGGATGGCGCCCGAGATGGCGACGGCGATGTAGAGCTGCGGCGCGACCACCTTGCCGGTCTGACCGACCTGGAGATCGTTGGGGACCATGCCGGCATCGCAGGCCGCGCGGCTGGCGCCGAGCGCGCCGCCCAGCAGGTCCGTCAGCTCCTCGAGGATCTTGAAGTTCTCGCCGGCCTTCATGCCGCGGCCGCCGGAGACGACCACCTTGGCCTCACCCAGATCGGGCCGCGCGCTCTTGGTCTCGTGCAGGCCGACCAGCTCGGCGCCCAGCGCATCGACGGTGCCGGTTGTGACGGTCTCGACCGCGCCGGTCGTGCCGGGCGCAGCGGGCGGAAACGCTGTCTGACGGACGCTGGCGACCACCACCGCGCCCGCGATCTCGACCTCTTCGATCGCGTTGCCGGCGTAGGCCGGCCGCCGAAACCGATTGGCCGCCACCACCGCCGTGATGTCCGAGGCCATGGCCGCGCCGAGCAGCGCGGCGGCGCGCGGCAGGAGATCCTTGCCGGTCGAGGTCGCCGTGCCGAGGAGCGCGCCCGCGCCGGTCCGCTTGACCGCGTCGGCGCGC
>CALAOV010000235.1 GCA_937889515.1 uncultured Myxococcales bacterium | reverse complement strand
GGTGGCGGCGGGGGCGGTGGCGGTGGTGGCGGCGGCGGTGGACGCGGCGGTCGCCGGCCCCGCTGGTAGTCTTCGCACAGCTTGTCTGAAGCAAAGGGCCCGCGACGTCGCGGGCCCTTTTTTTTGTGCGCCCGTGCGCTGACCGCGCCCGCTCCCGAGGTCGGCTCCCCGCGAGCCCCGGGTCTCGGGGTTAGGGACGCCGGAAGATCTCCCCGCCCGCCGCGACCACGAAGAGATTCATGCCGCTTCCCCAGACAGCGGTCGGTTTGCCGATCGCCGCGGGGACGCTCCAGTGCGCCCTCCAGGCGGCGCCGTCCCAGTGAACCACCGCCCCCCCCGAGGCGTTGCCCCCCACGGCCCAGGCATCGGCGTCGTCGGCTCCCCAGATCGCCGCCATCCCGAAGCCGGCACCGTCGGCGACGGTTGTCCAGAGGGAGCCGTCCCAGTGCAGGAATTGTGGCTGGTGCGCGATCGCGATCCAGACGTCGCTGGCGCCGCTTCCCCAGACGGCGCCCAGATCGTCGTTGATGCCGGTGGCGACGGAGGTCCAGGTGGCACCATCCCAGTGCAGCAGAGTTCCGACGCCGCCCGCCGCCCAGATATCGTCGGTCGCGCTTCCCCAGACGCCCGCCAGGAACTGCGTGCTCGGGACGGCGACGGGCGACCAGAGGCCGCCGTCCCAATGCGCGACGGTCGCCTCGACCGGCCCCGTGATGGCCGTGATCTGTCCGACCGCCCAGACGTCCGACGGCGTATGACACCACAGCGCGTTCATGGACGAAGGGCCGAGGCTGGGCGCCGCGCTGGTGATCGGAACGTAGATGCCATCGATCCCGTCGATGGTCCAGAGGCTGCCGTCCCAGTGCGCGAGAAAACCGTTGCCGCCGCCCGCCGAGAGGGCCGGACCGGCGGCCCAGACGTCGTCGCTGGAAAATCCGCACAGCCCCGTCGCGCCGATCGAGCTCCCCATCGGATCGTGTGACCAGCCGTTGCCGTCGAAATGGAGCGGACCGCTGGTCCAGACGTCGTCGGCGCCGCTGCCCGACACGGCGCCGAGCGGGCCGGTGGTTCCGTCGGTGACCGGCGTCCAGACGCCGCCGTTCCAGTGGAGCACCGTCCCGGCGGGGCCCACCGCCCAGGCGTCCGCCGGGCCGCTGGCCGCCACCGACGCGAGATCGTTGCTCGTTCCGCTCGGGACGGAGGTCCAGTCGCCGCCGGCGGTGTGGTAGACACCGCCGCCGTTGGCGACGCCCCACACGTCGCCGGGCCCGCTTTCCCAAAGTCCGCTCAGCGTCCCCAGGATCGACGTCGAGGTGAAGGTGGCTCCGTCGTAGTGCAGGATCTGACGGCTGGCGCCGAACCAGACGTCGTCGGCCGCGTCGCTCGCCACCGCGGCGAGGCCGAAGTCGGATCCCGCGATCGCCAGGTTTGTCCAGGCCAGCCCATCCCAGTGAATGGCCAGCGGCGCCGGGTCGGCTCCGGCGGCCGGCAAGGCGCTCCCCACCGCCCAGATGTCTGTGGGGCCGCTGCCCGATACCGCGACCAGATCTTGGCCGGCGCCAGCGAGGGCGGCGCAGCAGCCGACCGACGACCAGGCGCTGCCATCCCAGTGCAGCGTCGCGCCCACTGGAGGCGAGCCGGAGGTCGTTCCCACGGCCCACACGTCGCGCGGGCCGCTGCCCCAGACGGCCTTCAGGTCGGCTTCGGTGGGGCTCGGCGTCGGCGTCCAGGCGCTGCCATCCCAGTGCTGGATCACGCCCGCGACGCCGACGGTCCACACGTCGTCGTCGGCGCTCCCCCAGATTCCAGCCAGCGGGCTGCTCCCGACGGCGAACGTCGTCCAACGCTCGCCGTCGAAGTGTCGCGCGGTCACCTCCTGAAAGTCGCTCTCGATGATCCAGACGTCGTCGGGTGCGCCCGCCCAGACGCCCGCGTAGGGGGGATCGAGGAGGCAGAAGTCGTTCGCCCCCAGCGGGCCGCAGGCGGCCAGGCCGATCGCCTTCGACGCTCCGCCGTCACCGTCGCCGGGTCCGCCATCCGTTGGACCGTCGGTTGGACCCTCGTGGGCGCCGTCGGTTGCGCCGTCGGTTGCGCCGTCGCCGCGGCCGCCACCCGTTCCGTCGCAGCCGGCGGCCAGGAGCAGCGCAGCGAACACGGCCGCGAACCGGGGCCCTTCCATCCGATACCGCAACGACGGTAACATGGGGCCTTGCGGCCCGCCCATTCGACGATTGCGATCCTGGCATTCACCGGTCTGTCGTGGACGTTGGGGGCGCCGGCCGGCGCCCGACACGATCCGAGCGGCCCGAGCGGCCCGATCGCCAAACCTGCGACGCCCCACTGCGGCGCCGAGGACCTGATCGCCGGCAATAAGCCGAGCCTCTCCCAGGAAATCCACGGAGACGTGGCCTTGATCACGGACGGGGCGGTTGGGGCCGAAGGGACACCCTGGGACGCGCCGGTCGGTGTCACGCTCGGCTCGGGGGCCGGGTTCGTCACCTACGATCTCGGCCAGCCGCGTTCGATCTCGGCGCTGCTGCTGCAGGCGGACGCCAACGACACCTACAAGATCTCCGGCTCGAGCGACGGGACGCCGGCCAGCTACAAGGTCCTGGCCGAGATTCAGAACGTCGTCGATCGGGGGCACGGGTTGCGCACCCGCGCCGTCGAGATCCCGCCGGCCACCGTGCGCTATCTGCGGGTCGGCGAGGCGAACGGAGACGGCTTCTATTCGATCTCGGAGCTGGCCGCGTACTGCAGAAAGCCGTCGCCGTTTCCGCCGGCGATGCGAACGGTCGAAGCGCCGCCGTCCCAGGTCCCGGAGGCGCCGGCCGCACCTGCGGGCGGGCGTCGCCCGAAACACGACTACGGTTCGGTCTTCGTCTTGGCCGTCGCGGCCGGCCTGTTGCTCTGGCTGGCGTACCGAACAGTCAAGCGCTAGCCCGCCTTGCTTTCGCGCAGGGGCGGGAGGATCCTGCGGGTTCAATCTAGCCTGAACTGGAGGGTCGTCATGCGCAGACCGTTTTCGCCATCGTCGAGTCGCGCGGTCGCCGGCCTGGGTGGCCTGGGGTTTCTGCTGATCGCTCGGATCTGCGGCGCCCACATTCTGATGACGGCGCCTCTCGATTGGTTGGTGACCAATTCCGAAGGCGATCCCCAGAAGCTCTCGCCGTGCGGCGCGGACTCGACGATCGTCTACACCGCGTCCAACAAGACCAACACCGTCACCGCCGGCCAGAACCTGACGGTCAACTGGACGGAGACGGTTCCGCACGACGGCCACTTTCGGATCGCGCTCGCCACTGCGCGCACCGATCTGAAGGATCCCGCCGTCACCAAGTACACGACCGACGGGTCCGAGGCGATCACCGTCGCAACCTCGACCGCCTATCCGATCCTGGCGGACGGCCTGTTCGAGCACACGGCGGCGTCCGTCACGGCGGGCAAGACCTACACTTACACGGTCAAGATACCCGCCAACCTGAGCTGTACGCACTGCACGCTGCAGCTCCTGCAGTTCATGGCCAACCACCCGCTCGATCCCAGCTTTTTCTATCACCACTGCGCCGACATGACGGTCCTGGCGGCGCCGGGAACCGACGCCGGGGCGCCGGGCGGTACCAGCGGCGGTGCGGCCGGGGCGGGCACGACCGGCGCGGGCGGTGGTCCAAGCACCGGCGCCGGCGGCGGCACCGCGACCGGTGCGGGCGGT
>CALAOV010000234.1 GCA_937889515.1 uncultured Myxococcales bacterium | reverse complement strand
TGAATTTGCCGATCTTGGGGGCGAAGATCAGGTGCTGCGAGCGTTGCGCCAACTGCCCCGCCACCGTCGGTCCGGGCGCCTCCGCATCAAACTTGCCGGGCCCCCGTCGCCTGGCGTACTCTGCTGGGGGCCTTTCCCTTGGCTAAGGAGATCTTGATGCCGGATCAGCGTTTCGTTCTGAAGGCGGTGGGTAAGTCCGTCGGCGTGTTGCTGGTGGCAACGTTGCTGGTCGGATCGGGAGCGCTTTTCGGGTCGGGCTGCACCGACAACAGTGGAAACGGCACGTTCGTCGAGCCAGGCACCGACGCCGCAGCCGGCGGTACCAATGGCGGTGCTGGAGCCGGCGGCACCAATGGGTCCACCGGCGGCACCGGTGGGGCCGCGACCGGCGGCGTAGGCGGTCTCGCGACCGGCGGCGCGGGCGGTCTCGCGACCGGCGGCGTGGGTGGTCTCGGGATCGGCGGCGTAGGCGGTATCGGGATCGGCGGCGTAGGCGGTATCTAGACTAGAACGGCGCGGCGAGCTGCAACAGGAAGCCGCCGCCCCCGGTCCCGCTGTCGAGCGTGATCGCGCCCGCGCCGACGCCGAAGGTCGCCGGGCCCGAATAGCGTCCCGCCGCCCAGGAGGTCCCGCCCGATCCGGCGGCGAAGTCGGCCGCCTCGTCGTCGCCCAGCCCGCCGCCGGTGGTGACCCAGCCGAGCACCCCATCCGCGGCCAGTCGAATGAACGCCGCATCGTCGTCCCCTTTCGAGGTCAGGTGCGTCGGGTGTGGGCCGTCGGGATCGAGCTGGATCATCCCCCCGAACGAGGTGGCCAGGTAGAGCTGACCGGCGCCGTCGCGGCGCACCCGCCACGGGTGAACGCCGCTGCCCGCCAGACGCCGCACCCACCCGAGCCCGCCGCCCTGGCCCACCGCCGCCAGGAAGCAACCCGGCTGGCTGGCGACGTCGCTGACCAGCGTGACGACCGGTCCCGTACCGAAGGTCGCCGTCCCCTGGAATAGCCCCGCCGCGACGAACCCGCCCCCAGGCGCGTCCACGATCGCGTCCCCTTCCCCCATCTGGCCCGCCAGCGGAAGCGCCCAGGCGAGCTGGCCCTGGCCGCTCCACCCGGCGACGAAGGCCCGCCCGACCGCGGGATCGACCGTGATCGTGGCGCCGTTCGGCCCGGTCCCGAAGGGTGCCGGGCCGTTGACGTACCCCGTGACGCCGACCAGGCCGCTGACATCGATCGCCACCGCGTACCCCTGTCCGGGGATCTGCCCGCCCGGAAACGTCGCCCAGCTGAGCGTGCCGTCGGTGCCGTCCAGACCCGCGACGAAGATCGGTCCGCTGCCGGGGGGCGCCTGCGTCTGGCCGCTCTCGCCGGCGCCGAACAGCGCGCCCGGACCGATCGCGCCGGTCAACGCGATCGACACGGCGCCGCTCGAATCGATCCGGCTGGCGATGCCGCGCGCGATGTCGTCGTCGGCGCCGCCCGCGCGCTTGGCCCAGCGGACGCTGCCGTCGGTCGCGATGCGGGCCACGAAGAGATCCAGCCCGCCGGCGCTGGTGAGCGCCACCGGCGCCGGATCGCTATCCTCGATCGTGAGCGTGGCGCCGAACCACCCGGCGATCGCGACCTCGCTGGCGTCGAGCGGCGCCAGGTTGGCGATCTGGACGTCGCCGCCCGGCGCCGCGAGCGTGGTGACCCAAACCAGCCGCTGGTCGCTCCGATAGCGGGCCACGAAGGCGCCCCGGGGCGCGCTGGCCGTCTTCGTCACGTCGGGGGCGAAGGCGACGGTCCCGGTGAAACCGCCGGCCACGATCACGCTGCCGTCGCCGAGCGGCACGATCGCGGTCATCGTCGTCGAGCCGCCCGCCGGCGCCGGGGTGCCGACGGCGATTCCCCAGTCGACGACCCCGAAGGGCGGGCCGCCATCCACGCCGGCGTCCGCGGCGGGCCCAACGTCGCCCCCGGCGTCGAAATCGATCGCGACCGGCAACGGACGCTCGCCGCATGCCGGGAAGGGCAACACGAGAACGCCGGTGACGAGCAGCCCGATGCGCATGGGGCCTTTAGGATACTGCTAGAATCGCGGCGCATGCTGGACCTCGGGCAGGGAGCGCTGCTGGTCGGCGTCGCCGACAGCCCGGAGACGCTCGCGCGCGCGGCCGAGCGGGTCCCCGACCGAGGCGCCGGCGACGCCGGGCCCCGACCTCCATTTGACCTCGTCGAGGCGCGCCTCGATCTCTATCCCGGGCAGAGCATCGACGGTTGCGAAGCCGCCTGCCAGCGCCTCGAAGCCAGCGGAACGCCGGTGCTGGTCACGCTCCGAACGGCCGCGCAAGGCGGACGCTGGGCCGGCGGCGACGCGGACCGCCTACCGCGATTTCGGGCCGCGCTGGCGGTGGCGTCCTGGGCCGACGTGGAGGACGACGCCGGCATCGTCGGCGCCGTCGCGGAGATGGTCCAGGCACGGGCGGAGGGCCAGATCGTCGTCTCGCACCACGACTTCTCCCAGACGCCCTCCCCCGACGCGCTCCTCGACCTGGTCGACGCCTGCCACCGGGCCGCGCCGAGCGCGGTGGCGAAGCTCGCCACGCGCGTGCGAAGCGAGGACGATCGCCGCGCCCTGCTGGCGCTCGTCGAGCGCCGCCCGGATCGAACCGCCGTCATCGGGATGAGCGCCGACGACGAAGGCTTGCGGGTGGCGCTGGCCGCGGCCGGCTCGCTGCTCGCGTACGGATACCTCGGCGCGCCGACGGCACCCGGCCAGTGGACGTGCGAAGCGCTGCACCTGCGCCTGCTGGCGGCCTCGCCACGTTACGCCGCGCGACGCGGTTCCTAGCCCCGGCACCTCGCGCCGGGCCCCGGTGTGACCCGGCGGGGGCGGGCTATCTCACGAAGCAGCTGCCCAGCAGCGGCGCGCCCATGAGCATCCCGCGGCCGACGCAGAGGAGCGAAACCGCCCGCCCCTTGCTCACCCCGACCAGCGCCGGATCGGCGCGCGTCGCCATGGTCGCGTTGACGGTCTCGAAGGCGTCGCCGGTGTTGAGCCGCGCGACCATCCGCCCCTGAAAGTCTCGATCGACCGAGCGGATCGTCCCGGTCACCAGCAGCGAATGATCGACGAAGGCCAGATCGCTTCCCGCCGGGTCGCGCGAGTAGGCCATCCAGAGCTCGGCCGCGCCGATCTCTCGCTCGGCGACCGAGCCCGACACCCGAGGCGCGGGGGGCGTTCTGGGGGAAGCGCCGGCCGCCAAAAACGGCCCCGAGCTCTCCGCCGCACGCGTCGGCCCGAAGAGCGCGCTGGCGCTGGCGACCGCGAACATCCCGACCATGAGCAGTGCCGCCAGGCCGAGCAGGATGATGCGCGGCCGAACCCGCTGGCTCTTGCCGCACCGCCGACAGGCGTACGCCGAGCGCGCCACGAGCTTCCCGCACTTTCCGCAGCGCCGCTGGGCGGTGCGGACCTGATAGGGAGCTTGCCGGGCAAGCGCGACGCTCATGTAGGGTAAATCGACGGACCCGCCGCGATCTTGACCGCCGGCGAAAGGACCCTCCCTGTGCGTCTTTTGCGCACACGGCACCCCCGCCCGGGCACCCGTCATATAGTGACGGTCGGCATGGCCGTTCGACCGACCTCGGAGCCGATCTCACCGGCGCGCATCAACTTCGGCTGGTTGATCCGCTTGCGCTTCGCCACCGTCGCGGGGCAGGCCCTGACCATCGGCGCGGTGCGGTGGGGCATGGACCTCGACATCCCGATCGGGCCGCTCTACGCGCTGGTCGGCCTGGCCTTCCTCTCGAACCTCGCCTGTATCGGCTACGCGCGGGCCGGCACGCCCCAGGACTGGTGGCTGCTCGCCGCGATGGCCTTCGACGTGCTGACTTTCTCGGGGCTGCTCTACCTGACGGGCGGCCCCGAGAATCCGTTCAGCTTTCTCTACCTGGTGCCGATCGCGATCGCCGCCATCACCTTGCGTCCGGCCTGGACCTGGATGCTGGTCTTGCTGTCGCTGGCGTCGTCGGCGGTGCTGTTCGCCCGCCACCGCCCGCTGCCGATGGGCGGCGGCCACGCCGGGCACATGGTGCTGCACCTGCGCGGCATGTGGGTGGCGTTCGGGGTGGCCTCGGCGTTCATCGTCTACTTTCTGCTGCGGGTGCGGCGGGCGCTGGCGGCGCGCGACCAGGAGCTCGACGCGTCCCGAAATCTGGCGGCGCGACAGGAGCGGCTCGCCTCGCTGGCGACGCTGGCGGCCGGCGCCGCGCACGAGCTGGCCACGCCGCTGTCGACGATCGCGATCGTGGCCAAGGATCTGGAACGCGAGGTCGCCGCGGCCGGGAACCGCACGACCGTCGAGGACGTCCGGCTCATGCGCCAGGAGGTCGAACGTTGCCGGCAGATCCTGGCCCGCATGCGGACCGACGCCGGCGACCAGGTCGGCGAGCGGTTCGTGCGCGTCTCGGTGCGCGAGCTGGTCTCCGACTGCCTGGCCGAGTCGGCGCCGGGGATCGACGTCGCGCTCGACGAAGCGGTCGCGGGCGGTAGCGCCACCCTGCCCCGCCGCGCTTTCGTGCAGGCGCTGCGCGGCCTGCTCGACAACGCCCGCCAGGCCTCGCCCCCGGGCGCGCCCGTTTCCCTGCGGGTGTCGGCGGACGGCGCGCGCCGGCTGGTCTTCCAGGTGGCGGACCGCGGCCGGGGCATCGCGCCGGAGATCCTGGGCCGGGTCGGTGAGCCGTTCTTCACCACCAAACCGACTGGAAAGGGCATGGGCCTGGGTATCTTCCTGGCGCGCGCGATCGTCGAGCGCCTGGGCGGCGAGCTTTCGATCGGCTCGGCGCCCGGCACGGGCACGACGGCGACCGTATCGCTGCCGGTCGGGGAGAGCCCGTGACCGAGGCGGGCTCGCTGCTGCTGGTCGACGACGACGAGGTCTTTCGCGAGCGCCTCGCGCGAGCGCTGCGTGATCGCGGCTACCAGGTCGCCACCGCCGCCGGTCACGACGAGGCGCTGGCCGTCACCGCGACCGAGCGCTTCGACTTCGCCCTCGTCGACCTGCGCATGCCGGGCCTGTCGGGGCTGGCGTTGATCGCGCCGCTGCGGGAGCGGATGCCGGAGGCCCGACTCATCGTCCTCACCGGATACGGCAGCATCACCTCGGCGGTCGAGGCGCTGCGCGCGGGCGCGCACGACTACCTCAGCAAGCCGGTCGATGCCGACCAGATCATCGCCGCCCTCACCAGCGACGCCGCCCGCCCCGCGGCCGAGGCGCCGCCGACGCTGGCGCGCGCCGAGTGGGAGCACATCCAGCGCATCCTCGCCGACTGCAACCACAACATCTCGGAGTCGGCGCGCCGTCTGGGCATCACCCGCCGGACGCTGCAGCTCAAGCTCAAGAAGTACCCGCCCCGCAGCTAGTCGGCTCAGCAATCGAACAGCGGCGCGCGTGCGAAAATATTACGCGGCTCTGCGAAAATATTATGCAGGGCGGGTGGCGCCGAACGCGCTTAGCCTCGGGCGCGAAGGAGAGGCCCATGACGAGACCGTCGCCCAGCAGGTTCATTGTCGCGTCCGTTCTTTCCGGCGTCGCGTTCGGCGCCCTCGGTTGCGGCAGCAAGACCACCTCCGGCCCGACCAGCCCCTCCGGTGAAGTCATCGGGCCGCCCGACAGCCATTGCGCAGCGCCCGACGGCACCTTGATGGTGCAAACCATCGGCGTCTGCGAGGTCATCGATCCGACCCGCGTTCCGACGGGCTCGAGCACCTGCGGCGTCACGTTCACCGCGGACGCGGGGCCCGGCGCGACGGCCAATCCCGACGCCGGCGTGAACGACGACGCGGGCGCGCCCGCCAGCGTGTACGGCCCCACGATGTACGGCTCCGCGGGCAACGACGACGACTGCAAGTACTACGTCAGCTGGATCTCGACCCCCATCGTCGAAAAGGCCGACACCTTCTTCACGGTGACCGCGCTCCGCGTGCAGGACATGCAGCCCGCTACCTGCGCCGGCGTCATCCCCGACGTCTCTCTCGATCCGCCGGACGGCGGGTTCTCGACCCACGGCGTCCCCGCGCCGCCCAACCCGTCCCCCGAGATCATGCCCGGCGTCTACAAGGTCGGTCCGATCCGCTTCGACGAGGCGGGCACCTGGACGGTGCGTTTTCACCTCTTCGAGGAGTGCAGCGACACCCCCGACGACTCGCCGCACGGCCACGCCGCCTTCTTCGTCAAGGTCCCCTGACAAGACGCGATCATTGACTCATAGAAATACGTGGCCACGTTGCGTGCGTGTCACACTACCTCGGCAACGATTATGTGGCCCCACCGTGCCTCGTTTGCCTGCGTCGCGGTGCTGATCGCGGCGCTGACAAGCTGCAAGAAACCCGACGCCGTCGTTTGCGACCCGCCGGTGAACCCGACCTGCCCGGGCACCGCGCCGAGCTTCGCGAGCGACGTGTATCCGAATGTATTTGTTCCATTCTGCGTTTCTTGCCACAGCTCCACCGGAGTGGAGTCGAAAACCCCGCTCACGAGCTACCAGCAGATCTATGTGCAAGCTGGGGCAATCATCACCCAGGTCTTCGAAAACTGCGCGATGCCCCCCTCGAATGAGCCCCAGCTCACCGACGATGCCGACGGCGGTGACGCGGCCGCGCTCGGCGCCCGCCAGACATTGCTCGACTGGCTGGTCTGCGGCGCCCCGAACAATTGATTGCGTCGGGCCTTGCTGCGGTTTCGTTCTAGAATTGTCATGGCCATGCGTATCGTCATTCCTCGCTCGGCATTTGCGCTGGTCGCGACCGTCGCGGCGTTGGGCGGTTGCGGTGGCTCGGCGGCGCCGCAGCTTTCGCACGACGAGCTCACCGATCCGCAAACCTGCAAGACCTGCCACCCGACGCAGTACCAGGACTGGTCGGGGAGCATGCACGCCTACGCCACCGACGATCCCGTTTTTCAGGCCATGAATCAGCGCGCGCAGGTGGGAACGTTCTGCGTGACCTGCCACGCGCCGATGGCGGTGCGCGAGAACCTCACCGACGGGACGAACCTGGCCGCGATCGCGCCACCGATGCGGGGGATCACCTGCTATTTCTGTCACTCGATCGAATCGGTCACGGGGACGCACAACGATCCGCTCGTGCTGGCCACCGACGACGGCCTCTTCGGACCGTTCGCCGATCCGGTGGCCGGCTCGCCCCACCGCGTCGGCTACTCGCGTCTCCTCGACGGGACGACCACCGATTCGGCCACCGCCTGCGGGAGCTGCCACGACATCCAGAACCTCCAGGGCGCGCACGTGGAGCGCACCTTCCAGGAATGGCAGGCGACCACGCTGTCGGTTCCGCCGGCCGGCGAGAGCTGCGCCGAGTGCCACATGGTCGGCAGCCCCGGCGCGGTGTCGACCACCACGCCCACCAAGATCCGCCGCGTCCACAACCACGGCTTTCCGGCGGTCGATCTGGCGATCGGCGATTTTCCGGTGGCCGATCCGCAGAACGACATCGCGCCGCAGAACACGGCGCAGCAGACGCAGGCGCAGGCGTTCCTCGACACGACGGTGCAATCGACGCTGTGCCTCAACCCGCAGACCAATCGTCTGCAGCTGACGCTCGACAACGTCGCGGCGGCCGGCCACAGCTGGCCGAGCGGCGCGACACCCGATCGGCGGGTGTGGGTCGAGCTGACGGCCTACCAGGGCGGCACGGTCATCTACGCGAGCGGCAACACCATGCCTGTTGCCGGGTTCCCCAGCGCACTCCCGCTGGAAGACGCCTCGCCCGATCCCGACCTGTGGCTGATCCGCGACTGCCTGTTCGACGGCAGCGGCAAACAGATCACGCTGTTCTGGGAGGCGGCCAGCATCGGCCCCAGCAACCAGTTGCCCGGCCTGCTGATCCAGAACGTCAACGATCCGTCGACCTATCAGACGCACATGATGAAGGAGTATCCCGACGCCGGCCGGTCGGCCACCCTCCCCGCCACGCCCGATCACGTGACGGTGCAGCTGCACCTGCAGGCCATCGGCGACGACGTGCTCGCGTCGCTGGTGGCGAGCGGCGATCTCGACGCCGCGATCCCCCCGCAGATCGCCCGCTACCAGATCGGGGGCGGCGGGACGCTCGATTGGACGCCGACCTCGGCGACGGTGTTTCACGCGCCCGACGCGGCCACCGGCGCGGTCATGACCTGTGTCACCAGCGGGTCGTACAAGAGCAACACGACGCTGACCACCAGCCACGCGACCTGCGCGCCGTAGCGCGGGCCGCGCGCGCGTCACACGGCTCGATCGTCGAGCGACGACGCCGGCTAGTCGTCCGGGATACAGAGCAGGAACGTCACCCGGTCCGACACGCCGGGGCTGGGCACGACATTCATGTAGAGCTGCCAGTATCCGCCCATGATGAAGTCGAAATCCGATACGCTGAAGGTCCCGTCGCCCTGGGCCGCGGCGGCCGGTACGGTGGACCCGCCGTGCATGTGCACCGGCATGTAGGGATTGTAGGGAACCTCGGTGGGGACCGCCGGCGTGGTCATCGTGAGCCCGTCGGGTAGCACCCCGCCCGCGTCGACCACCGCGCCGGCGTCGAGCCCTCCATCGCCGACAGCCGTGACGGCGACCGTGAAGGTCGCAAAGCCGATGGCCGGGCTATCGACCATGCCGCTGCTGGTGGTGGTGACGGCCGATTGGATGGCCACGGCGTAGGCGCCCGACGCCGACAGAACGCTCATCCCAGGCGCGTAGTGAACCGCCGGCGTTCCGGAACAGACCGCGAAGTCGGCGTCGGTCGGTCCGCCGCCGCCCGCCGGCGCCTTGGAGCCGCAGCCCAGGCCCAGGGCGCCGAGTAGTCCAACGGTGCCGAGGGCACGGACCACGGCGGGCGCCACCAGCCGCAGCCTCCGCGGCGCCTGGCAATCTCGCACCCGTGAGCTGCGGGCCGGCATATCTCTATCTTAGTCGATGTCCGCGACTTCGCCCGTCCGTGACCCTATTCGAGACAGCCCAACCATTGCCGACCGCGGATTCGTCCCTATCTTCCGTGGGGAGGGTTCACCATGCTGCTCGCCTT
This sequence comes from uncultured Myxococcales bacterium, assembly GCA_937889515.1. Classification (GTDB taxonomy): domain Bacteria; phylum Myxococcota_A; class Polyangia; order Fen-1088; family Fen-1088; genus JADGRB01. The sequence continues at coordinate 5,855 of CALAOV010000234.1, read as the reverse complement.
AGGGGTTGTTCTCGGGATCGGATGGGTGCTGGCGTTCTTGGTGCTCCACGTCACAGCAGCCCCGATCCACGCCCTGGCGTTGGGAGCGGTGCTCTGTGCGATCGTCCAGTTCATCCACGTGCGTCGCGCCCACCATCGGCCCCAGCCACGTTTGTGACCGCGCCCGGCGGCGGGTGAGCTCAACGAGCCCGGGCGCAGCGGGCCCCGACCTCGACGTCGCGACCGGTCGGGGAGCCTGCCGCGATCTGCGCGTTTGCGTTGGTCTGGCTGTTCCCGCCGGACTCCCCTTCGGGCGCACCGGCCGCCTGCGAGGGGAACGGCGACACTTGGGTCAGCCCCTGACCCACCGACCCGCAGGTGCGTTCTTAGTGTCGGGCGTGTCGCCCCCAACAGACCCCGAGCGACAAACGAACCTCGGGATTCGGGCCCACGTAGAACGTCACGCTCGATTCGAAGATCGGTCCGGCGAGGGTCTCGCTCACGAGGGGCCGGACCTTGCCACGATCGTCGGTCGTCGTGGCCCAGGTCGGCCCGTTCATCGAGGCGATATCCACGCGATCGCCGATGAAGGCCACGCCACCGCCGACGGCCAATGTGACCGCATCATGAAACCGCCACTGACCATCGAGCTCGAGATCGAGGAAGACCCGTTGGGTGCGTTCGAGAGTGAGGGCGTCGGCGGGTGCGTAGCCGTTTTGCAGAAATCCGAGCCGGTAAAGCCCAGCGAGCCAGTGGTACCTGTACCCGGCTTCGACGCCCGCCCCCTGGAACTGATGCGTGGCGAGGGGGGCCACCCAGATCGCGGCGAACCGGCCGCGATCGGTAGGCGGTGGGGGGCTGGTTGGCGGTGCCACCGCTTGGGTCGGCGTCGTCGCGGGAACCGGCATTGTTTGCGCGCCGGCGGAAGGCATCGCGGCCGCGATCACGAGAGCTATTGCCAACCAACACCGCAGCGGGAAGCCCTGGCGAATCACGTCAACGACTATCCGACAATTGGGGAACGTGGGAAAGCTCTGGGGTGAAACCCGAGCTCGCGCCGGGCGAACGCCGATCACTTCGATCGGTTCCAATGCGGAACGAGGGATGTCGCCAGACTCTCAGTTTCCTGAGAAGCCTTCAGCAAAGCCCATGATCGTCACGCCGCCGGCGCTGGCCTATGGTTTGCTATATGTACCCGGCATGCGGCGCAACATCTTCCTGGCGTTCGCGATTGGAGCTCTCGGGATCGGCGGGTGCGGCTCGAACAATCCAGCTCCGCCCGTCGGTACGTGGACGTTCAGCGGCGGGGTACCGGCCATCATCACCATCGCGCTCACGTTCAACCCTGAAGGGAACTTCTCGGCCGTCGAACAGGTGGCTCCGCCTACTTCGCCCGCCGGAGCCGGGCCCGCGCCGGGATGCGCGACGACGGACAGCTACAGCGGGACCTACGATGTCTCCGATGCGGGCGGGAAGAACACCGTTACCTGGACTTATGGCACGGGGACGGTGAACGCGATTGAAGGGTGCGACGACGCTTCGCTGAACACGGCCGGTACGACCGCGACGCCAGATGGCATCGCCTCGTATACCGCTCAAAACATCCTTCCGCCTGCAACGGAGGCATACGCCGAGACGCAGACGACGTTGTTCTTCACGCCGGGATTCGGACCGAGCACCAGCTTCGTCAAATCCGCAACGCCCGGGGCGGAGCTTCGAGCGCCATGACGTCTTAAGCGGTCCGCAAATCCCGTCTCCCCCGATCAACTCAACGGTGGGGACCTCAATGTCACTTTCCGATCTTGCGTCTTTGGGAAGCTTCGTTAGCGGCCTTGCTGTACTGATCTCGCTAATCTACCTGGCGCTTCAAGTTAGGCAGACAAAGCGCAATCAACAAATCGCGATCAGGCACAGCCGCGCCTCGCGCATCGTTGAGCTGCAGCTGGCGCTCGCAGACCCCGCTGTGGCCGATGCATGGCTTCACGGTTCGGGGAGCCCTCAGGAGATCACTCAAACTGAGCTAAGCCAGTTCACCAACCTCTGCCGCGCGCTCTTCTTCCATTTCGAAGACTCGTTCTATCAACGTGAAGAAGGACTGTTGAACGACGACGCGTTCGAAACCGTCGTTGCTGGCGCTCGGCTCTTAGCGAGAAGCCCCGGCTGGCGAGCCGCCTGGAGGATCGCGAGGCCTAACTTTGGCGGACGGTTCCTAGGCTTCATGGACGGAGTGGTCGCCGGGTCCGCCGTCGAGCCCCCCGTGGACCTGTCGCGGGAGGCGTGGAAGGTCGCTTTCGCGTCCGAGGCGTCGCGGACTTCGTAGATGGCCTGGGTAGCAAGACGCACGGCCGGCGGCTGCCCGCGGGAAACGCCGAACGCTGAGCTGCTCGCCGTCGCCGACGGACAGCTCGCGACCCACGCTATCCTGACCTACCGCGCGGTCGACTACTTCCCGAGTTGCGGGGTCAGTCCGTCGACGTGCATCTCGAAGTATTCATTCTTGCTGTAGGGCCCGACCACGGCTTCGACGAGCTCGCGCACCGCGCCGAGGGACGGGCCTTCCCAGATGCAGACTCCGAGTCGATGATCCTCGGTGGCCGCGTGAATGGGCAGCGCCACGTGGGTGGGCAGGCCCTTCTCGATCGCCTTGTCCTCGGCCGCTTGAAAACCCTTCGGGTCGTGAATGTGGTGGATGACGGTGATGAACATGGGCTCTTCCTCTCTCTCGTTGTGATATCGGTGACGCCGTCGCGGGGCTGACGGTACCCGGCCCCCCGGATCGGCCCGGAACGGTATCACGGTCGACCCCCGTCGATCTTGACGATCACCTTCGGCTTCGGCACCCGGATGGTCGTGGAAACCGGTGGGTCGGGCGGAGGCGGCCCGGGATCGAGTGCCTCTTCGCCTGGATGATGCGGTCGCGTCGACTCGTCACCAGGTACGAGCACCACGCCCCCAATTTCCTGGGCTTCGTCCAGCTCTCCTGCGCCGTCATCCTCTTGAGGCGGTTCTGAGATGCGTTCTAGTTGGTCGACATCCTGGCCGCCAAGGCACCCAGCTGATTCACCAGCCGGATATTGCTCCTTCTGCCCTGTTTCCGTCAGGCGTTCGCGCATCCGCGAGTGCGCGGATGTTGATCGCCCAGTCGCCGACCATCAGGTTCGTGGTGACGGTGCAGGTGAAGGTGTAGGTCGGCGCGGTGCCGGCCGGGAAGGGCGCCAACGCTGCCGCGGGGATCGTTCCGCTGTCGTCGCTCGAGGGGAACGCGCACACGGCGTCGTAGGTCGTGTCGCCCTGCCTCTCGGAGAACTCGAAGATGGCCTGGCACGCCCCGCCGCCCTGCCAGGTGAGGGCGATGTCCTGACCGTGCTTCGCGATCTCGATTGCCACCGACGTGGCGTCGGGGATGGCGAGGACCGCCGGTGCGGGGAACTGCGCGCTGAAGGCGGGAACGTCGCCGCCCGGCGCGCTGACGGTGACCGTCACTCCCGCCGCCGACCACAGGTCGCCCGGGAAATAGAGGGACTCGTAGGTGCCGTTGATCAGCTGGGTCACCTGCTGCGTCATGACGTCCGAGGAGAGGACCACCGTCCCGGCGCTCAGGTAGCCTTGCGGGTTGGGCGTCCCGCAGATCGCGACGGCGCAGGGGCCGTGCGCCTCGTACGTGCAGTTGTCCTGTGACGGGTAGAGGATGAAGTCGGCTCCGGCCGTCGTCGCGGACGAAGTCGTGGGATCCGGAGCCGAGCCGATGTACACCGAGCCCATCTTCCGAGGTGACGCGCTCGCGCCTCCGACTCCACCGAGCCCCGTTGCCCCAGCCACCGCTCCCGTCCCGCCGGTCGCGCCGCCGGGTGAGCCGCCGCCTGCCGAACCGGGTGAGCCGCCGCCTGCCGAGCCGGAGCTGCAAGCGCAGACCTGGAGGATCAGCGCGCCGGCGACGTAAACGAGCAGAAGCGCCAACCTCGAACCGCGTGGTGTCACCTCGGGAGTCACAGTCCGGCAGATCTTGCCACTGAACTTGCAACTGCGGAAGGAGGCGCCGCTCACTGGCATTGGGAGCAATCGGCGACGCAGACGACGAACACGACACCTACCCGCCCGCCTTCATCTTCGCTTTGTCCTCGTACATGAGCGTGTCGGCCGCCTTGGAGATCTCCGCCGGCGACTTCCGCTCTGGGAAGACGTAGGTTCCGCACGCCACTGAGATAAGGCACTTGTGCTCGGCAAGGACAGGCTGGCCCAGCAGCATCGGGGGCTCACCGAAGGGTGGGTCTTCTCGGACGAGGGCGGTGGTCTTCTTCGGAAGAACTACCTCCGTCGACCACTCGCTGGCCGCGGCTGGAAGCGTGGTGCGGCTCGTTTTCGGAAGACTCCTCACCCCGACCCTCTCCTCGCCGAGCGAGGAGAGGGAGATCGGAAGTGGGGGATCAGGTGGGGGATCGCCGAAACCAGGCGAGTCATCCGGTCAGCCGCGATCCTGCAAGCCTGCGTAACCGAAGTCGGTGCGAGGAAGAGGACTTGAACCTCCACTCCTTTCGGAACCAGATCCTAAGTCTGGCGCGTCTACCAGTTCCGCCATCCTCGCGTATGATTTCAACTATTTACATAACGCCTATCATCGTTTCCTTCAATGGGGACAAACATGGGGAGCACACCCACCGCACGATCTGCGGCAGCGCTCGCGACCGCATCATGTCCGGCATAGTGAGCCGCCGCGCGGCTACTCCCTCGCTTCAACGTGAAGGCGGTCCTAGAAGATCGTCGCCAGCGTCGCGAGCGCCTTCAGTGAGTAGTTCGAATGGGCGGGCACCGGGGTCCCTGTGCAGCCCGGCGCCACGACGGTCATCGCCGGCGCGGGACTGTCGGGGCATCCGCAACCGCCGGGCGCAGGGTTGGTGCACCCCTCGACGGCCTGCTGCCCGAAGATCGTGAGATCGGCGCTGGAGGCGTAAGTGCCCGCGTACGACAGCGCGAACCAGGTGTTGTCCGCCTTCGCGTTGACCAGGTTGTTGTCGTCCCAGGCCCACGCCATCCACCCGAAGCCGTATTGCTCGGCGGTCTGGATGACGTCGGCGGGCGTCAGGTTGGTGGGCGACGGGCCGATGTTCCTTCCGGGACCGAACTCGCCAAAAATGATGGGCAACCCCAGCGCCGCGAGGGCCGCGGCGTCGGTGTCGAGCGCACCGGCGTCGGCGTCGCCGCCATAGACGTGCCGATCGAAGATGACGTTCCTCTCCGGATCGCTGTCGAAGACGGCCTGCGCGTATTTGACGAGATCTGCGTTGTCCTGCCCGCAGCCGCCGGAGGTGATCGAGAGGGTCGCGTGATAGCCAGCCGTTCTCAACTGGCCGATGGCGGTGATGTAGCTGTCACGCCAGACGGTGCTGTTCGACGGCCCCCACTCGTTCGCGATGTTGAGGATCGCGTACTTTTCGATCTGCGTCCAAGACGCGACCTGGGCCACCCAGACCGTGACCGCGGAGGCCAAGATGGAAGCGTCGTTGGAACAAGTCAGCGTCCCCGCGGGGGCCGACCAGGCTCCCGGCATGACGACCATGTGGTTGTAGATCGTCCCCGCCGTCTGTCCGGCGCCGCCCTGAAGGAGGGCGACGTTGGTCGCGGCCGATCGCGTGAAGTCGACGGTCCACCGCACGGTGTTGGCCTTCGAACCCGCGAGCCCCGACGAGCTCTCGTCCCAATGGAGCTTGTCGATCCCCCGGATCCGAAATTCGTTCCCGTTGGCGTCATAGAGCTTCCCGTTCAACACGAAGAAGCCGGTGCCCTTGTTGTAGCTGGGGCGGGCGGCGGTTCCCGATGCGCCGGCGGTGCCGGTGGTGCCCGCTGCGCCGCTGGTGCCCGCGCCGCAGCGGGCACCACCG
>CALAOV010000233.1 GCA_937889515.1 uncultured Myxococcales bacterium | reverse complement strand
ATCGCCGTCACGTGCGCGGTGAGCGGCGGCGGCTGCGCGGTGTCGAAGTGGACGGTCAAGCCGCACCAGCGCGAGCTGCTCTCCGATCGGATCATGCAGCTCGACGCCGAAGGGCAGGAGCGCGCCGCCGAGGAACACATCCTGTCCAACCGCGAAGGGGCCGTGGGCGGGACCGGGACGGCGGGCGGAGGCTGCGGTTGCAACTGAGGCATCGGGCGCTCCTGGTCGCGACGGCCCTGGCCTGGGCTGCGCCCGCGCGCGCCGACAACCCGACCGAGGTGTCGTCGCGCCTGACGCTCTTCCGCGAGCCGTCGTCGCAGAACAAGGGAATCACCGTGCTGCACCCGCAGGTCGACGCCAACGCGCCCCTCGGCGGCGGCCTCGGCATCGCGGCCGGGTGGGAGGCCGACGCGGTGAGCGGCGCGACGCCGGCGGTCTCGGGACCGCACACGGGCGTCGACGCGATCACGAGCGCCACCGAATTTCACGACAACCGCGAGCTGGTGCACGCCGGCTTCACCTACGACCGCCCCGACGCCGGCATCGGCGCCTCCTACGCGTATGGCTGGGAGCACGACTACCGGTCCAATTCGCTCTCGGCCACCACCCACGACGATCTCTACGACCACAACTTCACGCTCACCCTCTCCTACTCGCACAACTGGGACAGCGTCTGCGACGCCAACAACAACACCAGCCAGACCGCGCTCGATCTGCATCCGCTCACCTCGTCCGCGCACTGCTTCACCGGATCGGCCGATGTCGTGACCCACCGACTCGACATCGACGAGTTCGAGCTGTCGCTCACCTGGACCATGACCCCCCGGCTGGTCGTCCAGGGCGGTGGAACCATCCAGATCCTGGACGGCTTTCAATCCAACCCCTACCGCAGCGTCCTGGTCGGCAGCCAGCACCAGGAGCCGCAAGAGCACGAGCCGATCTACCGCCAGCGCTACGCCGTCTTCGGCCGCGCCGCCTACGCTTTTCCCGAGTGGCGCGCTTCGACCCTCACGATGCTGCGCCTCTACCAGGACAGCTGGGCAATGCAGGCGGTCACGGCCGACCTGGTCGTCAACAAGTACATCGGGCAATCGACGCTGCTGTCGCTGCGCGGCCACTACCACCTGCAGAGCGGCGCCAGCTTCTACCGCGACGGCGAGGGCTACCGCACCGAAGGGCCGGCCGGCCAGTACTGGACCGGCGACCGCGAGCTGTCGCCCATGGGCAACTACCTGGTGGGCGGCCGCCTGGCGTTCCTGCGCCGCCCCCGGCAAGAACGGTCCACCTGGTTTGCCGAGATGGAGGCCGACGTCAAATACGAGATCTTGCTCTACCAGCTCGCCTCGGTGAACGCCCCCAACTACGACCGATCCTACGCGCACATCGTGCAGGGCTCCTTCGCGGTGCGATTCTAGCCGGGCGCGCCTGCTAGACTTCGCCGATGGATCGCCGGGCCGCCCTTGAGGTCCTGCTGGCCGCCGGCGCAACCGGATGCGGTCGCGCGGCATCCAAGCGCTTGACCATGTCTCAGCCAGCTTCCCAGGGCGCGACCGGCGCCAACCGTGCGGCGACCATGCCGGCGATCTTTCTCGCCCACGGCTCGCCGCTGCTGCTCGACGATCGTGGATGGGTGGCCGAGCTCGGCGCCTGGGCCCAGGCGCTGCCGCGGCCGCGCGCGGTGCTCATGCTGTCCGCCCACTGGGTCGACCGGCCGATCACCATCGGCGCCACCCGGTCGGTGCCGCTGGTCTACGACTTCTACGGCTTCCCCGCGCAGTACTACCAGACGACCTATCCGTCGCCGCCCGCGCCCGAGCTGGCCACCCGCCTGCGTGGACTACTGCAGGGTCAACCGGTGGCCGAAGATCCCGAGCGCGGGCTCGACCATGGCGCCTACGTCCCGCTGGTCGCGATGTACCCCGAGGCCGACGTCCCGGTCCTGCAGGTCTCCCTGCCGACGCTGGAGCCTGCGGAGCTGTTCCGGTTGGGGCGCGCGCTGGCCCCGCTGCGCCGAGAGGGGATTCTCATCGTCGGCAGCGGGTTCCTGACGCACAACCTGCGAAGCATGGACTTCCGCCCGGAGGCGCCGGTGGCCGCCTGGGCGAAGGAGTTCGACGCCTGGACCGCGGATGTCCTCGCCCGTCGCGACGTCGACGCGCTCCTCGCCTACCGGGAGCGCGCGCCCGGGGTCCGCCAGGCGCTGCCCACCCACGAACACTTCGTGCCGGTGGTAGTGGCGCTCGGCGCCGCCGTCGACGACGCGGCCGCCGTCCCCCGCTTCCCGATCTCCGGGTTCATCTACGGCACGGCCACACGGCGCTCCGTACAGTTCGGCTAGCGTCGAATGGCTGGCGCCGATTCGGCTGGCCCGCGCGCCGGTGGCTAGCGCGCCTGGCCGGACTCGGGCCAGAACAAGCGCTCGAGCGCGGCGCCGAGGCCGTCGAGGCCCGGCTTGAAGTAGACCGGTGCGTCGATGCTGATGGTCAACATCGGATCGTTGGTGGCGGTGATGGCGATCGAGGGGATATCGCGAAACGGACCCTGACGAAGGGCGCGCAGGAACTTGGCGCCCGCCCGGGCCGCCATATCCAGATCGACCAGCACCAGCCCGGGCCGTTCGAGATGCAGGATGTTGGCCGCCTCGACCTCAGTTGCGGCGCAGCGAACGCCGAAGCCGTCCGTGACGGCCAGCTCCATGAGCAGGTCCTGAGCCTCCGCGTCATTGGTAAAGGCCAAGATCGAGGCCGCCGTCACCTCTGTACTCTGGGCGGGCGGAGCGGCGGTTCCCGGGGCGGCTATCAACGACACGAGCACGACACACCATTATCGCCGAGCCGTGTTTCGAACGGTTTTCGGCGCGGTGATTCCTGCGTAACTTCAATGGAGCGACTGCGGAATGCCATCGCGCGAGGCCGACACGGAGGCGCCGGTCAGCGCGTCGGCGTTGACGGCGATATCCAGGTCCTCTCCGCTGATGCTCCCGTGGCAGCCGCCGCAGACGTTGTTGAACACCGCCCGCGGGGGCCCGGGCGAGATGTACTCCCCGGCCTGCACCTGGTGCTCCTCGCTCATCGTGAAAAGCGGATTTCCGCCACCGTCGATCAATTCGAGAATCAGCGGGGTCCCACCCGGGACCAGCACCTTGACCGAGTGATCGCCGAGAAGATCGATGGTTCCCAGCGAGGTGCGCTGGGTATAGGTCTGCTGCGACCCCATCAGGTTCCCCGGCGACGCGCTCGGCGGCGGCATCTCTTGATAGACCTTGAGCGCCACGGCCGCATCCATGGCGGCCAGGTTTCGCCCCTGTCGGAGATTGGCCCCCAGCAAGGTGGCCAGGACCGAGGCGTCCGGGAGGTGCAAGACCCCATCGCCCTGCAAGCCCGAGTCGTTCGCGTGCCCGCCGAAGACCAGCTGGGGCAGGTTCGAGAACAGCGCCGTCTCGCCCCGCTTGTAGCCGAGCGCCGCCTCGACGTACGAGAGCGCCGTATCGCTCGCGAGGGGCCGCCGCACCCCGCTCGCCGGGTCGATGGCCACCAGAGCGTACTTGGGCAAGTCGGCGGTCGGATTCGTCACGTTGGCGTCATAGGACGCCAGGATCTCGCCGTTGGGCAGGGAGAACGGCGAGCGATAGGCGCCCTTGGCGTTCATCGCACCGGTGGCCGCGGCCGTCGGATCGACGATCACCATCGATTTTACGAACGTCACGTCGGCGGCGCGATCCGCCTCGAACGGCCCGATCGATCGGTTGAACGTCGCCAGCGCGCCGCCGCCGCCCAGCGCGCCCGGGTCCGAGAGGATGAGGAGGAAATTGCGGTCGAGCCCCTCGCGGATCTCGGTCGCCTGCTGGTAGCCGACCGACGGGTGGAGATCGGTCGAAAACGTGTTGGTCGATTGCGCGCGCTGCGCCAGCAGCGGGTGGTAGTCGGTCAGGTCCCAGTTCATCCGCCGCCCGGAGAGCTGATAGAACTCGGGCGTCGCCTTCTCGGCGGTGAAGCTGACCCGACCGTCCTGCATGAAGGCGGGCGACAGCTCCGAGTTGAGCAGGAAGGTCATCTGCTGCGGGTTCGAGAAATCGAGCGCCTGGCCCGGCACGGCCAGGACCCGGAAGAGATCGGCGTTCGGTAGGAAGTTCTTCAGCGTGAGCGTTCCGCCGCGGGTCGACGCGAACACCACGCTGCCGTCGGGGGCGAACACCGGGTCGAAGTTGTGGACCCGCACGTTGTTGCCGCCGACCATGCGGCCGGCGTCCTTGGTGAGCTGCGTGCAGGTCCCGGCGCTCACGTCCAGCTGCCACAGGTCGAGGCCGCTGGTCGCGCCGGGACGCGCGGCGAACACCACCTTGGTCGCGTCGTAGCTCCACTCCGGTCCCCGGACGTCGAGGTTCGCGCCCGGGGTGAGGCCGGCGCAGGGGCCGAGCGCGCTGCGCACGTTGCCGACCGCGGTCACCATCCCGGTTCCGTCGATCGTCGCGTCGGCCAGCTTGAGATCCGCGCCCCCCTCGAAGGTGTCGAAGTGCAGCAGGTCGTCGCCGTTCGGCGGCCGCGACACGAACACCAGCGGCAGAATCTGACCGGCGGTCATCGGAGAGACCGAGGCGGCCCGATCTTGTCGCTCGAGCGCGTGCCAGGCCTGCAGCACGCAGAAGGCACGCGTGTTGGTGGTCGGGTCGAAGGGCTGGGGACAGGGATCGGTGACGGCGAAGCCCTCGTCCTCGAGCAGCGACCCGGCCCGGTGGGTCATGCCGCCCGAGATCCCACTGATGTTCTTCTTCACCGCGCGCGACTGCCGGACATCGACGGCGTCGAAGGCCATGAAGTCGTCGGCCAGCGCGTGGTAGTTGCGGGTCAGCGCCGCGGGCGCGAAGAACCCGAACGCGCCCGAGCGCAGACGGAAGTCGTTGAACCCGTCCGGGCTGTGGCACCCCTCGAGATCGCACCCGCGCACGAGCATCTTGGGCATCACGTTCGCCTCGAAGAACGTCTGGCCCGCGGTCTCGGGCCCCACCATGAGCGGCGTCGCCTGAACCTCCGTCGCCCAGGCCTGCCAGGTCAGCCAGGTGGGATCGGTGCGCGACTGGAAGAACGTCCCGCCGGTGTGGCTGACACCGCCCGCCGTGGTGGCCAGCGGACGCAACAAGATTTCGCTCTGCTGGACGTTGATCGGCGCCAGGGTGACGAACCCGGCCGTCTGCGCGTAGTTGAACTGGAGCTGGTCGTCGGCGTCGCCGCAGGTGAGATAGAGATCGGCCTGCGGCGAGCCATGGCAGGTGCCGTAGGCGCAGGAGGACTTGAGCATCGGTTGAACGTTGTTTTTGAAATCCTGGTAGGCGGCGGTGGTGGTGTCGACCGGAATCCGCTGGCTCACCGGGGGCAGCGCGACGCTGCAGACGCCGGTCCCCGAGTTCGCGACCGCCTCGGGCGCGATGCCGTCGCGGTTGGCCCCGTTGTCGAGCCAGTTCTTGAGCTCGAAGTAGGCCTCCGTGTTCAGCGCGATCGGCTTGCCGCCGGTGTGGCGAATTTCGCTGGTGTAGAAGCTCTGCTGATAGGGAATCTGGACGTCCGCCTCGGGAAGCGCCTTAAGCAGGATGAGCGGCTGCGGGTAGCTGCCGTAGGTCCGCAGAACGTCGCGCCGCTTCTGCACCCCCTCGAACGAGGAGAGGTCGAGGTTGCCGAGAGCCGTCAGACCGGCGGTGCCCCCGTCGAACCCCGTGCTCGGGTCGATCTTGTGACAGGGGGAGGTGTTGCCCACGCAGAAGCTGTTGAAGATCGGCTGAATGTGCACATCGTAGAAGTGCTCCTCGGCCGGCTTGTTGACGTGGCAGCCCGCTGCCGCGACGGCGACGGCCCCGGCCGATGCGGCCAAGGCCAGTCCGCCAAAGCGCCTTCCAGAAGGCCTACCCTTTGCCAAGGTGCGCATGAAGGGACCTCGATTGTATCAAAGACGGATCGACTTGTGGGCGCCCCTGACGAAAAACGGCGGGGGCTGTGCCCCTGACGAAAAACGGCGGGGGCTGTGCCCCTGACGAAAAACGGCGGGGGCTG
>CALAOV010000232.1 GCA_937889515.1 uncultured Myxococcales bacterium | reverse complement strand
GACCACCGAGATCTACACTCTTTCCCTACACGACGCTCTTCCGATCTAGCGGGGGCGCCAGCCGGAAATGATCGTAGAGCGGACCGAGCTGGGCGAAGTAGCTCACCTCCGCGGGACCGCCCACGTACGCCGCGACCGGCAGGAGCGTGTCCTCCACGATCGGGCGCAGCAGCGCCGAGGTAGAGAGACGAAGCGGATCGTGCGCCAGGGCCTCGGTGACGGCCGCGCTCGAAACGATCTCGTCGCAGCCGGAGAGCACCCAGCCGGCATCGGAGCCGGCGTCGGCCAGGGCGTCGGGCAGCGGGCGCGCGAGCCGGAAACGGGGCCCGGTCGCGGCGGCGCGGTGAAAGAAGGTCAGCGCGCAACCCGGGCGCGTCGGGATCTGCTCGTCGAACCCAGCGGCGGCCAGCGCCGCCCGCCGTTCGTCGAGTCGCCGTTCGATGGTCTGGGCGCCGTCGATGGCCTGGCGGTGGACCGGCGCGACCAGCGCGGCGATCGGCGCCACGCGCGGGTCGAGGATCAGCAGACCCTCCTCCGCGAAGAGCGCGCCCAGCAGGCCGGCGAACGCCGCTGCCAGCGGGCGGCCGGGCCGGTAGTGCGCCCGCAGGAGCGCCAGCGTCTCGGACGCCGCGGGCGAGGGGCGCAGCGTCTCGGCTAGGGTCTCGAGGAGGCCTTCCACCTCGGCGCCGAGCCGCCGGTGGGCCACCGAGATGCGCGCCTCGCCGGTGGTCTCGTCCGCGAGCGCCAGCTCGAGGGGGGCGCCGTCGGCGCCGGCGACGTGGCAGCTCGCGATCTCGGCGAAGTCGTGGTCCTCGGTCTGCAGCCAGAAGAGCGGAACGGTCCGCACGCCCGATTCGGCCTCCAGCGCGCGCGCCACGGCGATCGCCGACGCAGCCTTGTAGAACGAATACAGGGGCCCCAGAAAAAGCCCTACCTGCTGGCCGGTGGCGACCACGGCGGTGTGGCCCGCGGCCAGCGCCTCCAGATTCGCGTCGCGGGCGGGGCTGGGCGGCAACTCCGCCTGCTGCGCACGGAGCACGGCGACGACGCTCGGATCGATCCCCCGGGCGGCCGCCGCGCGGGTGCGGGCGATTCGTTCCGCGCTAGACCGGAAGTCGAGCGGTATGAACGCGCGCGCGGCCGCCTCCCCCGCGAGATAGGAACTGGAGAATGGGCGACCCACCTTGCGCATCAACTATACTCCGACGCCACCGCCCGATGCCGCCACGTCTCGCCGTGCTCACCCTCACTCTGGTCACCGCCGTCTCTGCCCGCGCCGCCGCGGCCGGTCCGCCGCAACAGCCGAACGCGGCCGAGATCGCGCTCGGTCTGCGCAAGCTGGGCGTGGTCGGCAGCGTCCTCTACGTCGCCGCCCACCCCGACGACGAAAACACGGCGCTGCTGGCCTACCTCGCGAACGGCGCGCAGGTCCGCACCGGCTATCTGTCGGTCACCCGCGGCGACGGCGGGCAGAATCTGATCGGTTCCGAGCAGGGGCCCGAGCTGGGGCTCATCCGCACGCAAGAGCTGCTGGCCGCGCGGCGCATCGACGGCGCCGAGCAGTTCTTCACGCGCGCACGCGACTTCGGCTTTTCGAAGAGTCCCGAGGAGACGCTGCGGATCTGGGGCAAGGACGCGGTCCTCGGCGACATGGTGACCGTAATTCGCCGCTTCCGTCCCGACCTGATCATCACCCGCTTCTCGCCCGGGCCGGCCGATACCCACGGCCACCACACGGCGTCGGCAATCCTGGCGATGGAGGCGTTTCGCGCCGCCGCCGATCCGCACTTTCACGCCGAGGAGCTCAGGGGCGGCGTGACGCCCTGGCAGGCCGGGCGGCTCTACTGGAACCGATCCGCCTGGAACATCAAGCCGGGCGAAGATATGTCCGGGCAGATCAAGCTGGACGTGGGCGGCTATAGCGCGCTCCTCGGCGTCTCGTACGGCGAGATGGCGGCGGACAGCCGGAGCATGCACAAGAGCCAGGGGTTCGGCGTGGCCCGCTCGCGCGCGCCCACGATCGAATATTTCAAGCCGCTGGCCGACGCGGAGGCGCCGTCGACGTCCAAGAAGCGCGCCGCCGACGGCGGGCTCCTGTCGGGCATCGATCTTTCCTGGGCGCGGATCCCCGGTGCCGCGCGGATTCGGCCGCTCGTCGATCGACTGGTGGCGAAGTTCGATCCGGCGGTGCCGTCGGCCTCGATTCTCGGCCTCCTGGCCGTCGACGCCGCGCTCGACACGGTAGCCGACGCCGGCTGGCGCGCCGTCAAGAAGCGCGAGGTCCGCGAGCTGGTCCTGGCCTGCGGCGGCATCTTCGCCGAGGCGACGGCCCCCGATTTTCGCGCGGCGCCCGGGTCCGAGCTGGCCGTCACCGCCACCACTGTGGACCGGTCGCCGGTGCCGATCCGGCTGGAGGAGGTGCGGTTTCCGTTCGCGGCCGGCGCCGAGCGGGTGGCGCAGGCGCTCGCCGTGCCGAAGGCGGGTGGGGCGGCGCCGGCGGTCGAGGTGAAACAGACGGTACGCCTTCCGGCGGATCTGGCGGCCTCGACGCCCTATTGGTTGGAGACGCCGCCCGAGGCGGGGCTCTACCGGGTGGCCGACGCCGACCTCATCGGCGCGCCCGAGGGGCCGCCTGCGCTGCAGGTTGATTTCATTTTTGCGGTCGCCGGTCGAAAGTTCACGGTGGCGCGGCCGGTGATCTACAGGTGGACCGATCCGGTGATGGGCGAGCGCATCCGGCCGGTTGAGGTGACGCCGCTGGTCTCGGTCGCGCCCGACACCGGCGTGATGCTGTTTCCCGGCGGCGGGGCGGCCAAGACGCTGGGCTTGCGCCTCGTGGCCGGGTCGTCCGCGGTGACCGGCACGTTGCGGGTGGAGGCGCCGCCGGGCTGGACGGTCACGCCACCCGGCCTTCCGTTCTCACTCGGCGCCAAGGGGAGCGAGGCGGCCTTCGCCTTCCAGATCGCCGCCGCGGCCAAGAACACGATTCCCGCGCCGGGCACGTTGCGGGTGGTCGCCGACGTCGATGGGCGGCACCTCTCGCGCGAGGTGATCCGGGTCGAGCACGCGCACATCCCGATCCAGACGCTGCTGGTCGATGCGGATGTTCGTCTGGTGCCGATCGATCTGGTCACGGGCGGCAAGAAGGTCGGTTACTTTCCGGGGCCGGGCGACGAGGTTCCGGCCGCCCTGCGCGGCGTCGGCTATGAGGTGACGTTGCTGGGCGACGAGGCGCTCGCCGCGGGCGCCGCCGGCCTGTCGCGCTTCGACGCGATCGTGATCGGCGTGCGCGCGTTCAACACCAGCGAGCGGCTGCGGGCCGCCCACGCGACGCTCATGTCCTACGTCGAAGCCGGCGGCGTGCTGGTGGCGCAGTACAACACCAACAACCGCTTCGCGCCGCTGGCGACGCCCATCGGGCCCTGGCCATTCGACATCAGCCAAAAGCGCGTCACCGACGAGACGGCGGCCGTCACCTTCGCCTCGCCCAGGCATCCGGCGCTGACGACGCCCAACGCGCTCGGCCCGCGCGATTTCGAGGGCTGGGTCCAGGAGCGCGGGCTCTACTTTCCCGACAAGTGGGACCCGAAGTACGAGACGCCGCTGTCGATGCACGATCCCGGCGAGGCCGCGCTGTTCGGCGGCTTGCTCTGGACGCGCGCCGGCAAGGGGACCTTCGTCTACAGCGGGCTGGCGTTCTTCCGGCAGCTCCCGGCCGGTGTCCCGGGCGCGTTTCGACTGTTCGCGAACCTTCTGGCCGGGGGCACGGCGCCAAAACATGGGCGATGACGGCGACGGCGAAGGTTCGATGGGAGCGGCGGCCGCGGCGGCATCGGCAGGCTCCGAACCGGCGCGCGCCGAGATGGGCGACGCCCCACCGTTCCTGAGCTGGCGGGCGATTTATCTCATCGTCCTCGGCGCGCTGGTCGTCGAGATGGCGCTGGGCGTGCTGCTCTCCGTGCTCACGCGATGAGCGCCCTCGACTGGGTCGTCCTGTTCGGGACGCTCGGCCTGATCGTCGTCTACGGGATGTGGAAGACGCGCGGCCCTTCCGACATGGCCGGCTATCTGCACGGCGGTTACAAAGACCGCTGGCTGACCATCGGTCTGTCGGTGATGGCGACGCAGGCCTCCGCGATCACGTTCCTCTCGGTGCCGGGCCAGGGCTACCAGGACGGAATGCGCTTCGTGCAGTTCTATTTCGGCCTGCCGATCGCGATGGTGGTCCTGTCGGTGGCGTTCGTGCCGCGTTTCTACAAGCTGCGGGTGCTGACCGCCTACGAATACCTGGAGGGACGTTTCGATCTGAAGACCCGCCAGCTGGCGGCGTTTCTGTTCCTGCTCCAGCGCGGCCTCTCGGCCGGGATCACCATCTACGCGCCGGCCATCGTGCTGTCGAAGGTGCTCGGCTGGTCGCTCAACCTCACCTGCCTGGCCATCGGCGCGCTGGTGATCGTCTACACGGTGTCGGGCGGCACCCGCGCGGTCGGCCAGACGCAGAAGCATCAGATGGTGGTGATGCTGGGGGGCATGGTGGTGGCTTTCGTCGTGATCGTGCGCCGGCTGCCGCCCGAGCTCTCCTTTGGTCACGCCCTGTCGATCGCGGGCGTCTTCGGGAAGATGAACGTCGTCGATCCGTCGCTCAATCTCGGCAACCGGTACACGCTGTGGTCGGGGCTGGCCGGCGGCTGCTTCCTGGCGATGGCCTATTTCGGCACCGATCAGTCGCAGGTGCAGCGGTATCTTTCGGCGCGCTCGATCACCGAGAGCCGACTGGGCCTGCTGTTCAACGGCTTGCTCAAGGTCCCGATGCAGTTCCTGATCCTGCTGGTCGGCGTGATGGTGTTCGTCTTTTATCAGTTCAACCCGCCGCCGCTGTTCTTCAACGAGACGGAGCTGGCCCGCCTCGAGCGAACGCCGCGTGCGGCCGAGCTGCATCGGCTGGAAGCCAAACATCGGCTGGCCTTCGCCGCGCAGCGGGGCGCCGTCGAGCAGCTGGCGGGCGCCCTGCGGGCCGACGACGCGGCCACGATCGGCGCTGCCAAGATCCGCGTCCGCGCCGCGGTCGTCCGAACCGAGGAGCTCCGCCAGGAGACCCGCGCGCTCATCACCGCCGCCTTGCCCCGGCCGGAGCCCAACGACGCCGACTACGTCTTCCTGTCGTTCGTGATGGCCAACCTCCCGCGTGGTCTGGTCGGCCTGCTGCTGGCCGTGATCCTGTGCGCCGCGATGTCGTCGACCGCCGGCGAGCTGACCGCGCTCGGCGGTTGCACGGTGGTCGACTTCTATCGGCGCAGCCTGCGTCCGGGCGCCTCCGACGCGCACTACCTGCGGATGGCCAAGATCTGCACCGGCGCCTGGGGCGTCCTGGCGGTCCTCTTCGCCGCCTCGGCCGCGCTGCTCGACAACCTGATCCAGGCGGTCAACATCCTGGGCTCGCTGTTCTACGGGACGATCCTGGGGATCTTCCTGGTCGCCTTCTTCCTGCGCCGCGTGCGGGCCACGCCGGTGTTCGTGGCCGCGCTCTTCTCCGAGGCGATGGTCATCGGCGTCTGGCTGTCGACCAACATCGGCTTTCTTTGGTTCAACCTGATCGGCTGCGCGGCGGTGGTGTTCTTGTCATTGGCGCTCGATGCGGCACACTTGGGCGCCGCTTCACCTCAATCAGGAGACCCAAGATGAAGATCCGCTCGCTCGCCCTCGTTCTCGCGCTGTTTGCGCCGTTCGCGACCAGCGCGGATCGCGCGCAGGCCGCCGCCGCGAAATCCAAGAACGCCTTTCAAGCCGACTTCATCAGTCAGCTCGATGCCACCGAGAAGAAGATCGTCTCGCTCGAGGAGGCGGTGCCGCAGGACAAGCTCACCTGGCGGCCAGCGCCTGGCGTTCGTTCGATCTCGGAGGTCTATCTCCACCTCGCCTACGGCAACTACGGCCTGCTCAAGCTCGCCACCGGCAAGGAGTCGCCCGCCGACGCCGGATTCGATTCGAACGCGCCGAAGTGGGAGGCCCAGACCACCGATAAGGCCGCGATCAAGAAGATCCTGGAAGCGTCCTTCGACAACATCCGGACGGTCGTCAAAGGTCTCTCCGACGCCGATCTCGAGAAGAAGGTGAGCTTCTTCGGAACCGAGATGACGGCCCGCCAGGCGCTGATGGTCCTCATCGAGCACCAGCACGAGCACCTCGGACAATCGATCGCCTACGCGCGAATGAACAAGATCGTGCCCCCCTGGAGCAAGGGCTAGCCGGCGCAAACCGCCCGCGCGCCTTTAGCGCCCGGCGCGTTCCGTCGAAGATCGCGGGATGCGCCGACTGGCGGTGGCTTGCGTATTGGGCCTGGCGGCGGCGGGTTGCGGCGGCGGCAGCTCGACACCGTCAGGTCAGGGAGGCGCGCACGCGGGCGCGGGTGGCTTGGCGACTGCCGGCGTCGGCGGCTCGGCGAGCCCAGGCAGCGGGGGCACGACGGGCGGCGGTGGCGCGGGTGCAACCGCCGGGAGCGGCGGCGGGGCGACCAAACGCCCCTGGCCCGACTCCACCGCCAAGACCTTGGTGCTGGCCGATCAGCTTCCCGGCAGCCTGACCGCCGCGCAGCAGACGTTCGTCGTCACCCACATGGTCGGCACGCAGAAGCTGACACTGGCGCAATCGCAGCCGCTGCGCACGCTCGCGCCCAACTTCCTGGTGCTGCACTACCACCTGGCGATCTGGCAGTCGGCGCCCGACGTCACCTTCATCGTGGACGGGATGAATTGGGGCAACGACTACCCGACCGTTACCACGCACGAGAGCTGGTTCTGGCACAACCAGGGCGGCATGCGCGTCGCCTCGACCAACGACGGTAAGCTGCTGATGAACCTGGGCGATTCGGGGTTTGCCGACTACTGGGCCCAGTCGCTCATCGCGCAGGCGACGGCCGGCGACTATGACGCCGTGTTTGCCGATTCGGCGTCGCCCGCGCTGCTACAGGCCGAGGCGCAGGATCCGCCCGAGCCGCGCCTGCAGGCGACGGGCGCCCGCGACACCGCGATAGCCGAGCTGGGCGGGCAGACCTACATCCAGGCCTGGCAGACCTTCATGACCGGGCTCGACGCCGCGCTGGGCGCGCGGGGCGTGCCGCTCATCCCCAACACCAGCGCCTTCACCACCGGCTGGGACACGACCAACTACGAGCTGACGGCCGGCGTCTTCATCGAGGGGTTCGCCGCGCCGAGCTTCGCCGTCGCCGACTGGCAGCGGTCGACCAACCAGATCCTGGATCTGGCCGCCAAGCACAAGATCATCATCGTGCAGAACTACCTCGGCAGCGCCGGCGATGTGGCGACGCGGCTCTACTACCTGGCCAACTATCTGCTGGTGCGGGGCGATCGGACGTACATCGACTACTTTGCGAGCGGTCCCCTGGAATGGTACCCGGAGTGGACGATCGATCTGGGCGCGCCGGTCAAGACCGGCGCCACCGTCGCCGATCTGGCGGTGGGCGGCGCCTACCAGCGCGAATTCGCCAACGGTTGGGCCGCCGTCAACCCGGGCACTTCGCCCGTCACGCTCACCTTCCCGTCGGGCGCCCGCCAGGTCATGCCCCAGGGCGGCGGCGCGATCGATGCCGCGGGCGACGAGCCCGGAACGATCGCGACCGGCGCGGGAACCTCGGTGACGCTCGGGCCCGCGACGGCCGCCATCGTCCTCAAGTAGCGGTGGCTCACAGCGATGGCGCGTCCGCGTCGATCCCGCTCCTGTTAGGCGCGCCGTCGAGCGTGACCCGCACTTTACCGAGGCCCTCGAGCGGATTGGCGCGGCAGGGTGGATTGAAGCAGATCGGATCGGGGTCGCCCTGCACCGGGAGCGAGAGGGCTTCTTCCAGGTGCCAGCCCGGGCCCTCGGCCACGACGGTCAGCTGGGACGCGCCCTCGGGCGGCGTCAGCTCGAAGCGACAATCGGCGCTCAGATCGACCTGCGCGTCGTCGTCGTCCTCGCGGATCCCCGGGCCGTGGAGCGAGACCGTCTCCACGGGGCAGGTCTCACCGCGTGGAAACCCGATCGCGCCCCGCACGACGGGGAGCGCCGAGAGCGCCACCTCGAGCGCGTCGGTGGGCGCCGCGATCGATCGCAGGGTAGCCTTGCGGACGGCCGGACCGCTGAAGATCAGGTCGTACCGGCGACCGGGGATCAGACCTCTGAGGGTGAACTTCCCGGCCTCGACGGATTGCGCGCGCGTCGGGTGCGAGCCGCCGACCGGCCAGGCGGCGGCGGTGCTCTCGGCGCCTGGGGGACCGCGCAGGGTTCCGCCGATCATGGCACCCGGTCCGAGCTGGATGTCGATCTCGCGTTCCTGGTTGGCGCCCGCCAGGACGTCCGTGGTTGCGCCCGCCAGATCGCCGATCTGCGCGAAGACGGTGTAGCGGCCCGGTGGCAGATGAAGCGAGAAGTGCCCACCGTGGGTCAGACGGGCGAACACCGTTGCCGAGCCGTCGTCGGCGCCGACCGCGATTTCATCCAGGTCGTCGAGATCGACGGCGTCGGCCTCCGGCGGCGGGAGTAAACGACCGTGCAGGAACGCGACGGCCCCGCGCTCTCGCCGCCCGGAGGTCGCGTGCCGCGCGGTCCTGCCGGGCGGCAACTCGTCGCGGAATCTTTCGGGCGGTTTGGCCGGCGGCTCGGCTTCGGCGCGTCCGTCGTCCGCTGGCCGGGCGATGCGTCGCGGCCTATGAACCCCGACCCTGGCCATCGCAATCAACAGGGCCACCAAGACGACCGCGAGCGCCGCACACCAACGCATCACGATCAAGGACAACGGATTTCATTCCGGGTTCCAGGCCAGGTCTGGCCGCGATATGATGGGAGCGGGCGCGATGTCGACAGATGATCCAGGACGGCTCCTCCTGCTCGGCGCGTTGCTGGCTGCGGCCGCGGGCGGGGCATGCGGCGGCGCGGCGGCCTCCCACCCGGATGGTGGCGGCGGGTCGGGCAACGCCGGCGGAGCGGGCCAGGGTGGAGCAGCCGGTGCAGCCGGCACGTCGGGCGCGGGTGGCGCGGGCGTCACGGCCCAGTTCACCTGCGTCGCTCCGGCGCCGGGCCCCCTGACGCCCACCTACTTCGTCGACTTTTCGGCCGGCAGCGACGCCGCCGATGGCCTGACGCAGGACACCGCCTGGAAGCATGCGCCGGGCGACGCCGCCGCCGCCGGTGGGCCGGCGGGCGCGAAGCTGGTGCCCGGGGACGTCGTGACGTTCAAGGGCGGCGTCGGGTACCTCGGGAGCATCGCCGTTCCCGCCAGCGGAACCAGCGGCTCCCCCCTCGTCTACGACGGGAACAGCCGCGGAACCTGGGGCAGCGGGTTGGCCATCGTCGACGGCGGCGAGACGCGGGCGGGCGGCTTCGCGCTCAGCGGCAAGTCGTACGTCGTCGTCGACTCCTTCGTGCTCAAGAGCTTCAGCAAGGCGGGAAGCTCGACCGCGGTGGCGATCGACGGCGGCGGCAACGATCAGGTCAGCAACTGTCGGATCAGCGACGTCTACTATCCGACCAACCCGAACCCGGGGACCACCACCTGGGAGAGCCAGAGCGGCAACGGCATCACGGTCAACAACTCGCCGGGTACCCGGGTCAGCCACAACACCGTGCGCGACGTGGGCAATGCCGGGATCTCCTGGTCGGCCGAAGGCGGCATGCAGATCGCCGGGGGCGAGATCGACTGCAACGAGATCACCAACATGAACTGGGGCATCGCCGTCGCGCTCGGCAATTCGACCCCCAACACCAAGATCACGGGGCTGAAGGTCCTGGGCAACACCATCCACGACTTCGATCAGTACGAGGTCTGCAGCGTCTGGCACCGCGACGGTCTGTTCGTGTTCGCCCGCCCCGACAGCGCCGAGACCAGCGTCGAGAACCTGGAGATCGCCTACAACTACTTCGAGGACACCAAGTCACCGGACTTCGGGTCGACGGCCTGGATCTACATCGAGTACGTCTGCACCGGCTTTCACATCCACCACAACATTCTCGGCCCCTCGCGGTCGTACTTCGGGATCCGGGTCCTCGGCGACGGATTCCAGGTGGCGGGCAACCATCTTTTCGCCAACAACCTGATCGACAACGCCAACGGCATGGGGATCGGCATGCACCTGCAGGAGTCGAGCGGCATCAGCCTGCGCAACAACATCTTCTACGACGACAACGAAGCCTACATGGTGCACACGACGTCGATGTCCGGGTTCTCGGCCGACTACAATCTCCTTTACCGGGTCGACGGCCAGAGTCAGATCGTCATTCTCGACGCGGGGCCGGCCGAAACGCCGAACCAGGCCGGTTCGAACAGCTACGGCTTCGCCGATCTGATGTCGATGACCACCAATGAGGCGCACGGCCTGTACGGCGATCCGCAGTTTTCCGTCGATCCGACCACCATCACCCTCGATCCGAGCGGGTATGCGCCCCAGGCTTCCTCGCCGGCGCTCAACCACGGCGTCGATCTGGGGTTCACCCAGGATTTCGCGGGCAACCCGGTGCCGGCCGGCGGTGTGCCCGACATCGGCCCCTACGAGCGGGAGCCCTGAGGCGGGAGACCGCGTCGGGCGGTCAGCGCAGCGCGAGCTTGCCGCGCAGCTCGATCTGTTGCGCCGACGATCCCACCAGGATCTCGAAGGTGCCGGGCTCGGCCCGCCATTGCTTGGTCTTCACGTCGAAGAACGACAGTGCTCGGCGGTCGAGGGTGATCTGGACGCGCTTGGTCTCGCCCGGCCCGAGGTCGACTTTCGAAAATCCCTTGAGCTCCTTGGGCGGCCTCGGCACCGGGGCGTGGTGGTCGGCCACGTAGACCTGCGCGACCTCCGCCCCCCGGCGTGCGCCGACATTGCGTAGGTCGAACGAAACGGTCACCGGCCCGTCGGCCGGCATCGTTTCCGGCGCGATCGCGAGCGCGCCGTATTTGAAGCGCGTGTAGGAGAGGCCATGGCCGAAGGGAAAGAGCGGCTTGCGGCCGGTCCGGTCGAAGTGCCGGTAGCCCAGGAATATTCCCTCACTGTAGACGACCTTCTTGTCGGCCCTGGGCGCGTAGCTGTCGCGAACGGCGCTGTCTTCGAAGCGGCGCTCGAAGGTCACGGGAAGCTTGCCCGACGGGTTGAAGTCGCCGAACAGCGCCTCCGCCAGCGCCGTGCCCCCTTCTTCCCCCGCGTACCAGGTCTCGATGATCGCGGGGACGTGGTCGACGAAGCCGGTCATGTCGACGCCGCCGCCGGAGGTGATCGCGACGACGACCCTCTTGTTGACGGCCCGCACGGCCGCGATCAGATCGTCCTGTCCTGCCGGTAGCTGGAACGTCCGGTCGTATCCCTCGCTCTCGGTCATCGGATCGAACCCGGCCACCACCACGACCACGTCGGCCCGCGCGGCCAGGGCCTTGGCCGCGGGATCGACGAATTGATCGGCCCGGCGAACGCCCAGCCCGACCCGCGCGTGGTGGTCGCCGTGAAGGTATTCGAGGCGCACGGCGACCGCTCTTCCGGCCACCAGCGAAAGCGTCGCCAGGTTGATCGGCTGCGGGCCGCGCGCGCGATCGATCACCAGCTTGCCGCCGACGTACAGCCGATATTCGTCGAGCCCGTAGCTGAAGGCGGCGAAGCGGTATTCGCCGGACGAGGCGGGGATGTAAAAGCCGCTCCAGCGGGCCGCCGACTCCTTGCGCTGGCCGGTGGGCCAGAAATTCGGTTTGTCCCAGGCGAAGTTGATGTGCTCGTCGACCCGGGTGAGGGCGGGTGCCCCGGAGAGGCTCCGCTCGTTGAAGTATTCCCCCGTGAGGCCGGGCTTGCCGCCGGTCGGGGCCGTCACGAAGTCGGTCGAGTCGAAGATCTCCGCCAGCGTAGTGACCCCATGATTGACGGTGACCGTCGCGCTGCCGCGCAGCCGAGCCGCCAGCCCTTCCACGAAGCTGACCGCCGAGAACGGCCGCACCTGCGCGCTCCCACCGCCCACCGGAACGGCGGGGTAGGCGTTCGGGCCGATCACCGCGATCGATTTGATCTTCTTTTCGTCGAGCGGCAGCAGGCCGCCCTCGTTCCTGAGGAGCACCAGGCTGCCGCGGGCGGTCTCCCGCGCCAGCTCGCGCCCGGCCTGATTGAAGAGCGGCCAGTCTGGGATCGGCGGATCCCCGGCGGGGCGATCGAGCCAGCCGAAGCGGATCGCCGCCCGCAGGATCCGCCGGACCTTGTCGTCGATGGTGGCCACCGAGACCTTCCCCGCCCGGATCGCCGGGAGCAGAGTTTCCCGGTTCATGAACTTCCCGGACGGCATCTCGATGTCCAGCCCGGCGTTGGCCGCCGCGACGCCGTCGTAGGTGGCGTCCCAGTCGGAGATGACGATGCCGTCCCACCCCCATTCCTTCTTGAGGAGGCCATCGACGAGGGGCGCGTTTTCGGTCATGTGGACGCCGCCGACCAGATTGTAGGAAGTCATCAGCGCGCCCACGTGCGCCTCTTTCACGGCGGCCTCGAACGCAGGCAGGTAGATCTCGCGCATCGTTCGTTCGTCGATCTCGGAGCTGGTGTGGTGGCGATCGATCTCCGAGTTGTTGCCCAAGAAATGTTTGACCGTCGCGCTCACCCCCTGCGCCTGCATACCGTCGATGTACGAGACGGCCATCCGCGAGGCTAGGAACGGGTCCTCCCCGAAGTATTCGAAGTTCCGGCCGCACATTGGCGCGCGATAGATGTTAACGCCAGGCGCCAGCATGATCTGGACACCACGTGCGCGGGCGTCGCGACCGATCATGGCCCCCACGCGGTTGGCCAGATCGCGGTCCCAGGAGGCCGCCAGCGCGATCCCGGCCGCGTATGCGGTCGACGGGCCGACGTTGCGGACGCCGAACGGACCGTCGGCCATCCGGAGGGCGGGCAGGCCCAACCGTTTGTTGGCGCGCACGTAGAACGCGTCGACGCCGCTCACGGTGTCGACCTTCTCCTCCAGCGTCATGCGCGCCAGGATCGCGGCCACGCGCTTCTCGATCTCGGCCGAGGTCGGGATGGGGGCCGGCGCTGGAGCTGCGGCCGGCGTCGCGGCGCGGGCAGGGGCCGGCCCGACCAGCGCGAACCGAAGCAGGAGGCCGGCGATGGCGCCTGCGCAGAGAACTTTAAGCGTGGGGGCGAACATGGGTACCGTAGCGATACCCGCCGCGCGGGATCGAGGTCAAGCCCGACCGCCGCCGTGGCATCCTCGGGCCATGGACCGTGCCCAGGAGCTCATCGATCGATTGGCAATGGCGCCGCACCCGGAGCGCGGCTTCTACGTCGAGACCTACCGCGCGCCTCTGACCGTCGACGCGCAGCCCCACGGCGGCCTGCGCGCCGCCAGCACCGCGATCTACTTTCTCGTCACCCGCCCGGCGCCGTCGACTTATCTCCATCGACTCCGCTCCGACGAGCTGTTTCATTTATATGAAGGCGGGCCGCTGGAGGTGTTGTTGCTCGACCCGTCCGGGCCGGGCCAGGTGCGGCGCCTCGGGCTCGACGTCGCCGCCGGGGAGCGGCCGCAGCTGGTGATCCCGGCGGGCACCTGGTTCGGCGTCGAGCTGGCGGCCGGGGCCCCGCACTGTCTGTTCGGTTGCACGGTGGCGCCCGGGTTCGACTTCGCCGATTTCGAGCTGGCCGATGGGCCCGAGCTGGCCGCCCGCTATCCGAGCCACGCCGAACGCATCGCGCGGATGCTCCGGCCGGGAGCCTAGCCGCCTTCGGCCGGATCTTCAGTTAGATCTTCAGTTAGATATTCGGCCGTCTTTGGTTGGGGCTCCATCGTGTCGGCGAGGCAGGTCGGGCAGTACCCGCTCTGTGTGTCGAGGTGGCCGCAGATGCGGCAAATGAAGCGGGGCGGATCGCCGGCGTGCGCGCGCCGGGGAAGCTCGCGATCGGTCTCGAGCTCCTGCTCGCGATTCTCCGCCTGCACCGGGTCGACCAGCTTGCGCAGGCTTTCGACGATCGACATCGATTCAAGCTAGCACAATGAAGGGCCCTTTCGAGCCGGCGAGCCCGATTGCGCTACTTCTTGGTCTTGAGCTTCTTCGCGCGGCGCGCTTCGCGGTACTTCTTGATCTGGGCCTTGGGCACGCCCTTGTGCTTGGCGCAGACCATCCCGAAGACGGGCGCCGCCGGGTTCTTGCAACCGGGAATCGGGCAGAGCTGTTTGGGACCCTTCTTCCGCTTCTTCCGGCCGAGCACCGCGACCGCGGCCCCGGCGGTCGCATTCTTGGGCGGGCGACCGCGCCGGCGTCCGCCGACGCCCAGGGCGCTCTCGACGGCCAGGCGCGCGCGATCGAGGGCCTGACCCTCCATCAGCGAGCTCAGTTTGTTGGCAAAGTCTTCGATCAGGGTGCGAATCGTCATGGACGCGGATAATAACCAGAATTCACTGGCAAACAAGGATTCGCGGCCTCGCGAACCTTTTTATTTTTGCCCATTGCGCGGTCCGGCAATTACAAAAATCGACTGAGTCAACTGCGTCGCGATCGTCAGAAAAGGAGTGCCGTCGTTGATCGGCGCAAATGTCTCGTTGCCGCTGTCCCGCCGATGAAAAGGGGCGGAGGGCAGAACCCGCGCTAGTCTCCGCGCATGGCCGTCGTACCGCATCCGCTTCCGACGCAGGCGCCCCCCGGTCCTGAGGTCGGTCTTCCCGAGCGCCTGCGGGCCAGCGCGACGCATTCGGCACGCGCGTTGCGGCTGGTCTGGGACGCGGCGCCGGCGGGCGTGGTCGCGCTCTCCGTCTTCACGGTCGTGGCGGCGGCCCTGCCGCCGTTCGTCGCCTACGTCGGCAAGATGATCATCGACGCCGTGATCGCCGCGCACGCGGCGGCGCCGGGGATCGCGCGCCACGCGGCGCTGGTCCGCGCGGTCCGCCTGGTCGGCCTCGAGCTCGGCGCGGTGGTGGTCATCGCGGGCTGCGAGCGGGTGCTGGGCCTGGTCCGGCAGTTGGTGGGCCTGCGCCTGGGGATCGATCTCAACGTCCGGATCCTGGAAAAGGCGCTGCGCCTCGAACTGGCGCACTTCGAGGACCCGGAATTCTACGACAAGCTGACCCGCGCGCGGCGCGAGGCGTCGACCCGCCCGCTGTCGCTCATCCAGAGCAACTTCCAGGTGGTGCGCGGCGGGCTGACGCTCATCGGGTACATCGCGCTGCTGGTCCGATTCTCCGGCTGGATGGCGCTGGCGGTGCTGGTGGCGACGATCCCGGCCTTCATCGCGGAGGCTCGCTTTTCGGGCGCGGCGTTCCGGCTGCGCAACTGGCGCTCGCCGGATTCGCGCCGGCTCACCTACCTCGAATACGTGCTGGCCAACGACGAGCACGCCAAGGAGGTGAAGCTGTTCGGGTTGGGTCCGTTGCTGCTCGCGCGCTACAAGATGCTGGCGGAGTCGTTCTTCGCCGACGATCGCAAGCTGGCGGTCCGGCGCGCGGCCTGGGGTTACGCGCTGTCGCTGCTGAGCACGGCAGTCTTCTATGGTTCTTACGCGCTCATCGTCATGGCCACGGTGCGCGGGCGGCTCTCGCTGGGCGACATGACGCTGGGGCTGGTCGCATTTCGGCAGGGGCAGCAGAGTTTTCAGGCGGTGCTCTCGGCGCTGGGCGGCATGTACGAGGACACGCTCTACATGTCGAACCTGTTCGACTACTTCGCGATCCCCACCGACGTGCCGAAGGTGAAGGGTCCCCTCGCGGCCGCCCGTGCGGAGGCCGGCATTCGCTTCGAGGGGGTCGGCTTCCGCTACCCGGGCGTCGGCGCGAACGGCGAGCGCTGGGCCCTGCGGGGCGTCGACGTCTTCATTCCCAAGGGGCAGAGCCTGGCGCTGGTCGGCCAGAACGGCGCCGGAAAAACCACCTTCATCAAGCTGCTGGCCAACCTGTATCAACCCACCGAGGGGAGCGTCTTGCTGGACGGGCGCGACCTGCGGAGCTGGGACGAGACCGAGCTGCGCCAACGAATCGGCGTCATCTTCCAGGACTTCAACGAATACCAGCTCGCGCTGCGCGAGAACGTGGCCTTCGGCAGCGTCGAGCACCTGGCGGACGATCAGCGGGTGGGGCGCGCGGTCGATCGGGGGGGCGCCCAGGAGCTGGTGGCCAGCCTGTCGGGGGGGCTCGAGACGCAGCTCGGACGCTGGTTCGGCGGCGGCGTCGAGCTGTCGGGCGGGCAGTGGCAGAAGGTGGCGCTGGCGCGCGCCTTCATGCGCGATGAGGCCGACATCTTGATCCTCGACGAACCGACGGCGGCGCTGGACGCCGAGGCGGAGCACGCGGTGTTTCAGCGCTTCAAGGCGCTGGCCGCCGGTCGCACCACGATCTTGATCTCCCACCGGTTCCCGACGGTGCGGATGGCCGATCGAATCCTGGTGCTCGAGGCGGGGCGGGTGGTGGAGGACGGCAGCCACGCCGAGCTGGTCGCCGCCGGCCACCGCTACGCGCGCATGTTCGGGCTGCAGGCGGCCGGGTATCTGTAGCCGCTACTGCGAGTCCATCCAGACGCCGAGCCGCGGGTAAAGCTTGCGGATGGTGGCGCCGCCGGCCCGCTCCCGCGCGGTGGTCAGCAGCTGCGCCGCTTTCTGAGGATGGCCCGCGAAGGCTTGCGCCCAGGCCAGAAGCGCGGGGAGGGAGGCCGACATCGGCACCGACGAGGCGATCTCGGCCTGCTCCTGCAGGAACGCCGGCTCGAATCGGTGCTGACCTTCGCCCATGGCCACATACAGCTCGGTGACGGTCCGCTGGAGCCGCAGGTAGTCTCCTTCGAGAGTCCGCGGCAGCGCATCGAACCGCCGACGCGCGTCCGCGACCAGATCGAGGTTCACCAGGGTGACTACCCGGTCGTATTCGATGATCCGCCGCCGCGCGCGCAGGCGGCGACTGCGCGACAGGCGATCCAAGGCCGAGGACTGGAGCGCCAATGCTTCGTCGTGCCGACCGCGCAGCGCGGCGACCCGCGCCAGCGCCTGCTCCGCGTAGGCCTTGATTCCAGCCGCGGTGAAGCGTCCGCCGATGAGGCGGCGGAGCAACGCCTCCGCTTCGTCGAGTCGACCGGCCGCCACCAGCACCGTCCCGCGGCGCAGCGCCCCCGCCGCGGGGAGATTGCGCGTGATCATCAAGGTCAGCAGACCGCCGACCACCAATCCGGCCGGCCCGCCCATCATCCAGAGAATTCCCGTGTACCCGCTCATGGCGGCGACCGCGCCGGCCAACCGCCACCCGAAGCGTCTCTTGTACAGACGGTGCGATCGGACCTGTCCACGCTCGTCGACGTAGACCAGCGAGCCAACCGACGCTTCTTCCAGGGTCTCCGCGAAGGGGACCTGCGGCGCCAACAGCTTCCGGCTCACCTGCGCCAGCATACCGCGACCGTAACCGGGCGCTGCCGACGGACGTAAAGGGGGCGACGTGACGCATTCTTGGAAGATGACGCTTGCCGGCGCGCTCGCCCTGTCGGGCTGCGTGAGCCCGGCCCGCGGCGCGCCGGGCCCCTGGAACCGCGTGGTGCTGGTCGAGCTCTACACCTCGCAGGGGTGCAGCTCGTGTCCGCCCGCCGACGAATTCGTGCGGGACCTTCCGCGCCTGGGATTCGGGCGCGACAAAGTTCTCCCGCTGACCTTTCACGTCAACTATTGGGACGACTTGGGCTGGCGGGATCCGTTCGCGACGCCGGCCTTCACCGACCGTCAGGAGTGGTATGCCCGCTCGGGTCGCCTGCAGTCGCCGGGCGGCGGGTCCGGCCTGCCCGGCCTCTACACGCCCCAGATGATCGTCGGCGGGACGGTTCACTTCTCCGGTCAACAGAAGGCGGTCGCCGCCGACGAGATGTCGCGGGCGGCGGCTCGGCCCCCAGAGGTCGACCTGGGAGCCGAGGCGGCGATCCAGGGTGACCGCGTCACCGTGACCTTGCGGCCGTCGCCGCGCGCCGGCTTCGATCGCGCGCAGGACTGGCGGGTGGTCGTCGCGCTGGCCGCCAAGAGAACCCACACGCCCGTGCTGCACGGCGAAAATCGGGGCGAGACCCTGGAGGAGGCCTCGGTGGTACGCGCCCTGACGGAGCGACTCCCCCTGGGCGGTGCGGTGGCCGGTCCGTTGCGCGTGACCTTGCACAAGCCGCCCGCGCTCGCCTGGGCCGACGCCGAGCTGGTCGCCTTCGTTCAGTCGGAGACCACGCGGCAGGTAGCCGTCGCGCGTGCGGTCGAGCTGCCCCGCTGATCGCCGGCCTCGTTTCCTGGAGCCTGCCGGCGTCAGGTGCTCGCCAGGCCGACCATCTTTTCGCTCTCGTCCCAAAGCCGCACGGCCAGCGCGTCGTCCTGGGCGACCAGGCTGGGCGTCGCTTCGCGCTCGCGGTTGTAGTAGCGGCCGCTGACCCCCGCCAGCTCGGGCGCCGTCGCACAGGTCATCGTCGTGCGCGCGCCTTCCTCGGGCGAGATCATGAAGCGCATCAGCAGCCAGCGCAGCGGCCCGGGCAGACGGCGCCAGATGTCGGTCGCCACCACGCCCGGGTGCAGCGCGTAGGCGGTGACGCCACTGCCCGACCAGCGCCGCGCCAGCTCGCGCGTGAATAGAATGTTGGCCAGCTTCGACACGCCGTACTCGGGGATCCCGGTGCGCGAGCGGGTGCGCTGTCGCAGGACCGAAAAGTCGATCCCCTTGGCGCTGCGATGGGCCTGGCTCGACACGTTGACCACCCGCGCCGGGGCGCTCTCGCGCAGCCGCGCTTCGAAGAGCCGCGTCAGCAAAAAATGCCCCAGGTGGTTGACGCCGAAGGTCAGCTCGAAGCCGTCCCGGGTGAGCGAGCGTGTTCCCGCCAGGCCCGCGTTGTTGATGAGGCCGTGCAGCGGCAGCCCGCGCGCGAGGAACGTCGCCGCGGCGTCGCGCACCGACGAAAGATCGGCCAGATCCAGCCGAAGGACCTCGACCTTCGCGCCGCCGGCGCGGAGCGGGGCTGCGACCGCCTCCCCTTTTTCGGGTGCGCGGCAGGCCAGGAACACCTGCCCGCCGCGCCCGGCCAGCGTCGTGGCGGTGATCCGCCCGATCCCGCTGTTGGACCCGGTAACCAGGAACGTTCGTCCGGCCAGATCGCCTGCGGTCGAGGACATGCCCCAGTCTAGCCAGCGCGGTGTCGGGGCGCCCGCTGTAACGGCGAACGTGGTCATTCGAGCGGGCGCGAGTCGCTCAACCCGGACGCATGCGGAGCGGCCCGGGCGCCTCGCACAGCGGGCAGCGAAGGGTGAGCTCCGCCACCGTGCCGCAGTCTCGGCAGTCGACGCGCGCGCCGTGAAATCCCTCTTCGTGCAGCTCCGTTGAGCTACGCGCCTTGTCCGCCCGCTTGCCCTGGGTGGCGACGCGCGCCGGGACGAAGGCGATGTAACGCACCTCTTCGCCGTCGCACCCGGGACAGCGGGCCGGCACCGGCCACCGGTTGGGGGTCGCGAGCGCGCGGGCCAGACCGCCCGGCGCGTGACAGCGCGGGCAGACCTCTGCCGAAAAAACGATCTCCGCGCAGACGGCGCAGCGGACTTCGTAGACGCCGTCGACGAACTTCTCGCCGTCGTAGACCCAGGTCAGGCGGCCGGTCGGCTCGCCGGCCAGGAGCGGCAGCAGGCCGTCCACGTAGGTGCGGAAGGTCAGCTCGGGGCCGCCGCACTTCGGGCAACCGGCGGCCACCAATCGATCGAGGCCCGGCTCGTCCAGGAGTCCCACGCCGCGCAGCCTAGCCGATCCGCCCCAGGCCGCGCGCGGGGCCGGCGAACATTTTGGCGGCGGCGGTTGAAAACGGCGCCGGCGACCTTAGCTTCACTGCATGAGGTACTTCAGGGGGTTCGTCTTCGGGCTTTTCGCGGCTCTTTTGCTGTCCGGGTCGTCGCCGGCGCTCGCGCAGCACCGTGGGGGTGGCGGTGGCGGTCGCTTCCCGAGCGGTCCCCCGCGCGGTCCGGCGCCCGTTCGGGGTCCGGCCCCCGTTCGCGGTCCGGAGCGCCAAGCCCCGGTGGCCGGGGCGGCCCCGTCGCGTCAGGCTCCCGTCGAGCACGCGGCCCCGCAGCGGGGCGAACGCCCGCACGTCGAGCGGAACGCCCGCTGGGTGGGCCACGAGGGCGGCCGCGGCGACGCCCGCTACCACGTCGATCACCCCTGGGCGCGCGGCCGCTTCGCCGGGCCAATCGGCCGGGGTCACGTCTATCGCTTGGGCGGCTGGGAGCCGGGGCGCCATCGGTTCTTCTTCGGCAGCTCCTTCTTCGTGTTGGCGGCGGCGGACTGGGCCTACGCCGACGACTGGGACTGGCGCAGCGACCAGGTCGTTCTGTACGACGATCCCGATCACCCGGGCTTCTACCTGGCCTACAACACGCGCCTCGGAACGTACGTGCACGTGACGTACGACGGCGGACCCGGCTGATTCGATGCGCGCGCGATCGGCCGGGTGACGCCGCCATCCTCGCCCGGGGAGAGCGTGACGGACGCTGACGTCCGACCTGGGCGGACCCGCGGCGTCGGGCGGCTGGGCCTGGCGGCACTGGGGATCGTCTTCGGCGACATCGGCACCAGCCCGCTTTACACCCTGCGGGCCTGCCTCGACGCTCGGCACCTCCCGGCCTTCAGCCCGGTCGACGTCCTCGGCGTGATCTCCCTGATCTTCTGGACGCTGACGCTGGTGGTGTCGTTCAAGTACGTGACGGTCATCATGCGCGCCGACAACCGCGGGGAGGGTGGCATCTTCGCGTTGCTGGCGCTCATCCCGGAGCGGCCGCGTTCCGCCCGCGGCGGCACGATCGGCAGGATCGGAACGATCGGAACGGTCGGAACGGTCGGAACGGTCGCGCTACTGGTGATCGCGGGCGCGGCGCTGCTCTATGGCGACGGGATGATCACCCCGGCCATCTCGGTCCTCTCGGCGGTGGAGGGACTGGAGGTGGCGGCGCCCTGGCTCAAACCGGCGGTCCTGCCGATCACCTGCGCGATCCTGGCGGGTCTCTTCGCGCTGCAGTTTCGGGGCACCGGCCGGATCGGGCGGGTGTTCGGCCCGATCATGGCGGCCTGGTTCGTCGTGATCGCCGGGTTGGGCCTGGTCCAGATCGTCCACCATCCGGGGGTGCTGCTGGCGCTCGGTCCCGGGTACGCCGTGGGCTTCTTCGCGAGGCACGGCCTCCGAAGCATGATCGTGCTCGGCTCGGTGGTCCTGGCCGTCACCGGCGCCGAGGCGCTCTACGCCGACATGGGGCACTTCGGGGCGGCGCCCATCCGGGCGGGTTGGTTCGCGCTGGTCATGCCGGCGCTGACGCTCAACTACCTGGGGCAGGGGGCCCTCATCCTGACGGACGCGTCGGCCGCCCGAAATCCGTTCTTCGCGATGGCGCCGGGCGGCGCGGCGACCTACGCGCTCATCGGCCTTTCGACGGCGGCCACCGTGATCGCGTCGCAGGCCCTGATCTCGGGCGCGTTTTCGCTCACCCACCAGGCGATGCAGCTCGGTTTTCTGCCGCCGCTGACGGTGGTCCACACCTCGAACGAAGAAGAGGGACAGGTCTACATTCCCGAGGTGAACCTCCTGCTGGCGGTGGCCTGCATCGGGTTGGTGCTGACCTTTCGGCATTCGAACCGGCTGGCCTCGGCCTACGGCATCGCAGTGACCGGCACCATGGCGCTGACGTCGATCATCTTTTTCGAGGTTGCGCGCACCACCTGGCGTTGGCCGCTCTGGAAGGCCGGACCCCTCCTGGTGCTGTTTCTGGCGGTCGACCTCACGTTCTTCGCTTCGAACCTGCTCAAGATCGCCGACGGTGGGTTTCTCCCGATCGCGGTGGGGCTGGTGCTGTTCCTGGCCATGACGACCTGGAAGAGAGGCCGTCGCATCTACCGCGACCAGGTCGAAGCCGCCTCGCCGCCCTTGGCCGAATTTCTGGCGGCGTGTCGGCGCGACGCCATCGGCCGCACGCCCGGCACGGGCGTGTTCGTGACCGGTCACCCCGACGGCGTGCCCCCCGTGCTTCGCGCGCTGGTCGAGCGGATGCGGGTGCTCCCCGAGACGGTCGTGCTTCTGACGATGCGGGTTCTGCACGTCCCGCGGGTCTTCCCCGAAGAGCGGGGGCACTACGATCGGCTCGACGACGGGTTCCATCGCCTGGTGATCGAGCGCGGATACCTGGACCGGCCGGATGTCCCGGCGGCGCTGGCGCGCGCCTGCGGGGCCTGGGCGATTCCCCTCGATCCCGCGCGTACGACTTTCTATATCGGGCGCGCGACCTTCATCGCCTCCGCCGCGGGCCGCATGGGCCGCTGGAGCGAATCGCTGTTCGCGTTCCTGGCGCGCAATTCGAGCCCCATCACCGACGCCTTCTGCATTCCGCCGGCCCAGGTGATGGAGATCGACGCCCGCATCGACCTTTGATCCGGGATACTGCCGGACGGGGCGGAGGCCTCGAGACGATGACGGCGCCGGCGACCACGACCACGACGAACACAGCAGACGGCAGCGGGCCGGTCTCGCCGCTGTCGGCGGGCGCGGCGGCGCTGCGCCGGTTCTGGCGGCCGTTCTTGCTGATTCAGAGCGCCGCGGTGGCGCTGGTGCTGGCCTATCACTTCAGCCCGGGCGTGCGCGCCGCCTGCGAAGTGGTCGGCGTCTGGAAGACGGCCGGCGGGTTGCCGTTCGCGGCTGTCAGCGCTGCCCTCGCCGGTGGGTTGCTGCCGGAGATCGCCAAGCTGGTGGCCGATCGCGGCCGGACCGGCTTGCGCGGGCGCGGCAGCACCATCGCCTTCAACACCGCGTTTTTCGCCCTCGACGGCGTGGTGATCGATCGGTTCTACGCGCTGGCGGCGGTGCTGTTCGGCCGCGCGGCCAGCCTGCACACCGTGGTCATCAAGATGCTCTTCGATCAGTTCGTCTTCACGCCGCTCTGGTCGGCGCTGATCGCGCTGCTGTTCTTGTGGCGCCAGCGCGGCTTCTCCTGGGCGGCGACGCGCCCCGCGCTCCGTCGCGGTTTCTACCGCGCGCGGGTGGTGCCGCTCCTGATCCCGAACTGGTGCTTCTGGATCCCGATGGTGTCGGTCATCTATGCGCTGCCGGGGCCGCTGCAGTTCACCCTGTTTGTCCCGGCACTGGGCGCCTGGAGCCTGATCATGGTGTTCATCGCCGAAGGGTGACGACCCCGCTCAGTCGGCGCAGACGATGATCTTGCCGCAGCTGTGCTCGCCGGCCGCCAGCGTGGTTCCGTCGGGGGTGAAGGCCACCGCCGTCGGGCGGTGGGTGAGCGACGTGGTCGACACCGTCGACAGGACCGCGCCCGTCGCCACCGTCCAGATGCCGAGCTGGCGATCGGCGTCGCTGCCGCCGGCGCCGATCGCGATGAGAGCGCCGCCCGGGTGAAAGGCGCCTCCGAAAACGAAGTCGGTGGTAAGCGCGATCTTCGGTAGGCGCGGCGTCGCGGGCGTCGGGAGCGGGACGCTCCAGATCGCGAACGAGCCGTCTTGCGCGCCGGTCTCTACCGAGGTCCCGTCGGGCGAGAACTGCATCGTGTAGATCCCGGCGAGGTTGTTCGAGCTCAGGGTGAACGGAATTTCGGCGCCCAGCGCGCCGCCCACTACGTGGATCAGGCCGGCGTTGCCGTCGCCGTAGCCGATCCCCAGCCAAGAGCTTCCGTCGCTCGCGGTGGTCGACGTCGTCAGCGAGAACGGCGAGGTCGCTGTTCGCAGCAGCATCATCGACGCGGGCGCCAGGCTGGTCTCGGCGTAGGTGAAGAGGTTTCCGTCCTGGTCGCCCGCATAGAGGATCTGGCTGTTCGGCGAGAAGGTCACGGCGTTCACGTCGGCCGTGATGCCGGTCAGATTGGCGGCGACCATCCAACTGCCCCCCACGTTCCAGACCGTCAAGCTCCCGCCCGTCGAGCCCGCGGCGACGAGCTTGCCGTCGGGCGACACGGCGATCTTGGTGAAGCCGCCGCTGGTGGAGAACTCGTGCCCCTCGGCGGCCAGGGTGGTTCCGTCCCAGGTCCAGACCTTGACGCGGCCGTCTTCCCCTGCGGTGAACAGCAACTTTCCATCGGGCGAAAAGCCGATGTCGCTGATCTCGACGTCGGCGGCGGTCCCATCGCCGGTGGCGCAGGTCGCCGAGGGCGTCAGGTCGTGGTCGTACTCGGTGCAGTGGGCCAGCGATGGCGGCGAGCTTCCGTGCCCGCTCGAGCCGCCGGCGCCCCCGTCGGCTCCCGTCGTGCAGGTGTTCCCCGGTTGCAGAGCGATGTCGGCGTTGCTGGTCCCGCCCGCGATCACGAAGGTGGTGGAGGTGCCAAGGTACCCGGAGCAGGCCGGTTCGCCGGCGGCGGTGGCGGTGGCCCGGACGTCGATCGACCCGGCAATGCTCGACGGCAGATACATGCCGAACGAGATCGCCGTCGATGACAGACCTTGCGGCAGCGCGAAGGTCTGCGTCACCGACCCTGCCGTGATTCTGACGGAGTCGAGCGCCGTGTCGTCCGGCGCCGCCGTAAGCGCCACGACCACGAGCGACTCTGGGTCCTTCTTGCAAGAGGAGACCACCAGCGAAAGGCCGGCGAGCGCGCCGGCCGCCGCCAGGATCGCCCCCAGGCGTGGCTGCGGGCGCCGCCCGATCTGGGACCCGGTGTCCCGAGCGGGGTGGGGTTGGGATCGCGACATCGCCTTAGACTACACTCCAGCCCCATGAGAACGAACCAGCAGGTCTTCATCGGCACCGATTGCGGCGCCACCATGTCGAAGGTGGGGGGCGTCTGGGCCGACGGCACGACCGTCTCGACCAAGCTGCACCAGCGTCCGACGAATTCCCAGCAGGGTCCGCAGGCGGTGGTGGCCTCCTGGGTCGAGGCGGTCACGGAGTATCTGGCTCAGAACACCCTGACCTGGGCGGACGTCGCCAGCGTCGGGCTGGCGATCCCCGGGCCTTATCTGCGCTACGGCGTGCTGGGGCACTCGGCCAACCTGCCGACGGTCTTCGACGGCTGGGACTTTTACACCGCGTACAGCCAGGCGCTGGCCGACAAGGCGGGGCGGGCGGTGCCGCTGGTGGTGGGAAACGACGGCGCCTTCGGCGGCGTGGGTGAGGCACAGCGGGTGCGCGGCGATTCGACCGACAGCGTGCTGATGCTGGCGCCCGGCTCGGGCCTCGGCTCCGCGTACATCGGCGCCGACGGTCTGCCGCTGCAGGGCGACACCCTGGCCGGCATGGAGACCGCGCACATGCCGGCGCCGCTGCAGCTGCTGGGCGCCAAAGCCTACAAATGCGGCTGCGGCCGGACCTGGGGCTGCGTCGAGCTCTACACGACGCTGGCGGGCCTGCCCTACCTGCTCGAGGAGAAGCTCGCCGGGTATCCCGACCATCCGCTGGCCAGCTCGACGGAGACCGCCAAGCAGAAGGTGTTCGGCCTGCGCGGCCTCGCGCAGAAGGGCGATCCGCTGGCCGTCGAGCTGTTCGACTTCCAGGCCCGCGCCATGGGCCTGCACATCGCGAGCCTCGCGATGGCGCTCGACCCGACGTTCGTCGTGATCGGCGGTGGTCTCATGGATCCCGAGAACACCACCGAGGCGTTCCGCGAGCGTTACCTGCGGCTCGTCGGCGAGACGGCCCGCCAGCACCTCTGGCCGGTCCAGCGCGACCGGATCACGATCGTCGCTTCGACGCTGGGGGAGCTGTCGCAGGCGATCGGCGCCGCGCTGGTCGCCCTGTACCGCAGCCGCCGCTGACGACCGGCCCGCGCGGGAAGCCGAGCGCGGGCGCCCTAGTGCACGAAGCGCTGGACGATCGCGCGAAGGGCCGGCGGATCGAACGGTTTGTCGATGTGCTCCTGGACCGTCTCCGCGAGGAACTGAACCGCCTTGGCCGTGAACGCCCCCCCGGTCAGGAAGATCATTCGCGCCGCCTGCTCCGGCGCGATCCGCGCCAGCTCGCTGTACAGGTCCATGCCGGTCATGTCCGGCATCATGAGGTCACAGAGGATCAGATCGAACGTCGCGCCGCCCGCGCAGAGCGCCAGCGCCTCCTTGGCGGCCGCGATCGCCAGGACATCGTGGTCCTTGGAGAGAAGGCGTTTCACGGTGCGCAGGACCATCTCCTCGTCGTCCACGACCAAGATTCTTCCGCGCCGACCGCTGACCCGGACGGGCTCCGTCACGGACGGCGTCGCCACCGCCTCGCGGGTTTTGGGAATCGGGAGCGCGACGCGGAAGGTGGTCCCCTTTCCCAGCTCGCTTTCGACCGTCAGCTCGCCGCCCATGTCGGTGACGATGCGGTGACAGATGGCCAGGCCGAGGCCGGTTCCGAAGCCGACCCCCTTGGTCGTGAAGAAGGCGTCGAAGATCCTGCCGATGATCTCGGGCCGAATTCCGGTCCCCGTATCGCTCACCTCGACGACGACCCGCTGGCCCTCCCGGCGGGTACTCACGCGGATCTCGTTGTCGTCCACTTTTCCCTCCTGCATCGCCTGGGCGGCGTTGACGATCAGGTTTAGGAACACCTGTCCGAGGCGCCCCTCGTTGACCTCCACGCTCGGCACGGGGCCGTAGAGCTTGACCAGGTGCGCGCGGTGGCGAATCTCATTCCAGGCCATGCGCAGAGACGACTCCATGACGGCCTTCACGTCCACCCGTCCCCTCTGCTCTTCGAGCGGTGAGCGAGAAAATATCTTGAGATCGCGCACGATGAGCCGCACCCGCTCGGCGGCGTCGCGCGCGTCCTTGAGGGGCTCCTTGACCTCCTCGAGGAGCCAGGCGTCGCTCCGGGCGAGATTCGCCGCGGTCGAGGCCAGTCCCACCGTGCGTCCGAGGATCTCGAACACGTAGTCCAGGTTCCCGATGAGAGCCGCCAGCGGGTTGTTGATCTCGTGCGCGACGCCCGCGGCCAGCGTACCCACCGACGCCATCCGATCGCTCACCATCAGCTGCGACTGGAGCTTCTTTCGCTCGGTGACGTCCCGGACCACGCCGAGTATGCCGATGTGCCGGCCTCTTCCGTCGACCAGGGGGGTGGTCGCGACATTGACGGAGATCGCGGTCCCGTCTTTGTGGCTGAAGGTGGTGTCGAGGGCATCCTGGGCACCCCCCTTTCGCCTTTGAAACGAGGCGGCGACCACCGCCTTTGCCGAAGCGCCCATGAAGGCAAATACACTCACACCGATCATCTGGATCGGTTCGTAGCCGAGCATCTGGGCCAAACGTCCGTTCACGAAGACGATCCGCTCGGCGACGTCGAGCTTCACGATGCCATCGGTGGTCGCCTCCACGATCTGGCGATACTGTTCCTCGCTCTCGCGGAGCGCACTTTGGGCCTTGCCGAGCAGAACGGGCGTCGCGCTCTTGGGATCGACCACCGCGTCGATCTGGCCCGAGAGCAGCGCTTCGATCGTCGCGCGGGCCTCGGAGAGTTGCTGCGCGAGGCCGAGTTTGTGCGCCCCGGAAGCGGGGTTCACTTGGCGGCCAACGTCAGAAGCACCTGGTTCGTATCGCTGAGGTTGCCGACCACCCGCTGTATGGGCAACGGCCGCAGCCGCAGGAGGGTCGGGGTCACGATGATCCCGTCGTCCACCGCTCGCCGCGGATGCTTGAGCAGGTCGACGACTTCGAGCGCGTATCGAGAGGTCAAATACTCCTCGCAAATCGCCTTGGCATTGGCGATGGCGCGCAGGGAGTTCGGCGCGTTTCCGGCGACATAGAGCCGCAACAGAAGCCCACTCTTCTTGGTTTTGCCTGGCGCCACGTTAGATGAGCCCCGGCTCGCCATTTCGTGCGAGGCCGTTCTTGGCGCCCACTCGTTTGGCGACCCGGACGGCGACCCGGACCTCCTCGTCGGCGTGACGCATCTTGCGCAGGACCGCTCGGTCGGTTTGCACGAGCTTGGAAGCCGAGCCGGTGGCGTCGGCCAGCACGGCAATCTCGGCGCTGCGGGCCTCCATCTCCGTGCGGACCACCTGAAGGCGTGCGGCGGCTTCGGCCTGCGCGACCTGGAGTTGCAGCCGCTTGAGCACGGTGGCCGCCAGCGAGCGCTTTTTCCCGGCCTGCTCCTGCTGCTCCCACTCCCAGCGGGCCACGCCCATGAGCACTTTCCCCTGGGCGGCGAATACGTCGGTGAGGCTGACTCCGTCGTCGGACAGCGTCAGCTCGCGAACTTGATTGGAGTGCCCGATGCCGCGGGCCTTCACGATGGTGAGCGCCCGGTTGCGCTCGCCATCCTGGACCACATAGGAGACGTGGATCCAGGTGTCGGCCATGGTCGAGATGCCTGTCGCCGTCGCTTCGTCGGTGTTGATCCCGTCCATCAGGGAGGTATTCACCACCGTGATCCCTTCGCCCTTGAGAAAGTCCAGGAACTGCTGGGCGGCATCGGCCGAGGCGACGTGCGCGATCTTGGTCGAGAGCGCCGAGAGAGGATCGATCACCATGCAATGGGGACGGTGCGCCCACACCTGCGCGCGCAGCTCGCCGAACTGGTCTTCGACGTTGGGCCCCCGGGTGCGCGTCGAATACATTTTGAGCAAGCCGGACTTCAGGTGGGGCGCGAGGCGAATACCCACCGAGCGCAAATTCCGGACGATCTCGGCGGCCCCTTCGTTGAAGCTCACGTACAAGGTGCGTTCGCCGCGTGCGCAAGCTGCCGCGGCGAAGAGCGCGGACAGCGTCGACTTGGCGGTTCCAGGCGCTCCCGAGATGAGAACGTTGCTACCCGAGCGATAGCCGCCCCGCAACATGTTGTCGAGACGAGGCAGCCCCGACGAGATGCGTTTGTCGCTGACCGCGTACTCGAGCTCGGTGGGGCCGCGGTTGGTGAGCTGCATCCCCTCGGTCGTGAGCGTGATCGGAAACTCGTCGCCTGCAAATCCGGAGCCCCGGTACTTCTTGACGCGAAGATTGCGGAAAGCCGATCCGTCCACCACCTCGTGACGGAGAACGACCACGCAGTCGACCATGAACTGCAAGAAGGTGTAGTGCTGGTCCACCGCTCCAATACCGCCCACCTTTTGGGTGATGACGCCGGTCAGACCCGTCCGTGAAAGCCAGTCGCGGATGCGATAGATCTCCCGACGCTCCGCGGCCGGATCATCGAGGAGCCTGAGGAGCACGTCGATCCCGTCGAAGACGATGCGTTTCGCGTTGATATCTCGGGCCTTGATCTCGAGGAGCGCCAGCATGCCGATCAGGTCGAACTCTCCGGCCTTCACGACCTCGGGAGAGAGTTGCGCATCGAGGAAAAAGAGTTTCTTCCGCTCGAGCGCGGGAAGGTCCCAGCCGAAGGTGGCGGCGTTGGCGATGATCTGCCGGGTGCTCTCCTCGAAGGCCACGAAGAGCCCCGCCTCTTTCGTTCGACGCGCGCCATTGACCAGGGCCTGAAGGGCAAAGACGGTCTTCCCGCAGCCCGGTCCGCCCATGACCAGCGTGGTTCGTCCGCGGGGCAGCCCGCCACAGGTGATCTCGTCGAATCCCGCGATGCCCGTGAGTATCTTGGTCACTGCGAGGGGCGAGGGGGCAACCATTGGACGTCCTTTCGGGAGGCCTGCTGCAACGCAGAGATCCGCTACGGTTTCGCGGTCTGGATGGCTCTGCGGAGGGCCTACGCGAAACTTTGAAAGTAGTGTCTGCGGCCCGCCCATCAAGGGCATCGGCAAACAAATCGAGATTTTCTTTGTGCTGCGGTCGAGCTTGTCGCCGGCCGGGGCCGTCGGCTCAGTTGGCGGGCCCGCGTGCGCCGCGCGCGGACCGGGCTCCCCAGATAGCGTCCCAACCCTTGCGATACGAGTTGGTCGCGACCTTGGCCGGCCCGTCGGTCGGCAGCGGGGTCGGATTGTCGGAGGCCCCGGATACATCCAGCTCGGTCTTCACGTCGAACAGAAACGGCACGTCCTCGCGACGCCGCATCGAGATCACTTCGCCCGTGATCGGGCGCCCTTCCGTCAGCG
Organism: uncultured Myxococcales bacterium; assembly: GCA_937889515.1. GTDB lineage: Bacteria > Myxococcota_A > Polyangia > Fen-1088 > Fen-1088 > JADGRB01. The sequence goes on along the minus strand of CALAOV010000232.1, from coordinate 15,692 downwards.
GCTGAGCCACGGCGGCCTCGATCGGCCCGTCCTCGGACCGCCGCCGCAGGATGTGCAGACCCTGCGCGTCCTTCCCGCAGACGACCGCGACGTCTCCGAGCGGCCGTGGCGAACGCTGTTTCGAACCCACGCTACAAGCTTGCCACCGATAGCGGGCGAGCGCCCGATTCTTTCAGTGCCGCCCGGAACCGAATCGGGCTCGACGAATCAATGTCGAAACGAACCGAAAATGCCGAGCGCGCCGCAGAGGATGACGCCCCCGATCAGGAAGAAGCGCGCCGCCCCCATCAGGCGCGTTCGCCCGACCTGCTTGGCGCCTTTGACGCCGCCCCCGGAGAAGGCGAGGCCAGCCACCAGGAGGACCGCGAGTCCAAGCCAGACGAGTGAGCTCATGGGTACAAGATAGGCACGGCCGCGCCGGAAGCACGGTCGGGATCGCGGCGGACCCGGCGAACGGCGGCCGGCCCGTGTGATACGGTCGGGGTTTCGGAGGCACGCGCAGTATGGCCGGACGGTACGGGATGAGCTTCGCAGCGAAGATGATCGAGCAGGGGAAGTACGCCGAAGCGATCGAGGAGGCCACGCGCGCCGTCGCTCGGGACGAGGAAGACCCCGTGCCGCTGGTCGAACGGGCCAGCGCCTATGCCTGGCTCGAGCGGTATCCCGAGGCGGTCGAGGACCTCGAGGCGGCGATCGCGCTCGACGAGAGCGCCGGCGTGCTCGAGATCGACGTGGTCGACGACGCCTACTTCAGCGCCCTGCTGGGCACGGCGAAGGCCGAGGCGCGGACCTCGCAGGAGGTCGCCGGCCAGACCCTGGCGCGCTACCAGACCGTTCTGCCGGCCGGCCGCCATCTGGCCGACGCCACCGCCTGGCCCGATCGTTTGCGAACGGCGAGCGGCGGGACGTGACCCCGGAGCCGAAAGTCGACGGCCGGGTTTCGCGCGCGCAGAGGCTGCGCGAATCGCGGCGCGCGGCCGTGCTGGCCGTGGCGCGGCGGATCTTTTCGCAGAAGGGCTATCACGCCACCAGCATCCACGACCTCATCGAGGCGGCGGACATCGCGCGGGGCACCTTCTATCTCTACTTCGAATCGAAGCGCGCCATCTTCGACGAGCTCCTGGATAGCCTGGTGACCACGCTACAGGCGCAGGTCAAACGGATCGAGGTCGGCCCGGACGCGCCGCCGCCCGTCGATCAGATGAACGCCACGGTCGATCGGGTCCTAAAGACGCTGCTCGACAACCGCGAGATGGCGCGCATCCTGCTGCGCGAGGCGGTGGGGATCGACAGCGACTTCGATCGCAAGCTTTCGGAGTTTTACGGCCGCATCGAGGCCATGTTCATGGGCGCGCTCAACACCGGGCGGCAGCTGGGCGTGGTGCGCCCCTGCGACGCCAAGGTGGTTGCGCGCTGCATCCTCGGAAGCGTCAAAGAGGTCGTGCAGTGGGCGTTCGTCGAGCAGGACCCGATGGCCATCGAGATGACGCAGGTGGGGCGCGAGATGATCGCGTTCACCCTCAAGGGCTGTCTGGTCGACGGCTCATGACGGCGCCGGATCCCGCCATGGAAGAGAGCCTCCCGCGCACCTTCGCCCGCGTGGCCGCCATGCCGCCCGATGCGGTGCTGGCGATCTTTCGGCGCTATGGTCGGCCGCTGGCCGTCGAGATGCCGGCCGCCGCGGCCGACGACCAACGGGCGACCCTGGAGCGGCCCGGCGGCGCGCCCGCGACCGTGCGCGTGCTGCAGGTGCTGGGGTACGGCGACGTCATTCCCAACGACTATTTCGTGCTGGAGCTGGGCGACGAGACCCCGCTCGCCGTGGCCGGTCCTTTCTTCGCCGCCGCGCTCGAGGCCTTGGCGCGGGCAGCGGGCATCGCCTAGGACCTGCGGATGGCCCGCACCCGATACAGGGCCGGGCTCGACGCGATCAAGCTGAGGGATCTGCCCGCGGCGGCGCTGCGGGCCGTGTGGCGCGAGGGATACACGCGCGTCGACCTGCGGGCGGACGTGCTGGCGGGCCTGGTGGTGGGCATCGTCGCGCTGCCCCTGGCGATGGCACTCGCCATCGCGGTCGGCGTCGCTCCGCAATACGGTCTCTACACGTCCATCGTGGCCGGCGTCGTGGTGGCGGCGCTGGGGGGCTCGCGGCTCCAGGTGACCGGACCGACCGCGGCATTCATCGTCATTCTGGCGCCCATCTATGCCCGATTTGGAATGGCGGGCCTGCTGCTGTCCGGGCTGATGGGCGGCCTCATCCTGATCGCGATGGGACTTGCCCGCCTCGGGCAGTTCATCGAGTTCATTCCGCACCCGGTGACGACCGGCTTCACCGCCGGGATCGCCACGGTGATCGCCACCCTTCAGATCAAGGACGTCTTCGGCCTGCGCCTGCCGCGGTCCCCGGACAGTTTCTTCGATCGAATCTCCGCCATGTGGCAAGCGCGCGGTTCGGCGTCGGTCGCGGAGCTCGCGATCGCCGCCGCGACGTTGACCCTGCTTCTGGCGGCTCCCCGTTTCACGAAGAGGGTTCCAGCTCCCCTCATCGCGATCCCTCTGGCGGGGCTACTGGCGGCCGTCGTCAATCACTTTTGTCCCGGCCACGCGGTCGCCACGATCGCGAGCCGATTTCACGCGACGGTCGGCGGACGGTTGGTGAACGGCGTGCCGCCGTTGCCCCCGCTGCCGATGCTTCCCTGGCGCGCGGCCGGGCCGAATGGCGCGGCGTTTCAGCTCTCCGCCGGAACGCTTCGAGAGCTTCTGTCCGGTGCTTTCGCGGTGGCGATGCTGGGCGGAATCGAGTCGCTCTTGTCGGCCGTGATCGCCGATGGCATGGCCGGGACCAAGCACGACCCCGATGCCGAGCTCCTGGCCCTGGGCATCGGTAACGTCGTGACACCGTTCTTCGGGGGCATACCGGCCACCGGTGCGATCGCGAGAACGGCCACGAATTTTCGCTCCGGCGCGCACTCTCCCGTGGCGTCGATCGTTCACTCGATGACGGTGTTGGTCGCCGTCATCGTCCTGGCGCCCCTCATTGGGTATCTGCCGATGGCGGGGCTAGCGGCGTTGCTGCTGCTGGTCGCCTGGAACATGTCCGAGCTCCCGCACTTCGTTCATATCCTCCGCGTCGCGCCCCGCAGCGACGTGCTCGTCCTCGTCACCTGCTTCGTCCTCACGGTCGTGTTCGACATGGTGGTGGCGGTGTCGGTCGGCGTCGTCCTTGCGGCGCTGCTGTTCATGCGGCGAATGGCCGAGATCACCCAGGCCCACTTGATCGGCGGCGTCGGGGAGGACGGCCGCGCCGGGGAGGATCACGGCGACGGCAACAAGATCCCGCCCGACCTCGCAGAGACGGTCGCCATCTACGAGATCGCGGGGCCTCTGTTCTTCGGCGCGGCGCAGAAGGCCATGGCGAGCCTGGGCGCCGTCGCGGGGGGACTCAAAGTATTGGTCGTGCGCCTCGAAAAGGTGCCGGTCATGGATGCGACCGGTCTCGTCGCGCTGGAAAGCGCCATCTCCACGCTGACCAACCATGGGTGCGTCACGATCCTCGTCGGCTTACAGACCCAGCCGCGCCGCCTCATCGAGCGGGCCGGCCTGGAGGGTCGACCCTGGCGGCTCCAGATTCGCCCCGATCTGGCCGCCGGGCTGGCGGCCGCGCGCGGGTTGATCTAGAGACGGGGTCGCGACCATGCCCCAGCCCGAGATACCGGACTTCGTCTCTTTGCTTCCCGACCGGGTCTGGTACCTGACTCAGAGCGGACAGGACATGTGGTGCCGGCGGCCGCACGGCTTCTTCTTCACCTCGAGCCAGGCGGCGATCGATTTTGCGGCCGCCGTCGGGACCGAGCTGGACCTGCAGCCGATCGGCGTCGCCTCCAAGGAGCTGATCTCGGAAGAAGGAATCGCCGCGATGAACGCCCTGGCGGTGACCCGGATCTTCGTCGATCCGCGGTTTGACCCCGAGACCGGCGACGTCTACGGCCAGATTCTGCGTATCGCCCCCAAGGCCGCCGGCGTCGTTTGATCTGGGAGCTTGATCTTCCTGCCGGGGGTGGCTACAGTGACCGGCGATTCAAAGACTGAAGTGTCAGTCTACTTTTCGCCTGTAGTGTCAGTCTTCCTTGCAAAGGAGCATGCGTGGCCGAAGAAGTTTCACCGGTGAATCCTCGGACCGAAGCGGTCGCGGTCGGCATCGACGTCGGCTCCACGACCGTCAAGGCGGTGGTGGTGGACCCGGTGACCAAAGAGATCCTTTGGAGTGACTATCTGCGCCACCAGACCAAGCAGGCGGAGTTCGTGCTGTCTTTTCTCGAACGCATCGCGGCCGCCTTCCCGAACATCCCCAACGACCAGATCCGCACCTTCATCACCGGCTCGGGTGGGGCGCCCATCGGACCCCACATCGGGTCCAAGTTCGTTCAAGAAGTGAACGCCGTGACCCTGGCGGTCGAGACCCTGCACCCCGACGTTGGCTCGGTCTGCGAGCTGGGCGGGCAGGACGCCAAGATCATCATCTTCAAGAAGAACGAGGAGACCGGCGGCAAGACCGCCATCACCTCGATGAACGACAAGTGCGCCTCGGGCACCGGCGCGACCATCGACAAGTGCGTCATCAAGGTGGGCCTGCCCAACGAAGAGGTGGTCAAGATCGGCTTCGACGATTCCAAGCTGCACCACGTGGCGGCCAAGTGCGGCGTCTTCGCCGAGACCGACATCGTCAACCTGGTCAAGAACGGCATCCCGTCGCTCGAGATCATGAACTCGCTGGCCGACGCCATCGTCATGCAGAACCTGTCGGTGCTCACGCGCGGGAACACGCTTCGCCACAAGGTGTTACTGCTGGGCGGCCCCAACACCTACCTGCCGTTCTTGCGCGACTGCTGGCGCAAGCGGATTCCCGAGACCTGGCGCGATCGCGGCTACGCCTATCCCAAGGACGTGCCGATCGAAGAGCTGATCATCGTCCCCGAGAACGCGCAGTACTACGCGGCCTACGGCGCCGTGGTCTATGGCCTGTACGAGAACGCCGAGGTCGGCGTCTATAAAGGAATGGACGGCCTCAAGGACTTCATCCTCAACGGCCGCGCCGCGCGTCTCGGGGAGACCGCCGGCCCGCCGCTGCTCACGCAGGGGACCGACCGCGGTCGCGCGGAGCTGGACGAATTCAAGGCGCTCTACACCATCCCCAAGTTCACGGATGCGACCTTCGAGCCCGGGCAGGTGGTCAAGGTCGTCATCGGCATGGACGGCGGATCGACCTCGTCGAAGGCCGTCCTCATCGACTACGACACGGGCGAGCTGCTCAAGAAGTCGTACATGCTCTCCAAGGGCAACCCGATCGCCGACACCAAGGAGATCCTGGCGGGCCTCAAGAAATACATCACCGACCAGGGCGCCACCATGGAGGTCAAGGGCTTCGGCGCCACCGGCTACGCGGCCGACGTGCTCAAAGAGTCGGTCAAATCCGACACCTCGATCGTCGAGACCGTGGCGCACATGATGTCGGCCACGCACTACTTCGGCGACATCGACGTGGTGTGCGACATCGGCGGGCAGGACATCAAGGTTCTGTTCATGCAGAACGGCGACATCCGGAACTTCCGCCTGTCGAACCAGTGCTCGGCCGGCAACGGCATGCTGCTGCAGGCGATGGCCGATCAGTTCGGCGTCAAGGTGACCGACTACGCCGACGTGGCCTTCGAGGCCAAGCTGTCGCCCAAGTTCAGCTACGGCTGCGCCGTGTTCCTCGATTCGGACCGGGTGAACTTCCAGAAGGAGGGCTTCTCCAAGGAAGAATTACTGGCCGGCCTGGCACAGGTCCTCCCCAAGAACGTCTGGCAGTACGTGGTCCAGATCCCGCGCATGGCTGAACTGGGCAAGAAGTTCGTGCTCCAGGGCGGGACGCAGCATAACCTGGCCGCGCTCAAGGCCCAGGTCGACTACATCAAGGCGCGCGTTCCCGGCGCCGAGGTGTTCGTCCACCCGCACACGGGCGAGGCCGGCGCGATCGGCGCCGCCATGGAGACCCGCCGCGTGGTCATGCGCAAGGGGACCTCGACCTTCATCGGCATCGACGCCGCGATCAATCTGGAGTTCCAGGCGGTCAACGACGAGTCGACGCGTTGTCATTTCTGCCCCAACAACTGCGCCCGCACCTTCATCGACACCAAGACGCCGGATGGCCGGACCTCCCGCTACATCTCGGGCTTCTCCTGCGAGAAGGGGACGGTCGAATCGGAAGAGGCGATGATCGCGCTCAGCAAAGAGCGCAAGAAGCTGATGAAGGAGTTCCCCAACCTGGTCGACTACGAGTCGAAGCAGGTCTTCCGGCACTTCTACGATCCGGAACCGATGCCGGAAGCGACGCTGATGGTGAGCGACGTGGAGGTCGGCAAGACCTTCCTCGGCGTCAAGAAGAAGGCCATCCAGCGCAACTTCCAGCGCTCGACGCCGGAGAGCTGGCAGGCGCGCCGCGTGGTGCGGGTCGGGATCCCCAAGGTCCTCAACAACTGGACGCTGGCGCCGTTCTTCCGGACCTACCTGGAGACGCTGGGCCTGCAGAAGCAGAACGTGGTCTTCTCCGACGAGACCTCCGAGGAGATGTGGCAGAAGGGCGGCAAGTACGGCTCGATCGATCCCTGCTACCCGTCGAAGGTCGCGCAGGCCCACATCCACAACCTGCTCTTTGATCACCACCAGCAGGAAGAGGGGGGCAAGAAGCTCAAGTATCTGTTCTTCCCCTGCATCACCCACGTCATGCCGGGCCTCAACAAGCTGATGGACACGGCGTCGTGCCCGATCGTGGCCGGTGCGCCCGAGGTCATGAAGGCGGCCTTCACCAAGGAGACCGACTTCTTCGCCGAGCGCGGCATCACCTACGTCGATCCGGCGCTCACCTTCACCGAGCCCTCGCTGCTCAAGAGCCAGCTCTTTGCTTCTTGGGGGCCGCTGCTCGGCGTCACCGAGGACGAGAGCGACTTCGCCTGCCAGCAGGCCTGGAAGGCGATGGATATCGTCGACGCCGATCTGCAGAAGAAAGGGCGCGCGATTCTGGAGACGGTCGAAGAGGAGAACCGCGTCGCGGTGCTCATGATCGGCCGCCCGTATCACTCGGACCCGGGGTTGAACCACGGCGTCCTGGAGGAGTTTCAGGTGCTCGGCTACCCCATCCTATCGATGCGCTCGATCCCCAAAGATCCGGCCTGGCTGCATCGGTTCTTCGAGAGCGACATCAAGGCGGGGCGGATCGAGGGGCCCCTAGAGGTGCAGGACGTCTGGCCGGAGAACTACTCGGCCAACTCGGTGCAGAAGGTCTGGGCCGCCAAGTTCGCGGCGCGCCATCCCAACGTGGTGGTCCTGGATCTGTCGTCGTTCAAATGTGGGCACGACGCGCCCACGTACGGGCTCATCGATTCGATCATCTCGACCTCGGCGACGCCGTACTCGGCGTTGCACGACATCGACGCCAACAAGCCGGGCGGCTCGATCAAGATCCGCGTCAAGACCTACGCCCACTCGCTCAAGCTGCACGAGGAGCGGCTCGAGGACACGGGGCACCGCCAGGACGAGCTCAAGTTCCGCATGGAAGAGAAGCGCCTGTCGTTGCTGGAGCTCAAGCGCCAGCAGCTCGAGGCGCGCAAGCAGCAGGACCCGGCGCTCGAGAAGATGATCATCGAGACCAAAGAGAAGGTCTCCGCCTATTCGAAGCGGGTCGAGGCCAACCGGCCCGTGAACCCGGCGGAGCTGGCGGCCAAGGATGCCGGCCTGATTCGCCTGGGCGTCAAGAAGACGATCAACGATCAAGAAGTTGTGGCGCGCGTTTAACCGGAACCGAAACTCGGACGGAGGATCACATTGGAAACGCAAGTGAAGACGATCGAGACTCAGACTGACACCAGCCGCAAGCGGCTCCCGGTTCTCGGCGACGCCGCCAACGTCGACATCGACGTCGAAGCCGAGCTCAAGAAGTTCGAGATCGAGCAGATGGCCGCCCTCGGCCTCGAGGCCGGCAAGGAGCACTGGCGCGACGACAACCCGACCACCTTCACCGGCGGTCAGCGCGCGCACACCACGCTGCTCATCTCCGGTCTGACCATGGCGCACGACCTGTTCCTTCAAGGCGCGCTCCGCGGCATCGGATACAAGGTCAAGGCGATCGACGTGCCCGACAACTCGGCGCTGACCTTCGGCAAGGAGTTCGGCAACCGCGGGCAGTGCAACCCGACCTACTTCACCGTCGGCAACCTGATCAAGTACGTCACCTGGCTGCGCGACGACCAGAAGGTGCCGGTCAAGGACATCATCGAGAACTACGTCTTCGTGACCGCCGGCGCCTGCGGCCCCTGCCGATTCGGCACCTACGTCACCGAGTACCGCAAGGCACTCCGCGATTCGGGCTTCGAGGGCTTCCGGGTCCTCCTGTTCCAGCAGCAGGGGGGGCTCAAGCAGGCCACCGGCGACGAGCAGGGCCTGAAGATGAACCCCGAGTTCTTCAAGGTGATGCTCAAGGCGATTCTCCTCGGCGACGTATTGAACATGGTCGGCTACCGCATCCGCCCTTACGAGGTGGTGCCGGGATCGACCAACGCGGCGATCGAGGCCTCGAAGAAGCTGATCCACGACGCGTTCTCGAGCCCGAAGGAGAAGTCGTTGCTATGGGCCATGATCCAGACCCGCCGCAACCTCATGAATGTGAGGGTCGACCGCTCCATCGTCAAACCGAAGGTCTCGATCATCGGCGAGTTCTGGGCGATGACGACCGAGGGCGACGGCAACTACGGCCTGCAGAAGTTCCTGGAGCAAGAGGGCGCCGAGTGCGACATCCAGCCGGTCACGGCCTGGATCCTCTTCATGATCTGGGAGCAGACCTGGGACACGCAGCAGCGGATGGTCCTGCGCGGCGAGGACAAGTCGCGCAAGGGTCTGGCGGGCGTGAACGTCCGCAAGAAGCTGCTGATGCTGTGGCTGGCCAAGCACGCCATCAAAGGAACCTTCTACGGCGTCGGCCACATCATGGGCCTGCACGACGTTCACCTGGCCGACATGGACACGGTAGCCGAGGCGGCGGCGCCCTACTACAACAACCACCTGCGCGGTGGCGAAGGGCACATGGAGGTCGGCAAGCTGATCCTCAACATCGCCAAGGCCAAGGCGACCATGACCCTGTCGGTCAAGCCGTTCGGCTGCATGCCGTCGGCCGGCGTCTCCGATGGCGTCCAGTCGATGATCACCGAGAAGTACCCGCAGGGGATCTTCTGCCCGATCGAGACCAACGGCGACGGTGCCGTGAACGTCTACTCGCGCGTGCAGATGATGCTCTTCAAGGCGCGCCTCGCGGCGCGCGCCGAGTACCAGAGCGAGCTCGAGAAGAACGGCCTCACGGTGGCCGAGCTGCGTGAGTACCTGAAGGCCAAGAACTGGCGCGGCTCGTCGCTCTTCTACCCGCGCCACGGATCGGTCGCCAGCTCGGCGGCCAACCTGGTGCAGCACGTGGTGGCGGACCTCAAGAAGACCCGCACCGGCAAGGTCATCGACTTCACCAAGCGGCTGCTGCAGCGCGGATCCAAGACCGCCAGCGCGGCCGAGACCGGATCGGCCGACGCGCGCGTCGCCGCGACGGCCAACTAGCCTCCCGGTCCATCAACCGAAGCGACGTCTCGCGGCTGTCTTCTGCCGCGGGACGTTTCTTTTTCATCACCTGGTCCCAACATGCTGAACGTCATCACCGAGAAGCTGCGCGCCCTCGCACACCGAGGCCTGGAAGAGAGCGAATCCGACGGCCCGCTGGTGCGGCGGGTACGCGAGGTGGCCAATACGGTCAACGATCTCCTCGGCAAGCCGATCCGCGCGCACGACGCCACCGAGGATCATTTGCCTAGCAGCGTCGTGGTCACGCCGGCGGTGCGCGAACAGGCGCCGGTGATCCTCTACTTCGACGGCAAGGACCACCGCACCAAGACCAAGGTGGAGGAGCTGCTGAAAGCCCGCGACATCAAGTTCAGCCTCCTCGACGTCGCCAACGACGAGGCCGAGCGCTCCTGGGTCATCACCGCCGCCAAGCGCGAGGAATTCCCGATCGTCGTGATCGCCGGCACGCCGGTGGGTGGCTTCGAAGAGCTGACCCAGCTCGACGTCCAGGGCGACCTCAAACGCCGCGTCTTCGGACCGTCGTAACGCCGCCCCTGCCGCGGGGCTGAGAACGATGCCAACCTCAGCCAATCTGGCGTCGGACGATTTTCCCTTGACGCGCGTCAGATAAATGTCGATTTTTCGGTGACCCTGGCGGTTCCGGGGCACCAATTGGGCGGCCACAGTTTTCTCGAAGGGGGATCCCATGACCCGTACGAAGAGGTTGTTCGCGGCAGCGATTCTGATCGGCGCCCTCGGTTGCGGCAGTAGCGGCGGCGGTAGCGGTACCGGGGGCAGTGCTGCCGGTGGGACCTCAGGCTCGGCGGGACACGGCGGAGCGGCGGGTGGCCACTCCGGATCTGGCGGCGGGGCAGCCGGGACGACGGGCACCGCGGGAACGACGGGCACCGCGGGAACGACGGGCACCGCGGGAACGACGGGCACCGCCGGGACGACGGGCACCGCCGGAACGGGTGGGCGTGCCGGGACGACGGGCACCGCCGGAACGACGGGCACCGCGGGGACGACGGGCACCGCCGGAACGGGTGGGCATGCCGGGACGACGGGCACCGCCGGAACGGGAGGGCCAGCGGGCGCCAGAGGGCATGCCGGGACAACAGGCGCCGGCGGAGCCGCGGGCGGGGCAGGGGCCGGAGGACGGGCGGGAACCACCGGCACCGCCGGCACCACCGGTACCGCCGGAACCACCGGCACGGGCGGAACCACCGGGACCACCTGCGGCGGCACCGGACAGGCCTGCTGCGCGGCGAACACCTGCAACAACGGGGGTTGCTGCACGGGGGGAACCTGTACGGCCAACGCGGCGACCTGCCGGGTCGGTGGCATGGCCGCTGGAACTTGCACCAACGGTTCCTGCGAGACGCCGGGCGGCACAGTCTGCGGGGGTCTCACCGAGACCTGTTGTACGGGAATGAACTGCACCGCTCCCGGCGCCCATTGCACGGGGGGGACGTGCATGGCCTGCGGCGCGGTCAACGACGCCTGCTGCGCTGGCGCGGCCGCCAACCAATGCGGCTCGGGCCTCTCCTGCCAGGCTGTCACCGGCGGCGCCGACTCCTGTGAGCCTTGCGGTGCCAGCGGCGACGCCTGTTGCGCGGGGAATACTTGCAACGCGGGCTTCGGCTGCGCCAACCCGGGCGTGGGCATGCCACGGACCTGCGTGGCCTGCGGCGCGATTGGCGACGCCTGCTGCGCGGGGGCGGTCTGTCAGACGGGTGGCACCTGCATGGGCGCGGGCGGCGGGATGTGCGTGGCCTGCGGCGCGTCGGGCGGCCCCTGTTGCGGCGGAGCCGGTGGCACCTGCGACACCGGCTTCACCTGCTCGAACGCCGGCGGCGGCGGAGCAGCCGCCGTCTGCGATCCCTGTGGCGCAATGGATCAGCGGTGCTGCGCGGCGGCAACCGCCGGCGGAGCCGCCACCTGCAACACGGGCTTCCAGTGCGCGGCCGCTACCGCCGGCGGCGGAACGACCTGCCAGGCCTGCGGCGGCTCGGGTCAGACCTGCTGCGGGATGGGAGCCGTCGCGATGCGGACCTGCACGACGGGAACCTGTGCGTTCATGAACGGCATGGCGACCTGCCCGTAGCCGGCCGAACGCGCTGGACCGGCGAGACCGACGGCAGGTAGGGCGTCGGCTCTGCCGGTGCCGCGCAGCTCACGGACGAGGAGCGGAAGCGCGACCGGGCGGGTTCTTCAGGTGAGCCGGCGCTAGGCCGCGATCGCCTGGCGTTCAAGCTGGATGGATCGGCGCAGCAGGGTGCCTAGCGCCGTGGGCCGATTTTTCCGAGGCTTGTCGTTTTCGACCTGGCGGCGCAACAGCGCCAGGACCGCGGCCTCCTCCGGGCGCAGCGCGCCGCCGGTCCGTCTGCCGGACCGGCGCTTCGCCTGGGTTCCCGTCGCCGCCGCCGGGAGGGTCAGCGTTCCGTCGGTGTACGCGGCGAGCACCGCCGGGTGGATGTAGCACTTTCGGCAGACCGTCGGCGTGTTTCGAAGCCGCGCGGCGACCTCCGCGACGGCGCGTGCGACGTCCTTGGTCCGCGCTTGCCCCGCGCCGGTGCGTCGGCGGCCCGGCCGCCCGACAGACTCGGTCCCGATCGCATTCAGCGCGACCGCCGCCAGCACGGTCCCAGCCCAGGTCCGGAAGTCCTTGGCGGTAAACCCGTCGCCCATCTCCCGGTGGATGTAGACGTTCACGTCCGTCGAATCGATGGTCTGCGCGTGCCCGTCCCCATCCCGGTATTGGAACAGCTCCTGCCCGGGAAGATCGCGACACTGGCGAACGATGCGCGCCAGCGCGGGATCCTCGACCGCCACCTGGTGGAAGACGCCGCTCTTGCCGCGAAAGTGAAAGCGGGCCACCCCCCGGCAAAAGTCGACGTGGCGATCCTCGAGCGTGGTGAGGCCGAAGGAGCGGTTGCTCCGCGCGTACTCTTCGTTGCCGACTCGGATGAACGTCGTCTCCAGGAGCTTGACCACCGTGGCGAGTACCTTGGGTCGCGGCAATCCCGGGCGTGCCAGGTCGGCGGCCACCCGGCGGCGGAGCGCGGGCAACAGGCTCGCGAACTGGATCATCCGCCCGTATTTGGTGCCGTCGCGTTCCTCGCGCCAGCGCGGGTGGTAGCGGTACTGTTTGCGGCCGCGCGCATCCCGACCGGTTGCCTGCAGATGTCCGTTCGGCTGGGGACAGATCCAAACGTCCTTCCAGGCGGGCGGAATGGCCAGCGCCCGAACCCGGGCCAGCGTGCTCTCGTCGTGCAGGCGCCGCCCGGAATGGTCGTGGATCGCAAATTCGGGGCTGAAGCGCTTGCCCACCCGGGTGGTCTTCCCGGTGGCGCGCCGGCTGAGGCCCGGTCGGCGATCGTCCACGTGGTGCAGCCCGGCCGCTCGAGCCGCTACCAGGGGATCGTTCTCGGTGGGGACCGACGTGGGCACCCGTGTCTGTTGAGCTCGCATGGTGTGCCGCTGGGTACACGCAAGAATGGAGCCGGCCTCCGGGAATGGTCGGATGAGCTCTATCTGCCTGCCGTTCGTAACGCGCGAGACTTCCGAGTTACGCACTCGAATCGGCGCGCGGCGGCGGCGCGGGGAAGAACGCCGTCGCCCGGTGGCCAGGGAAGTGCATTCGCGTTGAAGGACAAAGGACAGAGGAGAACGACATGCCGACCAGCAAAAGAGCGACTTCGAGACGCTACGGGAAGACAGCCGGCCAGAAGGTCGCGAAGACCATGCACGAGCGAAAGCACGGCACCCTGCGCTCGGGAGGGTCGGGCAAGAAGGTCACCAGCCGCGAACAGGCCATCGCCATCGGACTGTCGGAAGCCCGCCGCGCCGGCGGCAAGGTCCCACAGAAGCGCGTCTCGCGCGGAGGTTAGGTTCTTTCGCAACGAATCGTCGCGAACGATCGTGCGGCGACGATATCCGAGCGACTCGGTTGAGCGGCCGATAGTATGGAGGGGTGATCGCTCCTTTCTTGGCGTTGCCGCTGCTGTTGCTCCTGCGGATGCAAATGCCCGACAACGTCGTGGTGACCGCCAGCGCGCCGCTGGATCCGCAGCGGCTGGCGGATGCGCTGCGATCGTATCTGGACGAGTACGGGATTCGCGTCGACGCGGCTGCGGCGGGGACCTCGGCCGATCTGAGAAACGAGCTGGCGGATGCCCGGCGCCTCGGCGAGGCGGTGCGCGCCGTCGCCGTCGTGCGGGTGGAACGGGTGGCACCGGGGACCATCGAGATCGAGATCATGGATCTGGCGACCGAGAAGGCGCTGGTGGCGACGGTGCCGCGGCCCGCCCGCGACGAGGATCTGTACCGCTCGCTGGCGCTCAAGATTCAGGCGATTTTGCGTTCGACGCTGTCGGAGGCGCGCGATCAGATGACGCCGGGCTCGGCGGTCGACCGCTTCGTGTCGGAGGGCGCGAACGCCGCCCGGAGCCCGCCGTCGTCGCGGAAGATGTCGCCGGCGGAGCCCCCGCAGATCGTCACGCTGCCGAGCTCCGTCGGCGGGGCAGCTGGAGAGTCCCGGCGTGGGTCGGGCAGGTTGGCGCTCGAGGCCGGGTATCTCGTGATGGCGTTTCCGATAGACGGCCCTGCGCTCCAGGGGTTGGCGGCGACGGCGGTCGCGCGGCTCGGCCACCGCCTCGATCTGACGCTGGGCTCGGCGGTCCTGAGCTCGATCCGGGCCGAAGGGGGAGGCGTGGAGGCGGTGGCCTCGATCGTTCCGATCTTCGCCTCGGCGCGCCTGAACCTGACCCGAAAGCGTGCCGAGGTCCTCTTCGGCCCCAGCGCCGAGGCTGCCGTGGTGTCCGTCGCGGCGTCCAGCACCGCGGTGCCGGTTCGTTCCACGCGTAGCCTCATCGCCGCGCTCGGTGCGGAGGCCGAGGGTCGGCTGGCGCTCTGGGACGCCACCTGGCTGTTCGCGCGCGGCCAGGCCCTGGCGGTCCTTGCCGGACAGCGTTACGACGTGGTCGGCACGCCGATCCTCGACACCTCGCGGTTCGAAATCACGGTGGCGATAGGGGTGGGTGTAGGTTTCCGATGAGCGGTCGTTTTTTCCTAACCTCGGCAGGTAAGCACGCCACTATAGAAGATGTGAGCGTTGCGCGAGACTCGTCGGGTCCCGTGGCAGAGGGGATGACCGACCTCGTCGAGCGGGCGCGGCGGCGCGACGGCGCGGCGTTTCGAGAGCTGTTCCGGACGCACGTCGCGGTGGTGCATCGGGTGATCTACCGGTTGGCGGGCCCGGGTCACGACGTCGAAGATCTAGTGCAGACGTCGTTCGTGGAGGCGTTTCGATCGCTGCCGGATTTTCGGGGCGACGCTCTGTTCTCGACCTGGCTGACGCGCATCGCGGTTCGCGTGACCCTGCACGCCAAGCGCCGGCGGTTGCCCTTTGGGTTGTCGCTGTCGAGCGACGAGACCCCCGAACAGGCCGGCGAGGAGCCGGGACCCGAGCGGGTGGCCGCCGCCCGCGAGGGCCTGGCGCAGCTCGATCGGGTGCTGGCCGAGCTGCGCCCCAAACGGCGGTCCGCCTTCGTGCTGCATGTCCTCGAGGGTCACTCGATGGAAGAGGTCGCCGCGATCTTGAATGCCTCCATCGCGGCCGTGAAGGTGCGCGTCCACGACGCCCGCCGCCACATCGAACGGCGGTGCAAGACCCGTCCGGAGCTGGCCGAATGCCTGCAAGCGCAAGTGCAGGGCAGCCGATGACGTGCGCCGACGTCGAGGCGCGTTTCGTGGACGTCGTCGACGGCCGCGTCGATCCGGTGGCGAGCGTGCGCGTTTACGCGCACATCGAGAGCTGCGCCGATTGCCGGAGCCGCGCCGCGCTCTGGCGCGAGCTGGTTCCTGGGCTGCGCAGCATCGAACCGGCACCGATGGCCCCGGCCGCCGTGCGCCGGATGCAGCTGGAGGTCGAGAGGTTGGTGGCCTGGGAAACGTCCCCGGCGGCGCCCCGACGGGCGCCGCGCCTCTGGCGACCGGCGCTGCTGGGCCTCGCCGGCGTGGCGGTGGCGCTGGCGCTGTGGCTGGCGGGGCCTCAT
>CALAOV010000231.1 GCA_937889515.1 uncultured Myxococcales bacterium | reverse complement strand
ACGCCGTCTTTCAGCTGGAGGCCGCCGTCGCTTCGGATCTGACCCGATGAAGATCGCCTGCGCCCCCGTCGTCGCCCTGTTCTTGGGGGTCCTCGCGCCGGCGTGCCGAACGGCGCCGGCCAGCTCGGTCGGGGCGCAACCGCCGAACGGCGAGGTCTGGCTCACCGACCAGCAGGTGAGCGACGCCCACCTGACCATCGAGCCGGTGGCCACCCACGCCGTCGGCAACGACGTGGTGACGAGCGGCAAGGTCACCTTCGACGATCTGCGGGTCGGGCACGTCTTTTCGCCCGTCACCGGGCGCGTCTCCCGCATCCTGGCCGATCCGGGCGCGCGGGTGAAGAAGGGGAGCCCGCTCGCCGCCATCCAGTCGCCCGACGTCGGCAATGCCTTCGCCGATCTCGACAAGGCCGAGGCCGATCTGATCGCGGCCCAGCACGATCAGCAGCGTCAGAAAGACCTCTACGACGCGCACGCCGGATCGCAGAAGGATTTCGAATCGGCGCAGGACAGCTATGGCAAGGCCAAGGCGGAGATGGAGCGCGCGCGCCAGAAGGCGCGGCTCTTCCGGGGCGGCGGCGCGGACGCGGTCACCCAGGAGTTCACGCTCCGCGCGCCCATCGAGGGCGAGGTGATCGCGCGCAACGTGAACCCGGGCGCCGAGGTGCTCGGGCAATATTCGGGTGGCACGGCGGTGGAGCTGTTCACCATCGGCGAGCTCGATCGCGTCTGGGTGATCGCCGACGTCTTCGAGATGGACCTCGGGCGCGTCAAGAAGGGCGCCCCGGTCTCGATCAAGGTCGTCGCCTATCCCGACAAGGTGTTCACCGGGGTGGTCGACTGGATGTCCGACCTGCTCGACCCCACGGCGCGCACCGCCAAGGTCCGCTGCGCGATCGCCAACCCGGGGCGGGACCTCAAGCCGGAGATGTACGCGACGGTCAGCATCGGGGTGGCGGGCCAGAACGCGTTGGCGCTGCCGCACACCGCGGTCCTTCGCATCGCCGATCAGACGGTGGTCTTCGTCGACGAGGGGAAGACCGCCGGCGGGCAGCGGCGGTTCGTCCGCCGGATCATCGCGATCTCCGAGGACGAAGGGGGAGATCTGGTTCCGGTGACGCACGGTCTGTCGGCCGGCGACCGGGTGGTGACCTCGGGCGGGATTCTCCTGTCGGGAATGCTCTAGGGAAGGCGCCCGCAGATGATTCAGAAGATCGTCCGATTCGTCCTCCGGATGCCGGCCTTCGTCGTGATCCTGGCGGGGGCGATCGTCGCGCTCGGGCTTTACTGCTACAGCCAGCTCGACATCGAGGCCTACCCCAACCCGGTGCCTCCGATGATCGAGATCATCACCCAGCCGTCGGGATGGAGCGCCGAGGAGGTGGAGCGCTACGTCACCGTGCCGCTCGAAAACGGCCTCAACGGGATGCTCGACCTCGATCACATCCGCTCGCAGTCGCTGTTCGGCCTGTCGGACGTCAAGTGTTACTTTACCTGGAACGCGGAGTACCACCTGGCGCAGCAGCGCGTGCTCAACCGCCTCAGCTTCGTGAACCTGCCGCCGGGGATGACGCCACAGCTGTCGCCCTGGAGCGCGATCGGCGAGGTGTTCCGCTACGTGGTGCGCGGCGAGGGTTATTCGCTGACCGATCTCAAGACCGCCGAGGACTGGATCCTCGAACGTCAGTTTCGCCAGGCGCCCGGCGTCATCGACGTGGTCGGGTTCGGCGGCGAGACCAAGGAGTACCACGTCGAGGTCGATCCCTACCGCCTCAAGGGGCACGGCCTCACGCTGGCTCAGCTGGTCAGCGGCCTGTCCAACTCGAACCAGAACGTCGGGGGCCAGCGTCTGACCATCGGCGAGCAGTCCTACAATGTCCGCGGCATCGGCATCATCCATTCGCTCAACGACATCCGCGACGTGGTGCTCAGCGAGCAGAAGGGGACGCCGGTGCGCGTGCGCGACGTGGCCGACGTGACGGTGGGACACGCGCCGCGCCTCGGGATCGTGGGCAAGGATCTCGACCCCGACGTGGTGCAGGGGACGGTCCTCATGCGCTACGGCGGCGATTCGCTCAAGACGCTGGATTCGGTCCACGAGCGGGTCGACTACATCAACCGCTACCACGTGCTCCCGCCCGGCATGGTCATCGAGCCCTATTACGACCGCGCCAAGCTGGTGAAGCTGACCACCCACACCGTCCTCGAGAACTTGCTCATCGGGATGATCCTGGTGGCGCTGGTCCTCTGGCTGTTTCTGGGGCACGGGCGGGCCGCGCTCATCACGGCGCTCAACATCCCACTGGCGCTCATGGCCGCGTTCATCGGGATGGTCGCCACCGGCACGCCGGCGAATCTGATCTCGCTGGGCGCGGTCGACTTCGGAATCGTCGTCGATTCGACGGTCATCGTCATGGAGAACGTGTTCCGGCACCTCTCGGCGCCCGGGAAACGCAACGCCATCGAACGCATCCTGCTGGCGGCGGGCGAGGTGGGGCCACCGATGTTCTCGTCGACGCTCGTGATCGCGGTGGCCTTCATCCCGCTCTTCACGCTCTCCGGCGTCTCGGGCGTCATCTTCTCGCCGATGGCGCACACCTACGCCTTCGCGATCGGCGGCGCGATCATCCTGTCGCTCACGCTGACCCCGGTGCTGGCCGAGCGCGGGCTCAAGATCGGCACGCTGGGCGACCACGAGCACGACAACTGGCTCATGCGCGCGCTCAAGAGGTTCTACCTGCCGCTGTTCGATTTCTCGCTGCGGAACAAGCGGACCGCGGTGGCGATCGGGGCGACTGTGGTCGGGCTCAGCCTGGTCGGCGCCGTGTCGCTGGGGCGCGAGTTCATGCCCAAGCTCGAAGAGGGAAACTTCTGGATCCGTGCAACGCTGCCCACCTCGATCTCGCTCGAGCAGTCGGCCAAGTACGTGGGGCGGATGCGCGCGGTGATCCTGGGTTGTCCTGGACAGCAGGGCTCGGCCGACCCGAACCAGACGCCGCCCCCCTGCGACCTCGAGCACCGGGCCCGCCCGGAGATCACCAGCGTGGTCTCGCAGCTCGGGCGCCCGGACGACGGCACCGACGTCTCCGGCTTCTACAACATCGAGCTGTTCGCGCCGCTCGAACCGTCCGACAAATGGCGGAGCGGCGTGACCAAGGCCAAGATGACCGACGAGCTCTCCAAGGAGCTGGGGCAGGCCTTCCCCGGGGTCATCTTCAACTTCTCCCAGATGATCTCGGACAATGTCGAGGAGGCGATGTCGGGCGTCAAAGGGGAGAACACGGTCAAGGTGTTCGGGCCGGACCTGATGGTCAACGAAAAGAAGGCCGACGAGATCGTCGACGTCATGGCGACCGTCAAGGGAGTGGAGGATCTGGCGCTCTTCCCGTCGCTGGGCCAACCCAACGTCCGCATCACGCCCGATCGGGCGCAATGCGGCCGCTACGGTCTCAACGTCGGCGACGTGGAGGCGGTGATCCAGGCGGCCATCGGCGGTCAGGTGGTCACGCAGGTCTACGAGGGGGAGAAGCGCTTCGATCTCACGATCCGCTGGGCGCAGGCGTTCCGCAAAGACTTGAAGGCCATCCGAAACATCCTGGTCGCGACCCCCGATGGCGCGCAGGTGCCGCTCGGTCAAATCGCGTCGATCGTGAAAGAAGAGGGGCCGTCGCTGATCTACCGCGAGGACAACCGGCGGTATGCGCCGGTCAAGTTCTCGGTGCGCGGCCGTGACCTGGCCTCGACGATCGCGGAAGCCCGCGAGGCGATCGAGGAGAAGGTGAAGCTCCCCTACGACACGCATCTCGAGTGGGCGGGCGAGATCAACCAGCTCAACGAGGCGACCGGCCGCTTGATCCTCATCATCCCGATCACGCTGCTGGTGATCGCGATGCTGGTCTACTCGTCGGTGAAGAACTGGAAGGACATGTTGATCGTCCTGGCCGGCATTCCGGTGGCCTGCACGGGCGGCATCCTGGCGTTGCTCATCACGCACACGACCTTCTCGATCTCGGCCGCGATGGGCTTCATCTCGATCTTCGGCGTCTCGATCCAGGACGCTCTGCTGGTGGTGACCTACGCGCAACGGCTGTGGAACGAAGGGCACGGCCTCGAAGAGGGCGCGCGCGACGCGGCCGAGCGCTGGCTGCGCCCCGTCCTCATGACGACCTTCGTCGCCATGCTGGGCCTGACGCCGGCCGCGCTGTCGCACGGGATCGGCGCCGATACCCAGAAGCCGCTGGCCATCGTGGTCATCGGCGGCGCGCTGATCCTCGCGATTATTCCGCGCCTCATCCAGCCGCCGCTCCTGGTGCTGGCGCATCAGCGCGAAAGACGCTGGCGCAACCGGGACCCCTACGCGCCCGGAAGGCCAGCGCCCGTCATCGAGAGCGGTGCGGCGGTCGCGACGCCGGCTCCAGACGAGGGCTGATCGTCACGACGCGCGCGGGCGGGAATACCGCGTCAGTGATTGCGCCGCGCGCGCCGCCACTCGACGATTGGCGTGGCGACGAAGCCGCGCGCTGATACAGGTCCGCTCGTGGACAGCGTGAGCGAGCCTCCTTCGAGCTTGCTGATTCGAAGCTGAGTATCGCCGACCCAGTTTGGGAATAAGGACACCGCCATGGTGTGCTTCAAAGTCTGGGTCGCCTCGTCGACCGAGCGGATGCGTCACCGATTGGTCTTCTGCGATCAGGCGATGCGAGACCAACTCCCAGGCTCCGACTTCTCATCGGGATGCGCGTCAACAAGCAGTGGAAGGTTCACAAGTGGTTGCCGGTGTTCCTGGCGATGCCGAAGATGTTGAAGGAGCTGAAGAACAACCCGTCGAACGGGCTCCTGGGCGTCGAGTCCGCCGGTCTGACCATCATTCAATACTGGCGGTCCTTCGATGCGCCGGAGGCCTACGCCCGCAGCCGCGATGGGCTCCATTGGCCGGCGTGAATGGGGTTCAACAAGCGGATGGCGCGCAGTCGTGGCGATGTCGGGATCTGGCACGAGACCTACAAGATCGCCGCCGGTCAGTACGAGGCGATCTACAGCGGCATGCCGGCCCGCGGCCTCGGCAAGGTCAGCCAGCTCCTGTCCGCCGAGGGCGCGCGGGACACCGCTCGGGGACGTATCGGCGCATGAACGTCCAAGCTGAATAGAGCGCGCCTCAGACGCGTATCTCGAGGGCGGTCGTCAAAGCGCGGTCGAGATCAGCCAGCTTGCGCTCAGCCAGCTCCGATACATATCCGGTCAGGCGGGCCTTGAACATCAGGGTGAGGAAATCACACCGAATCGACGAGTGGTGCGGCAATCCTTCCGCCGGCCCAACAGGCACCTCGGTGGAGAGGCCTAGGACCTCGCTGTAGACGGGGGCGCAGACGACGGTGGATACGTCCTCGTTCTGGGCAATGAACGTGCGAGAGACCACCACGTAGAAGCCTGGTTTGTCACCCCTCTCGGGAACGCGCGCGGCGGTCTTGTAGATCTCACCCCGCTTCACGAGCCAGCCTGCTCGCGAACGAGCGCCTTGCCCTGGCGACCCAGCTTCGCCCGGTGAGTGCGCAGGATCTGCCCCTCGCGCTCCTCGCGTTCCAGCCTGAGCGTCCTCTCCGATAGGGCCAGCACCGCTTGTCGAACCACCGCCGAGCGACTGCGCGGCGTGCGTCCGGAAGTCAGGCGTTCGAGAGCGGCCAAGGTGGCCGAATCCAATGTCACGGCAACGGTTTTCATATTGTGAAGTATAACATATAGACAATAGTCACCCCACGAGCCGGCAACTGTCGCGTGTGGCGCTTGTCCGATTCGTAGGCGTCTCCTAGTTTGCGCACTGAAGCGCGAGGACCGTGATGTTGTCCGTCCCGCCCGCGGTATTGGCCGCCTCGATCAGCTTGGCCACCGCGGTCTCCAGATCGACCGCGTTCTTGACCAACTCGAGCAGCTTTGGGTCCTCGACCATGCCGGACAGGCCATCGGAGCAGAGTAAGAACGTGTCGCGGTCCTGGATGTCATGGGCCAGGACGTCGACCTGGACGTTCTCGCGCATGCCGAGCGCGCGCGTGATGACGTTCTTGTGGGGGAACTTGCGCTGCTCCTCGTCGGACATGTTGGGCTTGGCGTCCTTGTAGTCCTCGAGCAGCGAATGGTCGCGGGTCATCTGCTGGATGGCGGCGCCGCGGATCCGGTAACAGCGCGAGTCGCCCACGTGCGCGATGTAGAACTTGTCGCCCACCACCTGGCCGCTCACGATCGTGGTCCCCATCCCCTTGTATTTCACTTCCTTGCTGGCGGCCTGGAAGATGCGTTGGTTGGCCATCTTGATGCCGTTGACCAGCCGGTTTTCGACGTACGACAGGTGGCGGTCCATCTTGTACGGCCAGGTCGCCTCCTCGTCTTTTGTCCGGACGTAGAACTCCTGCATCACGTCGGCGGCCATCTTGGAAGCGACCTCGCCGGAGGCGTGGCCGCCCATGCCGTCCGCGACCAGGAAGAGCTGCTCCTCCTCGATGAGCGAGAAGTAGTCCTCGTTGTGGTTGCGCTTCATCCCGACGTCGGTCTTAGCGGCGTAGCGGATACGCATGGACCGACTAGCGTATCGACGCCGTCGGGGGGCGTCAATTCGCGTCGACCGGATCAACTTCGTTGACACCCGATTTCGCCCCGGCTAGGGTACTGCTCAAATGTCTAGTTCCACGGTCACGACGCAGCGCGCGGCGCTCCTGGCGATTGGCGACGAAGTGTTGCGCGGGGAGATCAGCAACACCAACGCCTCCTTCATCGCCGAGCGGCTGTTCGAGCTGGGCTACGAGGTCACCGAGCAGCTGGTCGTCTCGGACGAGCCCCAGGCGATCCGAACGGCGCTGGTGCGGCTGCGGGCCGAGGCGGACGTCATCATCGCCACCGGCGGCCTCGGGCCCACCGAGGACGACCGAACCGTCGACGTGGTGGCCGAATTGCTGGCCACCGGGACCCACGCCGACGAGCCGTCGCTGGAGGCGATGAAGAAGCGCTTTTCGACCCACGGGTTCGAGATGACGCCCAACAACCTGCGGCAGGTCCGGATCCCCCACGACGGGCGGGCGCTGCCCAACGCGGCCGGTATCGCGCCGGGGTTCACGGTGCGTCTGGGCGGCGCGGAGGCCTACTTCCTGCCCGGCGTCCCGCGCGAGATGGAGAAGATGTTCACCGACGAGGTCGTGCCGCGCCTCAAGCATCGGCTGGCCGAGACCGGCGGGCCGCTGCTGGCCACGCGCACCTGGCACCTCTACGGGATGGGCGAATCGCACATCGACCACCGCCTGGCCGGAATCCTGACCGGCGTCGAGGGGGCGACGTTGCACTTCCGCACCTCGAACCCGGTCAACCACGTCAAGCTGGTGGTGCGACTGGCGGACGCGGCCGACGCGCGCGCCACGGTCGACAAGGTCGACGCCGAGCTGCGCAAACGGATCGGTCCCGGCATCTACGGCATCGACGGCGAGACCTTCCCGGCGGCGGTGGCCAAGGCGATG
This sequence comes from uncultured Myxococcales bacterium, assembly GCA_937889515.1. Lineage (GTDB taxonomy): Bacteria > Myxococcota_A > Polyangia > Fen-1088 > Fen-1088 > JADGRB01. The sequence goes on along the minus strand of CALAOV010000231.1, from coordinate 38,232 downwards.
CGCGCCCAGGAGGCGACGCTGGCTTTCGCAGAGTCCTGCACGGGCGGTCTGGCGGGCGAGCTCGTCACCTCGGAGGGGGGCGCGAGCGCGTTCTTCCGCGGCAGCATCGTCGCCTACGCCGACGAGGTGAAGACCGGCGTGCTGGGCGTCAAGCCCGAGACCATCACCGACTTCGGCGCCGTGAGCGAGCCGACGGCGCGCGAGATGGCCGAAGGGGCCAAGCGGGTCTGCGGGTCGTCGGTCGCGGTCGGGATCACCGGCGTCGCCGGCCCGGCCGGCGGGGCGCCCGACAAGCCGGTGGGGACCGTCTGCTTCGCGATCTGCGGCCCGGGGACCACCCGCACCTCGACCAAGCTCTTCGCCGGCGGACGGGAGCGGGTGCGGATCGCCGCCGCCTTCTACGCGCTCGATCTGGCCCGGCGCTACTTCGATACCCGCAAACGATGAAGGCAGCGCTCAAAGGAACGGAATCCGGCGCGGGCTTGCGCAGCTTCGTCGCCGTGCCGTTGCCAGCGACGATGCAGGCCGAGGTCTTCGCCGCGGCGCAGTTGTTGGCGGGCGAGCTGCCGGCGATCAAGTGGTCGCGCAAGGTGGAGAACCTGCACGTCACGCTCAAGTTTCTGGGTCCCATCGCGGAGGCACGCATCGGCGAGGTGGGCGGGGCGCTCGCCCGCGCGGTGGGTGAGCTGCCGCGCTTCGGGATCGAGCTGAAAGGGATGGGGGCGTTTCCTTCCCCGACGAGAGCGAGCGTGATCTGGGCGGGCGTCGAAGATAGGACGGGTGGGCTCGAGCGGGTCGCGAAGGTCGTCGAAGTCGTGGCGGCTGAGCTGGGCGTCGGCGAGAAAGAATCGCGCGCCTTTCACGCGCACGTCACCGTCGGTCGTTCGAAGGAGGGGGCCGACGTGCGCGCGGCGGTGGCTCGTTTCGCCGCGCGTGACTTCGGCGCGGCGTCGGTCGACGAGGTGCATCTGTACGAGAGCCGGCTCGGCGGCGGTCCGGACCACGCCGGATCCACCTACATTTTGCGGCATCGCGCCGCGCTCAGTTCCAATTGACCAGGAGAGAACACATGGCGACGACCGAGAAGAACGAGATGAAGGCCGAGAGCAAGGAAACCCCAGCCCCAACCCCTGCGGCACCGCCGCGGGACGCGATGCGGGACAAGGCGATCGATCTCGCCGTCTCGACCATCGAGAAGCAGTTCGGCAAGGGGAGCATCATGCGCCTCGGCGAAGGGATCGCGCCGCCCGAGGTCCAGGTGGTGCCGACCGGATCGCTCGGCCTCGACATCGCGCTCGGCGTCGGCGGGCTGCCGCGCGGGCGCGTCATCGAGATCTATGGCCCGGAGTCTTCGGGCAAGACCACGCTGGCGTTGCACGTGGTCGGCGAAGCCCAGAAGCTGGGTGGGATCTGCGCCTTCGTCGACGCCGAGCACGCGCTCGACATCGGCTACGCGCGGAAGCTGGGCGTGCGCACCGACGATCTGCTGGTCTCGCAGCCAGACTGCGGCGAGCAGGCCCTCGAGATCACCGAGATGCTGGTGCGCTCGGGCGCAGTCGACATCATCGTGGTCGACTCGGTGGCCGCGCTGACGCCTCGGGCCGAGCTGGAAGGCGAGATGGGGGACACGCACGTGGGCCTTCAGGCGCGGCTCATGAGCCAGGCGCTGCGCAAGCTGACCGGCACGATCTCCAAGTCGAACACGCTGGTCATCTTCATCAACCAGATCCGCATGAAGATCGGCGTCATGTTCGGCAACCCGGAGACCACCACCGGTGGCAACGCGCTCAAGTTCTACGCCAGCGTGCGCCTCGACATCCGGCGGGTCGGCGCGCTCAAGGACGGCGACCGGGTGGTCGGCAACCGGACGCGCGTCAAGGTGGTCAAGAACAAGATGGCGCCGCCGTTCCGCGAGGTCGAGTTCGACATCCTCTATGGCGAAGGGATCAGCCACGAGGGGGATCTGGTCGACCTCGGCGCCGAGTGCGGCGCGGTCGAGAAGTCGGGGGCCTGGTTCGGCTTCGGCGGCGACCGGATCGGTCAGGGGCGCGAGAACGCCAAGCAATACCTGCGCGACCATCCGGACGTGGCGAACAAGATCGAGGCCAAGGTCCTGGCCCACCACAAGATCGCGCGCGACGTCGGGACGCCGGCGCTGGTGGCGGGGGCGGGGGGAGCCGCCGCTTCGGCGGGCGCCACCGTTCACACCCTCACGCCGCAGCCCAAGCCGGTGAGCGAGAAAAAGGGGCGGTAGACCTGATCGTCGGTGCGTCGGCTCTATTCAAAGTGTCCGAGCGCCGATGCTCTTGCTAGATGTCGCGTGTTTGGACGAGTAAAGCGAAACCCTCAAGGAGCAGGTCTTAGCGCGCGGATGAAGGCTTTGGGCGCGAGCAATTGATGCTGTCGAGGTCGCCTTGTCGCTGACCAGGCGTTGGTCCAACCCTTGCGGGCGCTCAACACGGTCGACTTAGTTGAGCCGCTGTCGATGCGCTACGCACAGGGCGTGTTCGCGCGGGCTCTCGCAGGAACGCACGATTCAACCTGCCAGGTGACGTTTGGCAGGGGCTCAGTTCATGTTGTCGTAGATGGTCCCGATGGTGAGGACCCGGAAGCGGTTGAGCGGGATCTTCTGGGCGTCGCCGTTGCCGAGCAGACCACTTCTCCATGTGGCCTGGGCGTCCGGGGAGGCGTCGGCGTAAAGGCTGACGCTCCCCGAGTAGTCGCCCACGAACGCGCCGTAGACCTGCAGCGCCCGCGCGATCGTGAGCCCGGACGGCGATAGGTTGAGCGTCGACAGGTCGAGTGTCGGATCGAGCTGGACGCGCCCGCCGCAGAGGATTCCACGTGTCCTGATCGCGTCGGTCGTCGTTCCCTGTGCGCTCGACGCCGGCGGGGTGTAGGTGCTGGATCGAATGTGCGGGTAGGCGATCACCAGCGCGTGGTTGATGGTCCCTTCCCGAATCTCCTCGACGGTGATGAGCCCGGCGATCAATCCGAAGCCGCACGCGCGAGGACCATGGCCGGCCCACCAGGGGTTGTTTCTTTCGGGTGGCCGGACGCCGTCGCCCGAGAGGTCCTGGGTGGAGGCCTCGCCGGCCGTCCAGGATCCGGAGCTGTCGTCGGCGTCCCAGAACGCCCATTCCATCCGCGCCGAGCGATCGACGATCGCGAGGTGCTGGTCGGTCCCGGCTGCCGGCATTGCCCCGGTGGGGATGGGCGCGGGGCCGGTTCCCGCCACGGCCCCGTCGTCTGCGGCGCCCATCCGGAAACCGGTGCCGCCGAGCGCGGCCATGACCGTCACGACGGGAGCGATGGCCGCGTCGATCCAGTAGACCGGGACGCTGTAGTCCTGGATGTTGATCCAGAATTCGGTCTGACCAGCGATGGTCGAAAAATCGGTGATCAGCGTGGCGGAATTCGGGTCCACCGTCGCCGACGGGGCGATGGGCGTGTTCCAGACGCTGGTATCGGCGAACGGGCGCCAGAGGGCCGCCGACCCGGCGTCCCCGGCGTCAGAGACCATCGATGCGTCCGACCGGGCGGAGGTCCCGCCGGCGCCGGTCGTGCCGCCCGCGGATGCGTCGCCGTGGGCGCCGGATGCCCCACCAGCGCCGGTCGATTTCGCGGAGCTGCCGCAGCACACAGCGAGACAGAGCACGACAGCGGCTATGCGCGCAGAGCCGAGAGATCTCACCGGCCCATCATACGCCGTCGGCTCAGGTGAGTCGGGAGTGGCGGAAGTGCCCCGTCGCGTATACGATCGATGCATGGCGTCTAAGAAACCGGTGCCGGAAGGGCCAGTCGAAGTTCCAGAGGTCATCTCGATCTTGCCGTTGCGGAACTCGGTGCTCTTCCCGGGATCGATCATCCCCATAGACGTCGGCCGCAAGAAGTCCGTCAAGCTGGTCGAGGAGGCGATCTCCAAGGAGCGGCCGGTCATCGGCATCGTGACCCAGCGCGACGCGCGTACGGAAGAGCCGGGCCCGGGCGATCTGTACATGGTCGGCTGCGCGGCCCGGATCCTCAAGGTCATCAAGCTGGCCAAGGACAACTTCTCGGTGATCCTGCAGGGGGTCTCGCGCATCCGGCTGCTCGAGGTGAGCGGGCAGGATCCGTTCATGACCGCCCGGGTGCAGGCGCTGCCGGATCTGCCCACCAACGACGTCGAGCTGGACGCGCTCGTGATGAACGTCAAGGACGTCGCCAAGCGGGTCATCAAGCTCATGCCCGAGCTCCCCAAGGAGGCGAGCGCGCTGGTCGACAGCGTCGTCGAGCCGGGTCAGCTTTCGGACGTCATCATCTCGAACCTGGACGTTCAGGTCGACGAGAAGCAGGACGTGCTGGAGACGTTCGACCTCAAGGCCCGACTGCGCAAGGTCCTTCAGTTCCTGTCGCGCCAGCACGAGGTGCTGAAGGTCCGCGAGAAGATCAACAGCCAGGTCCAGGAAGAGATGGGCCGCAACCAGCGCGAGTACGTGCTGCGCCAGCAGCTCAAGGCGATCAAGGAAGAGCTGGGCGAGATCGACGAGACCGGCGGCGATCTGGACGACTTCCGCGAGAAGGTCCTGGCCGCCAAGATGCCGCCCGACACCGAGAAGGTCGCCATCAAGCAACTCGAACGGCTCAAGATCATGCAACCGTCGTCGGCGGAGTACACCGTCACGCGGACCTATCTGGAATGGCTGGTCGAGCTCCCCTGGTCGGTGTCGACCGAGGACAAGCTCGACATCCAGGCCGCGCGCGACATCCTGAACACCGACCACTACGACCTCGAGAAGGTGAAGAAGCGCATCCTCGAGTACCTGGCGGTCCGCAAGCTCAAGAGCGACAAGAAGGGTCCGATCCTCTGCCTGGTGGGCCCACCCGGCGTCGGGAAGACCTCCCTCGGCCGCTCGATCGCGCGGTCTTTGGGCCGCAAGTTCATCCGCATCTCCCTGGGCGGCGTCCGCGACGAGGCGGAGATCCGCGGCCACCGGCGCACCTACGTCGGGTCGCTGCCGGGTCGTCTCGTCCAGGGGATGAAGAAAGCCGGGTCCAACAACCCGGTCTTCATGCTGGACGAGATCGACAAGCTGGGGCACGACTTCCGCGGCGATCCGGCAGCCGCGCTGCTGGAGGTGCTCGACCCCGAGCAGAACCACACCTTCTCGGACCACTATCTGGAGGTCCCGTTCGATCTGTCCAACGTGATGTTCGTGGCGACCGCGAACATCCTCGACCCGGTGCCGCCGGCGTTGCGCGACAGGCTCGAGGTGCTGGAGCTGCCGGGCTACACCCGCGAGGAGAAGCTCTCGATCTCGAAGCAGTTCCTGATTCCGAAGCAGCTCTCGGAGCACGGCCTGTCGAACGAGAAGCTGGTGTTCGAGGACGCGGCGCTGGCCGAGGTCATCGACAGCTACACGCGCGAGGCGGGGGTTCGAAATCTCGAGCGGGAAGCCGCCAATGTGATTCGCGCCATCGCGGTGCTGGTGGCCGAGGGGAAGGCGCAGCCGACCGAGACGGTGACCGCCGAGCGGATCGGCGAGCTGCTGGGGCCCGCGAAGTACATCTCCGAGGTCGCCGAGCGGACGGCCGAGCCGGGCGTCGCGACGGGCCTGGCCTGGACCCCCGTCGGGGGCGACATCCTCTTCATCGAATCGACCAAGATGAACGGCAAGGGGCAGCTGGTCCTGACCGGCCAGCTCGGCGACGTGATGAAGGAGTCGGCGCAGGCGGCGCTGTCGTTCATTCGCTCCCGCGCGCGCTGGTTGGGCCTCGAAGAGAACTTCCTCGAGAAGACCGACATCCACGTCCACATCCCGGCGGGGGCCATCCCCAAGGACGGCCCGTCGGCCGGGGTCACCATGTTCGTGTCGATGGCCTCGCTTCTCACCAACAAGCCGATCCGCAGCGACGTCGCCATGACCGGCGAGATCACGCTGCGGGGTCTGGTGCTGCCGGTGGGCGGCATCAAAGAGAAATTCCTGGCGGCGCACCGGGCTGGCATCAAGCGGGTCATCCTGCCGGAGCGCAATCGGAAGGACGTCAGCGAGATCCCCGAGCAGCCGCGCAACGAGATCGAGATCTTCTACGTCAAGCGGATGGACGAGCTCCTGCCGCTGGTCTTGACCGAGATGCCCAAGCTCGGCCTGGTCTCCTCTCCGTCGCTGCCCCCCCAGGCGCCGCCCCCGACGGCTTAAACGGGGTCAACAACCGCGGAACCCCGAGAAGGGTTCCGCACCTCCCGCGATGGGCTCGGGCCGGCAAAGCCGTCCCGCCCCCGACGCGATCCAGTCCCGTTCGTTGCGCGATCTTGGCGGCGTCTCCGGCTACGCGGGATTTCTGTCGGCGAGGGAGGCTGCTGTGTCGTGGACCGTCACCTCGCTGACGTGGAAGTGGCGTCGCAGGACGTTGTGGCCGAGGTAGATGAGCGGCGTCAGCCCGATGGCGAGCGCCACCTTGACCAGGTAGCCGTTGCGGGCGGTGCGCAGGATGAAGGAGATGGGCTTGGCGCCCGACAGAAACACGAAGCTCACCACCAGCGAGTCGACCCCTTGCGAGACCACCGTGGAGCCGGTCGACCGCAACCAGAGAAACCGGTGGCCGGTGATGCGGCGCAAGAGAAAGAAGATCGAGATGTCGAGCAGCTGGCCGATCAGATAAGCGGTCAGAGAGGCGATGTAGAGGCGGGTCGACCAGCCGAATACGTTCTTGAACATCGCGCCGGCCATCGGCGATTCCGGGCTGGTGGGGAGCAGAATCGCGACGTTGATGATCAGAAAGACGAAGATCGCGACGCCGAGGCCCACGTAGGTGATCCGGCGCGCCCCCTCGGTTCCGTAGAACTCGTTGACGATATCGGTGAGCAGAAAGGTGAGCGGGAAGGGGATCATCCCGACCGAAAAATCGAGGCCCCCGACCCGGAAGAACTTGCTGCCTATCAGATCGCTGGTGATGAGGGCCGCGACGAAGATCGCGGTCAGCCAGACGAAGAATTTCTCCTTTCGCTCCAAAGGCGCCTGCGTCGAGTACCGCGCTCCCGTCGCCGCTGTCAATCGGGAGCCGTGTTAGCTTGCCGCTATGTCGATGTCCGGTCCGGAACGCGTGGCGTTCACCGTCGGCGACGAAGACGTGGGGCGGCGCCTCGATCAGGTGCTGGCGGCGCGGGTCCCGGAGCTGTCGCGCACGCAGGCGCGCGTGCTGCTCGACATCGGGGGCGTCTTCGTCGCCGGGCGGCGCGTGAAGGTGGCCAGTCGGAAGGTCCACGCGGGTGAGAAGGTGGTCGCGGTCATGGGCGGAGCGTTCTCCCGGGCGACCAAGCGTCCGGGGCGGGAGGCCCGTGCCGAGGACGAGAGCCGCCTGCCTCCCCATACGATCGTGTTCGAGGACGAAGATCTGGTGGTGGTGGAGAAGCCGGCGGGCTTGCTCGCCGCGCCCACGCCGGAGAGCGATCGCAACAATCTGGCGATGCTGCTGTCGCGGCGCTCCCCAGGGCCGGAGCCGAGCGTCTTTGTCGTCCACCGGATCGATCTCGAGACCAGCGGCCTCGTCGTGTTCGCCAAGACGGCGCACGCCAACCGGGTGCTGTCCGAGAAGTTCCGCACCCACGACATCGAGCGCGCCTACCTGGCGGTCGTGACAGGGGCATTTCCCGACGACGTGTTGCGGATTGAACGGCCGGTGGGGGGGCGATCGGCCACTACGCACGTGGCGATCCGGGAGCGTCTGGGGACGCTGGCGACGCTGCTGGAGTGTCGCCTCGAGACCGGCCGGACGCACCAGATCCGGCTGCACGCGACCGCGCTGGGCCATCCGGTGATCGGCGATGCCAAATACGGCGTCCCGTTTCGCGCGGCGCCGGCGCCCCGCATGGCGCTGCATGCGACCACGCTGGGCTTCACGCACCCGAGCTCCGGGGTCCCGCTGTCGTTCGCGAGCCCCCTGCCTGTCGATCTGGCCGGCTGGATCGATCGGTTGCGAAGGTTGTCACTTTGACGCCGCGTTGACGCTCCCGGGCGCGACCGTGGCGGGCTTGCCACGCGGCGGACGTCCACCTGTGTCCGTCTGGACTGCCCGGCGACGGAGAAATGGTCGGGCGCGGCGACCAAAGGCGGCCGGTGGCCTGGCACGGCGATTGCTTTTTCTGGGGAGAGGTAAAGCGGAACAGGTGCTTCCATGAGCTATCCCAAGATCAGAATCGTGGCCCCCACCGAGGTCCGCCAGGCGCTGAGCGACCAGGGCGACATCCGCGGCGACATCGCGTTTCAGAACGACATCAACCGGCTCCTGGCCTGGTTCGAGGAATTTCCGCTGCCGCTGGCCGCTCTGGCCGAGCTCGAGTCCTAGGCCGCGGCGGCCTTGTCGATCGCCGTGCCGAGCTTCTCGCGCAGTCCGAAGTAGTCCTCGCTGATCGCGAAACGCAGGAGCTCGCGCAATGGCTCGTTGGTCTGGGCCAGCCGGCGGATGTCTTCCGTCGAGGCGATTTCCCCGTCGGGCAGGCCGCCGCTGTCCTTGATGACGATGCGCGCCGCGGTGGCCAGCTCACCGCAGAAAACCAGCCCGGTGCGGTTGCCGATCTGGTGGACCACCGCGCGCCAGCGCAGCGAGCTCCAGGAGGTCGTTCCGAGGCCCTGGAATAGCTCGACCAGCTGCTTGGAGACCTTGTAGGGGACGTTCTTCTTGAGCTTGGCGGCCTGCTCGGCGGCGGCGTCCCCCGTGGTCGCGCGGCGTTTGGCGTGGCGGGGGTGGAAGGCCTTCAGCACGCTGGCGAACAGCGCGGTGAACTGCTTGGGGCGCACCCCGGCCGCCAGGATGTACTCCGGGCGGGTCAGCTCGAGCCCGCGCGCGATCTGAAAGCGGATGTCGGCGGCCGGGATGTCCGCGGCCAGGCCGGGGCCCACGATCAGCGCCGGCGGCGCCTGTACCACGATGGTCACGTCGTCGGGTGGCCCGTCGGCCCGCACGTAGAGCGCCGTCTTCTTGTTTCCCAGCGCCTTGGCCACCTGGCCGTAGATCTTGCCGAGGTCGAGATCCGCCATCGGCGACACCTTGTCGCGGGCCGACACCCCGAAATCGTCGAGCCGCTGGCCGATGAGCCCCGGCGCTCCGGCCCACAGGCAGGAAAAGATCTCCGACATCATGGTCGCTTCCGGCAACGCCAGGTGTCCCTGTCGATCGCCCTCGTCCAGGTTGGCCGCGTACGGCTCCTCGGGCTTCATGGCGGCGGGTGGGTTCGCCTCCAGGAAGGCGGTCTCCGCCGGCGTCGCCGTGCCGAGCAGCGCCAGCACTTCGTGACAGCAGCGGGTGCGATCGATCTGGCCGCGGCGCGCGTAGATCGCGCCGAGCGCGCGAAGGGACGACGAGCGCGTGATGTCGGCATCCAGCAGCCGCCGGTGGTTCTCGATGGCCGCGTCATCGTGGGTGGGGCGATCGCCGTAGAGCACCGCCAGCTCTTCGCGGGCCGGCAGCTGATCGGGCACCAGCGCGACCACCTGCTCGAAGGCGGCGATCGCCACGTCGGGATCGCGTGTCCGGGACAGCTCGCCGTGGCGCTGCCACAAACGCGCGCGACGGGCGCGGGCGGCCGGCTGGTCGGCGGCGGGGGGCAGGGCCACCAGCGCGCGCGAGAGGCGGTCGGCCAGACCAAAGCCAGCCGGTAGGCGATCGGCCAGGTCACACAGCGCCGCCAGCGCGCCTTCGTCGTTGGGATCTTCGCCGAGCGACTGGTCGAGCAGCGCCGCGGCCTCGCGGGTCTCCCCCTGCTCCGCCAGCAAGACGGCGGCGTCGCGGCGCCGTTCGGCGCGCTCCTTGGGATCCTTGACCAGGTCGATGAGCAGCGCCGAGGTCTGCGCGGCGTTCTCCGCCTCGCCGCTCGCCCGCTGGAGCTTGAGCATCTTCTCGAGGAGCGAGACTTGCTCCTCGGAGGGGGCGCCCGAGGCGCGCCTCGCCTCGCCGTAGGCCCACAGGGCCTGCTTCTCGTCGTCGAGCTCGAGGTACTGATCGCCCAGCTGCTCGAAGGTCTGCGCCCGCTCGACCCGGTCGGACGATTCTTCGGCGATGCGTCGCAGGTAGCTGGCCGCCTTATCCTTTTCGCCGCGCTCGAGCGCGAGGTCGGCCAGGGCGCGCAGCGAGGCGCGATGTCCGGCCCGCAGCTTGAGCGCCCCCTCGTAGAGATCGATGGCGCGTTCTGGTCGGCGAAGCTTGGTCTCGGCCTGCGCCGCGTGGGCGAGCGCGTCCGCCACCTCGTCCGGGTAGAGCGCCGCGTCCGGGTGGTCGCCCAGGCTGCCCAGATGCAGGGCCGCCTCACGCCACTTGCCTGCGCGGAAACGGTTCTCGCCCAGCGACAGCTTGGTGAGCAACTGCCCCGGCCCCATCTTGTCGGCCTCGATGAGCTGTCGATAGGCCTCGTCGAGCCTGCCGGTCTTCTCGTGAACCTCGGCCAGGCGCTGGAAGAGGCGCGCCGCCTGCTGGGGCTGGTGGCGAAGCCGGCGGACCGCCTCGGTCAGGCGCTTCTCCGCCTGCTCCCACTGGCCTTCTTTGTAGTAGATGTCCGCGATGGCCAGGATCGCCGGCAGATGGTCGGGCACCAGGGCGAGCGCCTCGTCGAGATAGCGCTGGGCCTCGACGCCGTCGCCTGCTCCCTCCCAGGCGAGCCGGGCGAGATCGCTGAGGACGGCCGCGCGCGCGGTCGGCTCCTGGGTGATCTCGAGCTGGCGGGCCAGCACCTTCTGCGCTTCGTCCCACTTGTTCTGGGTGGCCAGCACCGCCGCCAGCGAGCGCAACGCCTCGGCGTTGGTTGGATCCTCGAGCAGCGCCGCCTCGAAGCACTCCTGCGCCTTCTCCGGCGACGCGAGCTGCTCTCGGTAGACGCGTCCCGCGTCGAGTAGCGCCTCCACCGCTTCGGGCTGTCCCTTCAAGGCCCGGGCCTCGCGCACGCGGGTGGCCGAGTACCCGGCGAAGTCATTCTCCTTGAGGTAGAGACGGGCCAGGGCCGAGAGGGCAGCCGGATTGTCGGGCGAAGCCTGCAGGGCCGCGTCGACCTCCTTGCGTGCCGCCGCGGGATCGTTCAGGTCGTCGAGCCGGAGCAGGCTGAGCTCCAGGTTGAGCTCGGTGATGCGCGCCATGTTGGCGTTCTTCTTGCGCGCGCGCTCCATGTCGATCCGCTGGGTCAGCACCCGCGCCGCCTCGTGCGCCAGGCCGGCGCGCCGCAGGTTGCGCAGGAGCGCGGCCAGCAGATCGTCGTCGGCGATCGCCTCGGTGCCCAGGTCTCTCAGGGCGCCCGCCGCCGCCTCCGGGTTGTTGAGGCGATCCTGAAGAATGCGCGCGCGCCGGCGCACGATCTCGATCCGCTCCGCGCCGGTCGCCACCGCCGCCCGGCGCCGCAGGATGTCCTGCAGATCGTCGAAGCGGCCGTGCGATTCGGTGAGACGATCGAGCGCCGCCAGCGCCTCTGCGTCCTCGGGGATCTCGGCCAGAACGGCCTCGTAGGCCTCGATCGCGCGATCGGGCAGCGCCAGCTCTTTTTCGTATACCGCGGCGACCTCGAGGCGCAGGGTCCGCGCGGCGGTCCGATCGGCGGTGAGATCCGCCTGGTTCTGCAGGCTCTCGACCACCTTCGCCCACAGCCCCACCCGCGAGTAGAGTCGCGCCAGCGCCTGGTAGGCGCCCAGGGTCTCTTCCGAGGAAGGCGGCTCGGACGGCGGCTCGGCCGTGCCGCGTTCCTCTTCCGACGACTCTCTCAGCAGGCGCTCGAGAGTATCGATGGCCTCGTAGGGCCGCTCGAGACGCGCCTCGTAGAGCGTCGCAAGCTCGCGCAGCCGGCGGCGGCGCTCGGGCCCTTGCGGCATCGCCTCGGTCGGCGCGCCCGTCCGTTGCTCGAGCACGTTGGCCAGATCCTCCCAGCGCTCCTGCTCGCGGCAGATCTCTTCGACCCGCTGGATCGCCCGCGGGTCGTCCGATTTGAGCCGCAGGATCGCCCGATAGAGCTCCTCCGCCTTGTCGATTTGACCGAGGCGCTCGCGGACCAGTGCGGCGTCGTGGTGCAGGGTCACGGCGGCATCGATCGGCCCGAACTCGTCGATCGAGCCCAGGTAGATCTCGGCGATGCGCTCCCAGCGGTTGTACTGCTCGCCGATCCGCTCCAGCTCCGCGCGGATCTCGGTGTCGGTGATGTCGAGGCGGAATGCTCGCTCGAGCGCGTCGAGGGCCCGGTCGACGTCGTGCTGTCCGCGCTCCCAGACCTCGGCGATCTTGCGCAGGTAGACCCAGCGATCGTCGGTGTCTTCGGCCGGCAGCCCTTCGTAGGCGGCCGCCAGCTCCTCCCAGGGGGTCGAAAAAGGCTGGTCCTCGGCGGACCGCATCATCGGAGGCGGCGCGGGCGGACGCGCGACCGCCTCGTCGTCTTCGCGCTCCTCGAGCAGCTCCTCGTCGCCGATCTCCTCGATCTGATCGTCCTCAGCGTCGGCTTCGTCGGAGAACTCTCCCCGCGCACCCAGGGCGGATGGGGGTGCGGCCGCCGTCGGCTCGCCGGTGGCGGCGACGGGCGGAGGTGTCGCCACGTTCTCGTCGTCGAAAGGAGCCGCCTCGGCGTCGGCGGCGCCATCGACGTCCACGTCGACCTCGACCGAAACGACATCCAGATCGTCGGCCGCAGCTTCCGTGTCGCGCGCCGCCTCGGCTCCGACGTCAATGCCGGTCTCGGGGCCGCCTTCGTCCTCCATCTCGGCGCCAGCCTCGGCATCGGCCTCCGCTTGCGCTTCGGACTCGGCTGGCGGCGCCTCGAGATCGTGCGGCTTGTCGAGGTCGTCCGGCGTCTCGGTGAGGCCGGGCGCCAGGCCAGCACCGCCGTCGTAGCGGCCGATGAGAGACGCCAGGCGCCAGAGGTGGCCCACGATCTCCTCGTCGTCGGGCGCCAGCCGGAAGGCGTTCAGGTAGGCGCGGAACGCGCGCACCAGATCCTTGACCTCGTGCTCGACCAGGTGGGCCGCGTTGCGCGCGACGGTGAGCTTGTCGGTCAGCTCCTCGGCCAGCGCGAACAGCTGGCCCTGAACCTTGATCGCCTCTTCCCAGCGGCCGGTGACGCGCGCCAGGCGTAGGACCTCTTCCTGGGTCCGCGGGTTCTTGGGCTCGATCGCGAAGCTGCGCAGCGTCTCGTCGAGGGCGCCCGACGGATCGCCCATGCGCCGTTCGCGTACGTCGGCGCGCAACCGCAGGAGCTCGACCCGCTCCTCGGTCTCCGTGCGCGCGCGCGCGACCTGCGCGTAGACGTCGAGCAGGCGTTTCCAGTCGCCGGTTCGCTCGGCCAGCCGCTCCAGGTTGTGCAGCAGCTCGTCGCCCGCGGGATCGGCGGGCAGGGTGTCGACCAGCGTCTGGAAGGCCCGCGCCGGATCGGCCAGCTTCTCCTCATAGATGAGGGCGATCTTGAGCGAGGCGGCCAGCTGCTCGAACGCTTCGGTCGCCCGCGCGCGCGCGCCTTCGTAGATCTGGATCAGGTCCTCGAAGAGCTTGTGGCGCTCGGCGGCCTGGTCGACCAGCTGCAGGTTCTCCGCGGTCGGCCCCTCGATGTACGCGCGGCGGTACCAATCGAATCCCCGGCGGGGCTCGTCCAGGTGGTTTTCGTAGATCTCGCCGATCTCGACCAGCAGCTTCCGGCGGGCCGCCGGCTCCTCGATGCGCTCGAGCAGCTTCTCGTCGGCGTAGGCCAGGCGCTGGTAGTTGCCGGTCGTCCCGTAGAGGCCGGCCACGGCCTCGAGCGCGGCCAAGTTCTCCGGCTCGATCTCCAGCACCCGTTCGTAGATGGAGATGGCCTTGCGGTCGTCGCCCAGCCGATCGCGCACCAGGGCCGCGAACTCCATCGAACGCGGCACCCGCTGGGCGGGGTCTTCGGTCAGGAACAGCTGCCGCTCCGCGATCTTGACCACCCGCGGCCAGTCTTCGTCCTGTTCGTAGTACGCCCGCAGGCGGGTGTGTGCCTCGGCGCTGCGCGGATCGATCTCGGCGATCAGGCGCTCGAGCGCCTCGGCGGCGGCGTCGATGTCGTGGAGCTTCTCGTCGAAGACCTGCGCGCGCAGCAGAGCCAGCTCTACGGCGCGCCCGGGCTCGGTCGCGAGCGGCGCCTGCCGATCGAGGATCCGGACCAGCATCGGCCAGTCCTTCTCGGCGGTGTAGAGGCGCGACAGCGCTTCCAGCGCCTCGGCATCGGTGGGGAGCAGGTCGGCGATCTGTTCCCATGACTTGCGCGCCCGCGGGCCATCGCCGAGCGGTCCTTCGACCAGACGGGCGAGCTGGCGCAGGTACTCCGCCTGCTCCGCGGGGTCGGCGATCACCCGTTCGACCTGCACGTCGAGGACCCGCGCCAGATCCTCGTGGCGGCCGAGGGTCGTGTAGATCTCCATGAGGCCGCCCAGCGCCTTGGCATCATCGGGATCGAGCCGGACCACCTCCTCCAGGCGCGCGGCGGCGCCGGTGGGATCCTGCAGCTTGGTGTAGAGGATCTCCGCGATGCGGCGGAAGAGCTGCAGCTTCTCGTCGGCGTTGGCGGCGTGCTTGGCGTGCAGCTCGAGCACCCGCACCAGGTCGGCCGGCTGGCCGGCCCGCTCGAGGATCCGTTCGAGGCGCGTCAGGGTGTCGCGATCGCCGGGGACCGCCTGCAGGATCTCGTTCGCCGCCCACTGGCCCTGCACCAGATCCCCGCTGCGCTCGTCGTAGATCACCAGCACCCGGCGGAGCAGGCTCACCCGTTCCTGCTTGGCCGTGGTCAGCTCGATCTGCTCGCGCAGCGCGTTCGCGAGGCCGGCGAAGTCCCCCTCGCGCTCGTAGATCTCGACCAGCGCCCGCATCGACACGGCGTCGTGCGGATCGGCGCGCAGGATCTCCCGGTAGACCTCGATGGCGCGCTTGGCGTTCCCCAGCTTTTCTCGGTGGAGCTGCGCCACCCGGCGCAGGATGTCCATCCGCGCGGCGGGCTCGGTCTGCGCGGCCGCCTCGCGCTCCAGCAGCGCCGCCAGCCGATCCCAGCTCTTGCTCTTGAGCAGGATCCGGCGCTGGGATTCGCGGGCGCGGGGATAGGTCGGCGCGATCTCTTCGGCGCGCTGCCAGGCGGCCAGCGCCCGCTCGGGATCGCCGAGCTGCTTCTCGGTGACCGCCGCGATCTCCTCCAGCCTGGGCAAGAGATCCTCGGTGGGAGCCCCGGCGACCCGCGCCCGCTCGTAGGAGAATTCGAGCAGATCCGCCAGGGCCGCCCAGTCGCCCTTCTCGCGGAAGTGCTCG
This sequence comes from uncultured Myxococcales bacterium, assembly GCA_937889515.1. GTDB lineage: Bacteria > Myxococcota_A > Polyangia > Fen-1088 > Fen-1088 > JADGRB01. The sequence continues at coordinate 22,986 of CALAOV010000231.1, read as the reverse complement.
GCGTAGGCGGCCAGCGCGATCTGGTTCTCGGGCTCGATCTCCAGCACGGCGTGCAGGTAGACCGCGGCCTGATCGGTGTCGCCCAGGCGGTCCCGATACAGCGCCGCCAGCTCGAGCATGATCCGGGCCCGCCCGCCCAGATCGGCGACGGCCCCCAGCTGGCGCTCGCGCAGCTCGGCCAACCGCGCGTAGTCGTGCCCCGCCAGGTAGAGCTCGACCAGCTTCTCCGAGGCCGGTCCCCCCGGGGGCTCGATGAGCGAGATCTCGTTGTAAACCCGCTGAGCCTCCGCCCGATCGTCGAGCTCACCCTCGGACAGCTGGGCGCGTTTGTAGAGGAAGTCGACCCGCTCGGCCTCGACCGTGGAGGCCGAGACCCGCTCGCGGTAGTAACGATCGAGCTCCTGGAACCGGTGGGCCTCGTAGTAGACCCGCTCGAGCAGCTCCGAGGATTCCGCGTGGCCGGGGACGGCCGCCAGGGCCTTGCGGAGCGATCCGATCGCGTTCTCGGTGTCGCCCGCCTCTTGCCGGCGGCGCGCGACCTGGAAGTAGATCGCCGCGGCCCGCTCGATGCCGTCGGCGCCGATCCAGTTCGGGTTGGCGTAGACCGCCGCCAGGAGCTCCAGCGCCTTTTCGTCGCGGGGCCGAATCCGGACCGCCTCGGAGAGCCGTTGCGCGGCCGCGTCCAGCTCCTCCAGCTTCTCGCCCAGCACCCGCCCGAGGCCGAGTAGCAGGTCGGCCCGGCGCCGCGCGTCCGTGGTCCCTTCCAGCTCGAGCTCGTAGAGTCGAACCACCGCGCGGAAGTCGCCCAGCGCTCGGTAGATCTTGCGGGCCGACTCGATCGACTTGAGGTGCTCGGGGGCCAGCTTGCCGGCCCGTTGCGGGTTCCGGACGGCGCGCTCGAGCTTGGCGAAGTGGTTCAGGAACAGCTGCCCCATCTCCGCTTCCAGCTCGGCGATGCGGGCGGGATCGCGGGTGCGCGCCACGGCGGCCGCCTCCATCTCCAGCATCGTCATGTAGTCGGCGGTCCGGCCCTGCTCGCGGTAGATGTCTTTGAGCCGGGCGGCCGCGCGGATATGGGTGGGATCGCGGTCTACGGCGTTGACCAGATCCGCCTCGGCCCCCTCGGCATCGCCCAGCTGGTCGATGCGCAGCTCGGCCGCCAGGTAGAAGAGCTCGCCCGCCTTGGCGTGGTCCTCGATCGCCTGCGCCCGCGTCTCGTAGAGGGTGACCAGCCGGTCGTGCTTTTGCGCTTGGCGATATGCCTTGCGCAAGGAAACGAATGCCTCGGTGTCGGCAGGGTTCCTTTGCAGAGCGGCTTCGTATTCGCGGACGGTGGGCATGCGAGAGGGGACCCCGAGACGACGACGCGAAGTGCCGAAAAACCTAAGACAGGCGCGTACCCTAGCACGCCTGCCAATCCGAAACCAAGCGTCGGATCGCCCCCAAACGGCTGATTCGAAAGCGTTTGTAGGTTTGCGATTGGGCCGACGGTCTGGACTACTGACAGGTGCCGGGGCTGCCGGGCGACCCGCTGCATGTGGAACCCGATGCGCAATCCGTATCGGCTGTGCACATGGTCTTGCAGGCGCTGTTGGCGACATCGCAGGCGAACGGCGCGCAGTTGACGGTCGACGGTTTGCACAGTCCCGCGGCGCAGACCGAGGTGGTCAGGCTCATCCCATCCGGGCAGCTCGCCGGCGCGCAGGTGCCGCCCGAGGGGTAGCTCGCGCAGTTGCCGGCGCCGTCGCAGACCCCGGTGGTGCCGCAGCTGCTCGCCCCGGTGTCCATACAAATCGCGGCGGGATCGCTGCCGCCGGCCGCCACGGCCGAGCAGGTGCCGTGCCCGTTCAGCGCGCAGGAGTTACAGCTTCCGCACGACGGTCCGGTGCTGCAGCAGACCCCGTCGGTGCAGAGATTGCTGAGGCACTCGGTGCCCATTACGCAGGCCGTTCCGAGCGGCTTCAGATTGGTGCAGGAGCTCGACTGGCAGGTGTATCCGCTGCCGGTGCAATCGCCGTTGCCCGAGCACATGGTCAGGCAGACGCCGGATCCGCAGGTGTAGTGCCCGCAGCTCACCGGCGTCTGCGCGCAGCTTCCCGCGCCGTCGCAGGTGCCCACCGGCGTGTAGCTCGAGCCGCTGCAGGAGCCGGTGCCGCAGCTGGTGGTGGTGGGCTGATTTCGGCAGGCGCCGCTGCCGTCGCAGGTGCCGTCGAAGCCGCAGGGGGGATTGGGGGTGCATCCGCCGTGCGGCTCGGAGCCGCCGGGCGGGGTGGGCTGGCAAGAGCCGGCTTGCCCGGCGACGTTGCAGGCGCGGCAGGTTCCACAGCTCGCCGCCGAGCAGCAGACGCCGTCTATGCAATTCCCGCTGTCGCAGTCGGTTCCCGCGTTGCAGAGCTGGCCCAGGCGCCGCAGGCCGCACGCCCCGTTGTTGCAGACGTTGCCCGGTGCGCAGTCCGCGTTGGCGGTGCACACGGCGATGCAGGTGGTTCCGTTGCAGGCGAAAGGCGCGCAGCTCTGCGTGGTCGCCGGCTTGCAGTTGCCCGCGCCGTCGCAGCTCTGGGGAAGCGAGGCGGTGGTGGTGCCGCTGGGGCAGGAGGGTCCGGCGCACTGCGTGCCGGCCGCATAGAATTGGCAACCGCCGTTGCCGTCGCAAAAGCCGGTGTTCTTGCAGCTCGAGGCGCCCTGATCGGTGCACTGGCCGGTAGGGTCGGTCCTGTTCGCGGCGATCGGCGTGCAGGTGCCGGCGCTGGCGGTCAGCGCACACGACATGCACTTCGAGGCGCAGGCGGTCAGGCAGCAGGCCCCCTGGGCGCAGATGCCGGTCCCGCATTCGGGGCCGCTGCCGCAGACGGCGCCGGGCGGCTTGAGCCCACACGAGCCGGAATTGCACGAGGCCGGCGACTTACAGTCGGCGTCCGCGGTGCAGCTGGTCTTGCAGGCGTTGGCGCCACACCCGAAGGGGGCGCAGGACGTCGACATCGGCGTCACGCAGGCACCGGCGCCGTCGCAGCTCGAAGCGGGGGTGAAGGTCGTGCCGGCGGCCGGGCAGCTTGCGCCGGCGCAGGGGGTCCCCTGCACATACTTCTGGCAGCTCCCGGCCTGGCACTTGCCGTTGGTGCCGCAGCTCGGTCCCCCCTGGTCGAGGCAGGACTCGGTGGGGTCGGGCATACCCGGGGGAACGGCGGTGCAGGTGCCCATCATGCCGGTGAGCGCGCAGGACTGGCACGCGCTCGCGCAGGCCGAGACGCAGCAGACGCCTTGCGCGCAGTTGGCCGACTGGCACTCCGATTTGGTCGAGCAGAAGGCGCCGTTGGGCTTGAGGCCGCACGAGTTGTTGGTGCAGACGTTGCCCGACGAGCAGTCGGTGCCGTCGGTGCAGCCCGAAAAGCACCGGGTCCCGTTGCAGACATAGGGCGCGCAGGGCAGGGCGTCCGGCGCCATGCAGTTCCCGTTCGCGTCGCAGGCGGAGGCCGCCGTGTAGACGCCGCCCGTGCACTGCTCGCCGGCGCAGGTGGTCCCGCGCGCATACTTGTGACAGGCGCCGGCGCCGTCGCAGGTGCCATCGGTTGCACAAGACGCCGCGTGCTTGTCGACGCACATCCCGTGCGGATCGGTGGCGGCGGCCGGGCTGGGCGTGCAGGTGCCGAGCGACGAGGCGAGCGAGCAGCTGTGGCAAGCGCCCTGACAGGCGTCGGCGCAGCAGACGCCGTCCACGCAGAAGTTGCTGGCGCACTGGCTGGCCGTCGTGCAGGCCTGCCCGTTCGACTTTGGTCCACAGCTCCCGCCGACGCAGGTGTGGCCGCTCACGCAGTCGGTGTTGTCGGTGCAGCGGCCGACGCAGGCGCCGTCGATGCATTGATACGGATCGCAGGTCTGGACCCCCTGCGGGCGGCAGGTCCCGAGCCCGTCGCAGGTGCCGGCCGTGTTCAGGCGATCGCCGTTGCAGGACGGCGCCAGGCAGATGGTCTCGGCCGCGTACTTGGCGCATCCCCCGATCCCGTCGCAACGTCCGGTCTGCCCGCAGGTGGCGGAGGCGCTGGCCTTGCAGATCAGGTGCGGATCGTCGTTGCCGGCCGAGATCGGCCAGCAGGTGCCGATCCGTCCGCTCTGGCTGCAGCTGACACAAGCGCCGCTGCAGGCGACATTGCAGCAGAACCCATCGGCGCAGAACTTGGAAGCGCACTGCGAGGCGGCGGTGCAGACCGCGCCGATGGGCTTCGGTCCGCAGCTGCCGCCGACGCACTTGATGCCGCCGGCGCAGTCGTTGTCGGAGGCACAGGTGATGACGCAGGCGCCGGTCTTGCTGTCACATCCGAAGGGCGCACAGATGGTGGCCGGCCCGGAGGTGCAGGTCCCCTGTCCGTCGCAGACGCGGATGTTCTTGACCGCGGCCCCATCGCAGGTCCCCGGCGCGCAGACGGTCCCCGCCTCGTAGCTGCGGCAGGCACCGTTGCCGTTGCAGGTGCCGTCTAGCCCGCAGCTCGACATGTCGGAGGCGGGACAGGTGCTGGCGAGGCGCGGCAGGGCGCCGGCGGGGACGAACCCGCACAGGCCCGGCGAGGTGGGGGTGTTGCAGGACTTGCAGGTCTCCGTGCAGGCGGTGTTGCAGCACAGGCCGTCGACGCAGAACCCGCTGGCGCAGTCGCCGTTGCAGCCGCAGGCGACGCCGTTGGTCCGGCGCATGCCATTGGTGTTGCTGCACACGACGGCCGGCCCGCCGTCCGCCGATCCGTCCAGGCCGCCGTCCTTCTGGGGGCCGCTGCCGTGGCTGTGGCAACCCGCGACCACGGCGGCGGCCCAGAAGAAGACCGCGGCGCCGACCCGGGCGCTCAGTCGATGGCTGGTCCCGACCGCCGGGTGCTGGCTTGAATCGTCACCCACGCGGCGCCTTCCATCCTAGTGATACATGAAGACGATCTCGACCCGGTTGTTCTTGGCGCGCCCTGAGGCGGAGCGGTTGTCGACGAACGGGTCCTCGCCTCCGAGCCCGCTCACCATCAATCGCTTGACCTCGACCCCCCGTTCGGCGAGCGCCGAGTAGACCGCCTGTGCGCGGGCGGCCGAAATGGCGATGAGCTCGTTCGACTTTCCATGGTTATCCGTATATCCAATGACTTGGACAGGATAGCTCGAGTACTTCTTTAACAATGTCGCGACCGCATCCAGGGTGGCGTCGTGGCCCGGGGCAATGTTCGGATCGCGCTTTTTGAACATCTCGGGAATGACAATCACGAGGCGCTGCAGATCGCCGCGCGGGTCGATCCGGACCTTAACCCCGGCGATGGCGGGGGCGTCGCGGGCCAGGGCCTCGTTGCGCGTCTTGTTCTCGTTCGACTGCGCGGCCTGCTCGTACTCCGGCTTGGCCAGCTCGGCGGCGCGATCGGCGTTCTTCTTGGCCACCTCGGCGCTGGCCTGGGCCGCCGTGTAGTCGTTCTGTTTGAGCTCCGCCGCTGCCTTGGCCAGCAGATCGCCCGCCGCCGTGTACTCGGCGCTCGCGTATCTGGACGCCTCGACGGTGTCGGCCGTCCGCATGGCCAGCTGCGCGGCCGCGATCTTCTGCTCCGAGACCAGCTGTTGCGACAGACGTTGCTGCTCGACCTGCGCCTTCTGCTGCTCGCTCGACATCTGCTGCGAGAGGCGCTGCTTGTCGGCATCCGCGGTCTTGCGGGCGTCCACATACTTCTGCAGCAGGCCCAGTTTCTCTTGCTCGCTCGCCAGATCCTTCAGGAGGCCGGCGCTCTCTTCTTCCGCCTGGGCCTGCTGACCCGACAGGGTCTGGATCCGCGCCTTGAGCTGCTCCTGCTCGTAGATGGCCAGCGCCGACTTGAGCTTGATGGTGGCGATCAGGGCGTCGCGCCGCGACTCCTGCAGATCGTTCGACTGCCACTCGTCGCGAGCGGCGGCGGAGCGCCGATCGGCCTCCGCCGTCAAATCCGGCGAGCGCTTGGCCGCCTCCGGGAGGGTGGCCTCGTTGGTCTTGCGCAGGGTATCGAAGGTCTCGAGCTCGCGCGGCTTGGGCGGCGTCGCGCAGGCGAGGCCGATCGCACCGGCGACGACGGCGATGGCGCGGAGCTTCACGGGGTGCTCCCTTCCAGCGCCTTCTTCTTGGCGGCGGTCTCCTGCAGCGTCTTGCGGGTGCGTGCGATCTTGGCCCGCACATCTTGCAGGGCGGCCTCGCGCTTTTGCACCTGGGCGCGCAGCTTCGAGACGGCGATCTTGGTGCGGATCAGATCCTCCTGCTTGAGCGACCGGTCGAGCACCTCCCGGACCTGGTCGTATTCGTGTTTGGCGCGCAGGTTCCAGGCCTCGTCGAGCCAGGTCTTGAGCAGGGCAATCTCGTCGGTGACCCCTTTGAGCTCGTCGAGGCGCTCCAGATCCGCGACGCTGGCCCGCTGGGTGTCGATCTGGCGCTGAAGATCATCCTCTTCGCCGGCAGCGGCGATCCGTGGGAACGCGCCCAGCATCCCGACTCCGATTATCACCATTTGCAACGTGCGTCTCGACCACCCTGTCATCAATCCGTAGCCCTCCGGTTGCGTATCGTCGTGGGCAGCCTCGATGAAGACTGCCGAATCAACTTAAGCCTGAGGTTCCCCAAGTTCAAGAGGCGCGGCGTGCTTTGGCCCGGGGTCATCGCCGCCTCACCGCGCCTGGCGACCGACGGGCCAGTTGAAAGTTCGATGCACCGTCCAATCGATCGCGAGGGCCACGAGCGCGCCGGTGGTGGCCCCGATGAGGTCCCAGGTCAGGTCGCGCCAGGAGGGATCGCCGTGGCCGTCCAGATCCCACAGCTCCTTGGCGACCCCGGCGCCCAGGCCGAGCGCGAGGCCTGCACCGGCCCGCACGGGGCGATCGGTGGTGATCATCGCGGCGCCGGCGTATCCCACCACCGCCAGCGATCCGGCGGCCTCGAAGTGCAAGGCCTTGTCGGGTCCGAACCAGGGATCGGGGTCGGCGGCGCCCACCGCGCCCGGGTGCCCGAGGGCCACCGCGGCGAGCGCGACCAGCGCCACGGTGGATCTCCTCGCGGATCTCATCGATAGATGCTAGCGCGACGGGGAGCGTGGTAACATTGCGTCGTGGAGAACGTGGTCGAGGTTCGCTATGCGGGCGTCGGGTTGGGCCGCTCCACGCTGGTCCGCGACTGGGACAGCGCGGGGGCCTTCATCGGGTTCGCGGAGCCGATGCCGACCGGGACGCCATTGCGGCTCAAGGGAGAGGGCGTCGAACAGGCCGCCCGCGTGCTCGAGGTGATCGAGTCCGCGGATCCGACCGTGGCGGGCATGCGGGTCGCGTTCGTCGGCGATGCCGAGGCCGTGCGACCGGTTTCGGCGCCCGCCGCCAAGCCGGCCACCGTTGCGCCGGCCGTCTCCAAGCCCGCGCCCGCCGTAGCTGCCCAACCGCCCGCCGTCGTGGCGCCCCCGCCCGCCGTCGAGGTCCCCCCGGCCGTCGTCGAAGCGCCCCCGGCCCTCGTCGAGGCGCCCCCGGCCGTCCTCGAGGCGCCCCCGCCCGTCCTCGAGGCCCGCCCCGCCGCCGTCGAAGTGTCGCCCGCGACCGTCGAGGCGCCGTCCTCGGTGGTCGAGGCGCCTGCTCTGACCGCTGCCGACGCCCATGTCGTCGAAGGAGAAGCGGGGTCGAGCGCCGGATCGGGCAAGCGGCGCCGTCGTCGGAAGTGATCCGACCGCCCCGCCTCGAGCCGGGCGCCACGATCCGGATCGTCGCGCCTTCCGGTCCCGTGCCGCGGGAACCTTTTCTGGCCGGGGTGGCGGTCCTTCGCGCCCGCTACGACGTTCGTTACGACGAGGGTATCTTCGCGCGCGACGGCTACCTGGCCGGCCCCGACGATCGTCGCCTGGCCGAGCTCACGCGCGCGCTCGACGATCCGGACGCGCGGGCCCTGATCATGGCGCGCGGTGGCTACGGCCTGCTGCGCCTGCTGCCCTTCGTCGAGCCGGCGGCGCTGGCGGGTCGCCCGCGCACCCTGGTCGGATTCTCCGATGGGACCGCCTTGCTGGCCTGCGCCGCGCGAGCGGGCGTCGTCTCGATTCACGGTCCGGTGGTCACCCAGCTCGGAAACCTGTCGACCGAAGATCAGCGGGCGCTCTTCGATCGTCTCGAGACGCCGGGCCCGGCGCCGCTGCTCTCCGAGCTGGAGGAGGTCATTCCGGGGCGGGCGCAGGGGCGGCTCCTGGGCGGCAACCTGGAGGTGTTCTCCCGGTTGCTCGGCACGCCGTATCTGCCCGACGTCGAGGGTGCGATCCTTTTCTTCGAAGATCTGGGCGAGCGTCCCTACCGACTCGATCGGCTGATCACCCATCTCGATCTGGCCGGCCTCTTCAGCGCCGCCAGCGCGGTGGTGCTGGGCGACTTTTCAAGCTGCCACGAACCGGAGCCCACCCGCGCCGAATCGCCGACCGCCGACCAGGTGCTGGTCGACCGCCTGGGACGCTTACCGGTCCCGGTGGTGCGCGGGGGCGCTTTCGGCCACGGGACCCGCAACCGGGCGCTCCCTTACGGCGCCCTGTGCGAGCTCGACACGCGCAGCGGGACCCTCACCACCCTCGAAGGCGCGGTTAGCTAACTCAACTAATCAACCCACCGGTGCCGCCGGTGGGGTAGGGCTCGGGGGCCGGCTCCTCGATTTTTCCGAAACGCTCTTCGTAGCGGCGGAGGTTGTGCTCGAGCGCGCGCAACAGGCGCTTGGTGTGCCGGGGCGACGAGATGATGCGGGCGCGGACCCGCGCGCGCGGCGTCGACGGCTGCATATACGCGAAGTCGAGCACAAACTCGTTCTCGTTGTGGTTGATGAGGACCAGGTTCGAATAGGCGCCCTGCGCGATTGTCTCGTCGACGTCGATCTGGATCTGCGGCGCGCTCGGATCCCCCGCTGGGCCTTTCGGTTGGTCGGCCATGGCTACGGTATACACTAGCGCGGTGCCGCGCAGGGTGATCGCCATCGATCTTGGCGCGCGTCGGATCGGCGTGGCGGTGACCGACGGTCTGGGGCTCAGCGCGCAGCCGCACGCGACGATCGTGCGGCGGGGCGGGCAGCGCGATCTCGACGCCATCGCGGCCGTGGTTCGCGCGCAGGACGCGGGGCGTGTCGTCCTGGGGCTTCCGCTGGCGCCCGACGGCGAGCGGGGGCGCGCCGCCAAGAGCGCCGAGGCGTTCGCGGAACGGTTGCGCGGCGCCCTCGACGTGCCGGTCGAGCTCATCGACGAGAGCTTCAGCACCGTCGAGGCGGAGGAGGTGTTGCTGGCCGCCGATCTTTCGCGCGCCCGTCGCCGGGAAGTGGTCGATAAGGTGGCCGCAGCGGTTATTCTCCGCAGATGGCTGGACGCCCACCGGGGAAGCGAGCCCGCGTGACGCGGCCGATGAAGCGGGCGCTGGTCGCCTTCGCGATCACCACCGTCCTCGGCCTGGTCGCGATGATCTTCGTGGCCCGCACCGCCTGGCGATATGGCGACCGGCCGGGGGGCGTCGCGCGTGGGCCCGTGACGGTCGAGATCCCCAACGGCGCCGGCGCCGGGGAGGTCGCGGAGCGCTTGTCCCAAGCGGGCCTCATCGGCAACCCGGCCATCTTCCGTCTCTATGCGGGCCAGCGCGGCGTCGCCGGGCGGTTCAAGGCCGGCCGCTACGAGATCAGCGCGCCGGCGTCACCGCGGCAGATCCTGGAGACGCTGGTCAAGGGGGCGGCCGATGAGCTGGTCACCATCGTCATCCCCGAAGGGAAGAACCTGGTCGAGGTGGCCGAGATCTTCGACGCCGCCGGGATCGCCGGCAAGGGCGCGCTGGTCCTCAAGGCGACCGATCCGGGCTTCGCCGCCGAGCTGGGGCTGCCGGGTGGGACCCTGGAGGGTTACCTCTTCCCCGACACCTACCGGATGCGCCCGCACACCGCGCCCGCGCGGGTGCTCATCCCACTGGTGCGGCGGCATCGCCAGGTTTTCGGCGAGCTGCGCGCCGCGCATGCCAAGACCGTGGCCGAGCTCAAACGGACCCTCGGTTTCGACGATCAGAAGATCGTCGTCCTGGCGTCGATCGTCGAGAAAGAGACCGGGCGAGCCGAGGAGCGCCCGCGCATCGCGCAGGTGTTCATGAACCGCCTGCACCTGCCGTCGTTTTCACCCAAGCTGCTCCAGACCGACCCGACCATCGTCTATGGCTGCACGGTGGCCACGCCGCGCTCGCCGGCCTGTCTCAAGTGGGACGGGCGCATCCGCCGCATCCAGCTCGAGGATCGCGAGAACCCCTACAACACCTATACCCACGAGGGGTTGCCGCCGGGGCCGATCTCGAATCCGGGACGTGCGGCGCTCGAGGCGGTCATGGCGCCGGACCACACGCCCTACCTCTACTTCGTGGCCAAGAACGACGGGACGCACTATTTCTCGAAGACCGTCGCCGAGCACAACGCCGCTGTCGTGAAGTACCAGCGCGGCGGCAAGCCGTTGGCCCAATGACCGCCCAGGCGGCGATCGTCGTCGAGGGTTTGGGCAAGGTTTTCCAGTCGCCTGCTGGCCTCGGCGAAATGTTGCGCGGGCGCCTGTTCGGCAAGCCGGTGGAGGCGCTGGCGGATGTGTCGTTCACGGTCCCGCAGGGGGAGATCGCCTGCATGATGGGGCCGAACGGTGCCGGCAAGTCGACCCTGGTCCGGATCCTGGGCGGCCTCTTGCTGCCGTCGGCCGGGCGGGCGCAGGTGGCGGGGATCGACGCGGGCGCCGGCACCTCCGAGTTCCGGCGGCGGGTGGCGTTCGTGGTGGGCGACGAGCGCAGCTTCCACTACCGGGTCTCGGGGCGAGGCAACCTGCACTACTTCGCGGCGCTGCACGGGCTGCCCGCGGCGGTCGCCCGCCGCCGGACCGGCGAGCTGCTGGAGCGGGTGGGCCTGGCGGCCGCCGCCGATCGCCGTTACCGCGAGTATTCGCGCGGCATGCGGCAGCGGCTGGCGATCGCGCGCGGGCTGCTCGGTGATCCCAAGGTGCTGCTGCTCGACGAGCCGACGCTGGGTCTCGACCCCCGCGGCGCCCGCGACCTGCGGGCCTTCTTGCGCGAGGAGATCATCCGGGGCGCCGGCCGCACCGCGATCGTGTGCAGCAACGATCCGGCCGAGGCGCGCGCGATGGCGGACCGGGTGCTGTTCCTCGAGGCTGGCCGCCTGCGGGGCGAGTCGGCGCCCGATCGCATCGAAGCGGAGCTGGGCCTGTGAGCGCCCCGGCGGTCGCCCGATTTCCCTGGTTCGTGCGGGTGCTGGTCGCCTTCGTCCGGCGCGAGCTGGCGGCGCTCGGCGGCTACCGGACCGCGTTCCTGGTCCGGATCTTCGGCTTCGGGCTGGCGGCGGCCTCGCTGCTGTTTCTCTCGCGCTTCGTGGGCGCCGCCATCAACCCCCACCTGGCCGTCTACCGCGGCAACTACCTGGGCTTCGTCGTGATCGGCTTTCTGGCCACCGAGTTCCAGCAGGTCGGCGTCTCCGGTCTGGCGCAGCGGATTCGCTTTGCGCAAATGATGGGGACGCTGGAGGCCGAGATCGCCACCCCCGCCGCGCCCTGGATGGTCCTGGGCGCGCCGCCGGTGTACGAGTTCGCGGCGTCGTCGGTTCGATCGGCGGCCTATCTGCTGGGCGCCAAGCTGCTGCTGGGGCTGGATCTGTCGAGGGTCAACTGGGTGTCGCTGATCGTCGCGGTCCCCCTGATCATCGCGGCGTTCTCGGGCCTCGGCCTGCTCGCGGCCGCGACGACCATGCTGGTTCGCCGGATGAACCCGGTGGCAATGGTGATCGGCTCGCTCTCGTTCTTTCTGTCGGGCGTGATGTACCCCGTGACCGTGCTGCCCGCCTGGCTGCGCGAGGTCGGGCGCCTCCTGCCGCTGACCCACGCGCTGGCGGTCCTGCGCGGCGCCCTCTTGGTCGGGGCCGGACCGGGCGAGCTCCGCGACTCGCTCCTGGCGCTGCTGATCTTCGCGGGCGTGCTCGCCCCCGTCGGCGCCGGCCTGTTCGCCTACGCCCTGAAACGCGCGCGCATCGACGGGTCGCTATCGCACTACTGACCTTGGTCGCTAGACAACCGCCCGGCGGGGTGGCCGCCTCGGCGGGCCGACCGAGGCTTAGGCTCGCGACGCGACCCCCCTGAATTTCCGAGAAGGAGCGCCGGACCCGCCCGAATTCTTCGAGAAGCGGCGTCTAACTCCGTCTCGCCGGCGCCGCGCCGTGCTACAATCATGCTTCGCCGTTCCTAGTTCCTGGGACGGGGGTGGACGGTGCTTCTCCGTCGCCCACCGTCTGAAAGGAGTCATCCCGATGGCCGTTTCCGAATCGACCGGCAAGACGGGCGACACGCCCGCGCTGATCGCGAAGGTCGCCGCGCTGCAGAACTTGAAGGAGTTCGCCGCGCTGAACTGGACGGGGGCATTCGACGAGTACCTGGCCCTCATTCGCAAGAATCCCGCCGTCACGCGCAGCGCCTTCCAGCGCGTCTACGACATGATCCTGTCGTACGGGCAGGAAGAGTACATCGACAACAAGAAGCGGCTCATCCGGTACAACTTCTTCAAGGACGAGCAGCACAACGGGCGCGATGCCATCTTTGGCCTAGACATCCCGCTCATGCGTCTGGTCAGCGTGCTGCACAGCGCGGCTCAGCGCTACGGGACCGAGCGGCGGGTGATCCTGCTGCACGGCCCGGTCGGCAGCTCGAAGTCGACCATCGCGCGGCTCATCAAACGCGGGATGGAGGAGTACTCGCGCACGCCGGAAGGGGCGCTCTATACGTACGACTGGGTGCTGCCCGAGAAGCTGGCGCGCATCACCGGCGGACAGACCACCTTCAAGTGCCCGATGCATGAGGAGCCGTTGCGACTGTTTCCGCCCGAGTGGCGCGACAAGGCGCTCACCGAGCTGGGAATCAACGTCCCGGGCAAACCCCAGGTCTATATCGAGGGCGATCTGGATCCCGCCTGCCGCCTGATCTTCCGCGAGCTGCTGGCCGAGTACAAAGGCGACTGGGCCGAGGTGGTCAAGCACGTGCGCGTGCGGCGAATGATCCTCTCCGAGCAAGATCGCGTCGGCATCGGGACTTTCCAGCCCAAGGACGAGAAGAACCAGGACTCGACCGAGCTGACCGGCGACATCAACTACCGGAAGATCGCCGAGTTCGGGTCGGACAGCGATCCGCGGGCGTTCAACTTCGACGGCGAGTTCAACATCGCCAACCGCGGGATCATCGAGTTCATCGAGGTCCTCAAGCTGGACGTGGCGTTCCTCTACGACCTGCTGGGCGCGTCGCAGGAACACAAGATCAAGCCCAAGAAGTTCGCGCAGACCGACATCGACGAGGTCATCCTCGGCCACACCAACGAGGCGGAGTACAAGAAGCTGCTCTCCAACGAGTTCATGGAGGCGTTGCGCGACCGGACGGTTAAAATCGATATCCCGTACATCACGCGCGTGTCCGAGGAGCAGCGGATCTACGCGAAGGACTACAACGCGGGAAAGATCCGCGGCAAGCACATCGCGCCGCACACGCTCGAGATGGCCGCCATGTGGGCGGTGCTCACGCGCCTCGAAGACCCCAAGAAGCACCAGCTGACCCTGGTGCAGAAGATGAAGCTCTACGACGGCAAGACCTTGCCGGGCTTCACCCAGGACAACATCAAGGAGCTGCGCAAGGAGGCCACACGCGAGGGGATGGACGGGATCAGCCCGCGCTACATCCAGGACAAGATCTCGAACGCGCTGGTCAGCGATCGCGGCGAGGGATGCGTCAACCCGTTCATGGTCATGAACGAGCTGGAGTCGGGCCTGCGGCACCATTCGCTCATCACCAACGACGAGCAGCGGCGGGGCTTCGGTGTGCTGCTGGGCCTGGTCAAGCAGGAGTACGAGGACATCGTCAAGAACGAGGTCCAGCGGGCCATCAGCGCCGACGAAGAAGCCATCGCCAAGCTCTGCGCCAACTACATCGACAACATCAAGGCCTACACCCAGAAGGAACGGGTCAAGAACAAGTACACCGGGCAGGACGAAGAGCCCGACGAGCGCTTGATGCGGTCGATCGAAGAGAAGATCGACATCCCCGACTCGCGTAAGGACGACTTTCGCCGGGAGATCATGAACTACATCGGCGCGCTGGCGATCGAGGGGCGGCAGTTCGACTTCCGCACCAACGAGCGGCTGCAAAAGGCGCTGGAGCTGAAGCTGTTCGAGGACCAGAAGGACTCGATCAAGCTGACCAGTCTGGTGAGCGCGGTGGTCGACCGTGACACCCAGGAAAAGATCGACGTGGTGAAGAACCGCATGATCCGAAACTACGGCTACTGCGAAATCTGCGCCACGGACGTCCTCAACTTCGTCGCCAGCATCTTCGCGCGCGGCGACGTGAAGGACTGAGCGGCGAGAGGCGCCGCATGGATCCCGCCGAAATAGCCAGGCTCGAAGCGCTCTCGTCGGTGCACGTCGAGATCAACGGGCAGGCGGCTGCCCTGCTGGTGAAGCTGATGGCGGACGTCAAGACCGAGCAGCCGATGGCGGTGCTGACCCGGGCGCTCGGGCTGCTCGAGCAGGCGGTGTCCGCCAAGGCCAAGGGACAGCGCCTGGGGGTCTACGACCCGCCCACGGGGCGGTTCGTGGACCTGGTGGTCTGATGGCGCTGCGGATCGATCCCGATCACGGCCGCTTCCGCGACATCGTGCGCGGCAAGATCAAGCAGGACCTGCGCAAGTACATCTCGCAGGGCGAACTCATCGGCCGCAAGGGCAAGGATCTGGTCTCCATCCCGCTGCCGCAGATCAACGTGCCGCGGTTCCGCTTCGGCAGCAAGGACCGCGGTGGGGTCGGGCAGGGGAAAGGCGACGTCGGCGACAGCCTGGGCAAGGGCGATCCCAACGCGGACGGCAGCGGCAAGGCGGGCGATCAAGCCGGCGAGCACGCGCTGGAGGTCGAGCTGTCGCTGGAGGAGCTGGCGCAGATCATGGGCGAGGAGCTGCAGCTGCCCCGCATCGAGCCCAAGGGAAAGCAGCGGATCATCGCCCAGAAGGACCGCTACGTCGGCATCCGGCGGGCGGGTCCCGAATCGCTGCGCCACTTCAAGCGGACCTTCCGGCAGGCGCTGCGCCGGCAGATCATGACCGGCACCTACAACTCGGAGAACCCGATCATCGTTCCGGTGCGTGAGGATCGCCGGTACCGATCCTGGAGGACCACGCCGCTGCCGCAGTCGAACGCGGTGATGCTGTTCATCATGGACGTCTCCGGGTCGATGGGCGACGAGCAGAAAGAGATCGTCCGGATCGAGTCCTTCTGGATCGACGCCTGGCTGCGCAGCCAGTACAAGGGGCTCGAGTCGCGCTACATCATCCACGACGCCGTCGCCAAGGAGGTCGACCGCGACACCTTCTTCCGCACGCGCGAATCGGGCGGCACCATGATCTCGAGCGCGTACAAGCTGTGCGCCAAGATGATCGAGGACGAATTCCCGCCCACCGAGTGGAACATCTATCCGTTTCACTTCTCGGATGGCGACAACTGGTCTGTCGACGACACCGTGCAGTGCGTGGAGATCCTCAAGACCCAGATCCTGCCCAAGGTGAACCTCTTCTGCTACGGCCAGGTCGAGAGCCCCTACGGGTCGGGGCAGTTCATCAAGGATCTGAACGAGCACTTCGACGAGGACGACAGCCTGGTGGTCTCGGAGATCAAGGGGAAGGACGCGATCATGGAGTCGATCCGCGACTTCCTGGGCAAGGGAAAGTAGGCGTCCGACCGTGGCTTCCCTTCCCCCCTATCTGTCGGACATCCAGCGCGAGATCGAGGGCTACGGGCGCGCCTACGGGCTCGACTTTTGGGAGGTCGAGTTCGAGATCCTCGACTACAAGCGGATGCAGGAGGTGGCGGCATTCGGAGGCTTTCCGGTCCGCTACCCGCACTGGCGCTTCGGGATGGAGTTCGAGCATCTCTCCAAGAGCCACATCTACGGCTTTTCGAAGATCTACGAGATGGTCATCAACAACAACCCGGCCTACGCCTACCTGCTGGAAGGCAATTCGCTGGTCGATCAGAAGATGGTCATCGCGCACGTGCTGGGGCACTGCGACTTTTTCAAGAACAACTACTTCTTCTCCAAGACCAATCGCCGCATGATCGACGGGATGGCCAACCACGCGACGCGCGTGCGGCGCCACATCGAGCGGCTCGGCATCGAGAAGATCGAAAGCTTCATCGATTCGTGCCTCTGCCTGGAAAACCTGATCGACCCGATGTCCCCTTTCATCACGCGCAAGGCGCCGCCCGAGCGGGAAAAGGAACGCGAGGAGAAGACCGCGGAGATCCCGCGCATCCGGGCCAAGTCGTACATGGACAAGTTCATCAACCCGCCCGAATACCTGGACGAACAGCGGCGGAAGATGGAGCGCGAGCGCGACAAGCCCAAGAAGAATCCGTCCGAGCCGGAGCGCGACGTCCTGCTGTTCCTGCTGCAGAACGCGCCGCTCGATTCCTGGGAGCGCGACATCCTGGAGATCGTGCGCGACGAGGCCTACTACTTCGCGCCGCAGCGCCAGACCAAGATCCTCAACGAGGGCTGGGCCGCCTACTGGCACAGCCGGATCATGACCGAGAAGGCGCTCAAGGTTTCGGAGATCATCGACTACGCGGACCACAACGCCAGCGTTCTGGCCACGGCGCCGGGGCAGTTCAACCCGTACAAGATCGGGATCGAGCTGTTGCGAGACGTCGAGGAGCGCTGGGATAAAGGGCGTTTCGGGCGCGAGTGGAACGAGTGCGAGAGCCTCGACGCGCGGCGGACCTGGGACAAGCGGGTGGGGCTCGGGCGCAAGAAGATCTTCGAGGTGCGCAAGCTCTACAACGACGTCACCTTCATCGACGAGTATTTCACCGCCGACTTCTGCGAGAGGAACAAGTTCTTCTCGTTCTCACTCAACGATCGGACTGGCAACTACGAGATCGACTCGCGGGAGTTCGCGAAGATCAAACACAAGATGCTCTTCTCGCTCACCAACTTTGGTGATCCCTTCATCTTCGTCGAGGACGCCAACTACGACAACCGCGGCGAGCTGCTGATCCGCCACCGCCACGAGGGGACGGATCTGCAGATGGAGCACGCCCGCGCCACGCTGGCGGCGTTGGGCCGCGTCTGGCGCCGTCCGGTCAACTTGATCACGGCCGTCGAGGGCAAACAGAAGATCTTCCGCTTCGACGGCAAGGAACAGACCGAAAAGGCCCTGGGAAGCTGAGGCCCGTCGGGGCCTTGAGCGCCGTGACGCTGGCGGCGCTGACCTCGTCCACAACCGGCCAGCAGCGCACCGACCAGCGCGACACCCAGGGGCCCGCTCAATTTGATATTCAGCGGGCCAGGCTAGCTCCAGCCTCAGGTTGCGGGCAAGAGCCAAGAGCGACTTACGCCATGTTCCGCGCTGCCGGAACGGCCTTCCATCCAACATACTCACGCCGCCTTCGAGTCGGCCGCGCCGGTCAGCCGCTCGACCTGGCGCAGGACCGCCGCGGCGTCGAGGCGGCGGCGGAAGGGGACCACCGGCATGCCCGGGGGCAGATCGTCCGGCGCGCAGGCGCGATCTTCGTCGACGCAAAGAATGCAGACCGGCAGCTCGGCCTGCCGCAGCTTTTCCAGCTTGTTGGCGAGGTACTGCGCAGTCCAGAAGCCGATGATCTCGATCAGCACCTGCCGCTCCGGGTGGATGCGATGACGAAGAAGAAAGTCCGGAAAGATGAGGGTAGTTCCGGCGCGCACCGGCTCGGGCTCGCGGATGACGTCCCAGTCGGGTGCCAGGCGCGCGATGTCGTGGGCGAAGCGCTCCTCGAGGCGGCTGTCGAAGAGGGTGGGCGGCGCCGCCGGGAAGATGGGATCCCCGCTCTCCACCGACACGGTGGCGAGCCGCCCGCGCAGTGCACAGGCCGCCCGCAGCTCGAAACGGGCGCACCAGGCGAGATGCGGCAGGAGCTCGGCCAGCGCTCGCCCGTAGAGCAAGGTGTGCCGAAAGAGCGAGAAGGGTCCGGAGATCTCCAGCAGGGGGCGGGACGGCTCGGCCGGGTCACCGTCGGTGATGGTGCAGAGCAGACCGCGCAGCTTGGCCAGTCGGACGACGGGGCGCACGCCGCCCTCGACCCGCAGCTCGATCCGGGAGGCACGCATGAGGACGGCCTGGGCGATCGCGAGGTTGATGCGCAGGGCTGCCTCGGCCGGGGTGGGTCGCGGATCGGGCGCCCGCACCGGACGCTCGCCGGGCAGGTCGGCGAACAGCGATTCGAGCAGCAGGGCGGGTGCGATGCCCAGGCCGGCGGCCGTCTGGTCGACGACGGAAGCCCCGGGCGCCTCGCTGGCGGCGGCGGCAGTGAAGAGCCGTGCCCGCAGCTCCGCGGGTCTCAGCGCCAAGCTGGGAGGCTCCCGGCGTACCGTCGCCGATCCCGGCGGCCCCGTCGACCCACTCTCCGGGCGCCAGAGGCGCAGCAGCGTGCGGGCCGCGGCGCGACGCTTGAAATACGGCGCCTCGCAGGGCAAGGGCTCGCTGAGGCGCTCCGCCAGCTCCCGGCGCCGGCGACCTTCGAAGCGCGCCATCTCCGCCAGGAGCACCCGCAGCCAGGGCTCGTCCTGGGGACCCAGGAAGTCGATGAAGGCCCGCTCCTCGATGAGCCTAAGCGGCAGATCGCTCTCGGACAGCAAGGCTCTCCCACCTCCTTTCGGCCTGGCGGACCTCGCTGGATTGCTCGACGACCAGCTCGTAGACCAGCGCGCGTTTTCCTTCGCCCGGCCGAAGCAGCCGACCGACCCGTTGCACGTGCTCGCGCGAGCCCATCCGCCCCGCGACGACGATTCCCACTTCGGCGTCCGGAACATCTAGTCCCTCGTTGAGCACCTGCGCCGAAACCAGCGCGCGCAGAGTCCCGGCCCGGAAGCGGTCCAGAACCGCCTGGCGTTCGGCGCGCCCGATGTCGCAGGTGAGGGGCATGACTAGGTGTTCGCGCGCCACGCGGTAGGCCGTCTCGTTGTCGGCGACGAACACCAGCGTCCGCTGGGTGCGGTGGTGACGAAGGAGCAGGGCCAGCGCTTCGCGCTTCCGCCGCGGAAATGCCAGGATCCGGCGGGCGCGCCGCCAGGCTGCGATTCCCCGGCGCCCGTCGTCGGTTCGCGCGGCCTGGTGCAGAAAGTCTTCCCACGACCCGCCCAGGTGATTGCCCTCGAACGCGCGGCGGGCCTGCCGGTAGGTCTCCCAGAGCGCGTCGTGCTCCCGGCGCTCGTCCGGATCCAGAGTCAGACGCCAGGTGATTCGTTCCAGCGGGGCCAGGTATCGGCCCGCCAGATCGGCGATGGTTCGCTCGAAGACCAGCGGACCTATCAGCGACGCGAGGCGCCTGGCGGCCGGCCCCGGCGCGGGCGGCGTCGCCGTCAACCCCAGCCGCAAGGGGGCGATCGACATCTCGAGCGTCTCGTCGCGCCCGCCCTGTCCGAAGTGATGCGCCTCGTCCACGATCAGCAGGCCGAACTTGTCCCCGATCCGCGCCATGTGGCGGTAGGCGCTGGCGAAGGTGGCCATGGTCACCGGTCCCAGCACGCGGACGCCGTCGCCGAACTGGCCGATCGGTCCGTCCCAGACGGCGGCCAGGGCCGAGGTCCACTGGTCGACCAGCGCGCGCGTCGGCACCAGACAGAGGCAGGGTGTGCGCGTGCTCGCGATGGCGCCGAGCGCAATGCGCGTCTTGCCGCTTCCGGTGGGAAGCACGACCAGACCCCGGCGGGCGCTTTGTCGCCAGGCCGCCAGCGCCGCCTCCTGATAGGGCCGCAGCTGCAGAGGACGGAATCCGGACGGTGGCGTGAGACTCGGACAGGGCTGCTCCCCGATCCGGACGCCGCGGCGGCGAAGCTCCGACACGATCGCGTAGCAAAGCCGCGCCGGCGCGCGGTAACCGCCGACCCGCTCGTCCCAGAGGACACCGGCGATCTGGCAGATGTCGACCCCGGCCGGCAGGTCGGTCAAGTCGTCGAAGAGGAGCGTTCCGCGATCGAAAACCAGGCGCACGGGCAGGCCAGGTGCGAACGTCGTGCCAGGCCGGGCCGGTCCGGCGCGACCGCGCGCGACAACGCCCGGTGATCCGCGCTAAAACCCGACTCCGATGGCCGACCTGCCGAAAAGCTACGAGCCCGCCGAGATCGAACCGCGCTGGTACGCCGAATGGATGGCGCGCGGGTACTTTCACGCCGACGCCACCGCGCCCAAGGCGCCGTTCACGATCGTCATTCCGCCGGCCAACGTCACCGGATCGCTGCACATCGGCCACGCCCTCGGCGACACCATCGAGGACATCTTCACGCGCTGGCGGCGGATGGCGGCCTACAACGCCATGTGGCTGCCCGGCACCGATCACGCCGGGATCGCCACCCAGCTGGTGGTCGAGCGCGAGCTGCGCGAAAAAGAGGGGAAGAGCCGGCACGACATCGGGCGCGAGGCGTTCGTCGAGCGCTTGTGGGACTGGCGGAAGCGCTCGGGCGACCGGATTCTCGATCAGCTCAAGAAGCTGGGTTGCTCGCTCGACTGGGAGCGGACCGTCTTCACGATGGACCCCGGCTACTCGGCCGCCGTCATCGAGGCGTTCGTGCGCCTGCACGAAGAGGGGCTCATCTACCGGGCGCGACGCCTCATCAACTGGTGCACCTCGTGCCGCACGGCGCTGTCCGACCTGGAGGTCGACTACGACGAAGGCACCCAGGGCGAGCTGTACGAGTTCGCCTATCCGCTGGCCGACGGCTCCGGCGAGGTGGTGGTCGCCACGACCCGCCCGGAGACGATGCTGGGCGACACCGCCGTCGCCGTCCACCCGGACGATCCGCGCCACGCCGCGAAGATCGGCAAGCTGGTGCGGCATCCGTTCACCAAACGCGAGTTTCCCATCATCGCGGACGCGATCCTGGTCGATCCCAAGTTCGGCACCGGTGCCGTCAAGGTGACGCCGGCCCACGACCCGAACGACTTCGAGACCGGCCAGCGCCACGGCCTGCCGATGATCTCGATCTTCGATCTCACAGGAACGGTCAACGCCGAAGGCGGCCCCTTCGCCGGGCTCGATCGCTTCGCGGCGCGCAAGGCGGTCAAGGCCAAGCTCAAGGAGCTGGGGCTCGAGCGGGGCGGCAAGCCGCACGTCCACGCCGTCGGCCACTGCCAGCGCTGCGAGACGGTGGTCGAGCCGATGCTGTCGACGCAGTGGTTCGTCAAGATGGAGCCGCTCGCCAAACCGGCCATCGAGGCGGTCGAGCAGGGGAAGACCAAGTTCGTCCCGGAGAGCTGGAACAAGACCTTCTTCCACTGGATGCACAACATCCGGGACTGGTGCATCTCGCGGCAGCTCTGGTGGGGACACCGCATCCCGGCCTGGTACTGCGCCAAGTGCCCGGAGGTCACGGTGGCCCGGACCACGCCAGCCGCCTGCGGAAAATGCGGCAGCGACGCGCTCACCCAGGACGAGGACGTGCTCGACACCTGGTTCTCCTCCTGGCTCTGGCCGTTCGCCTCGCTCGGCTGGCCGAACGACACCCGCGAGCTCAAGACCTTCTACCCGACCAGCCTGCTCGACACCGGCTACGACATCCTCTTCTTCTGGGTGGCCCGCATGCTCATGGCGGGCCTGCACTTCATGAAGAAGGTCCCCTTCCGAACCGTCTACTTCCACACGATGGTGACGGACGAAAAGGGCGAGAAGATGTCGAAGACCAAGGGGAACACCATCGATCCCCTGACGGTCATCGACAAGCACGGCGCCGATTCGTTGCGCTTCGCGCTGGCCTGGCTGACCACCCACGCGACGCAGGGCAAGAACATCAAGCTCGCGATGTCCAATGTCGAGGACGCGCGTCGCTTCGCCAACAAGATCTGGAACGCGACCCAGTTCGCGGTGATGAACCTGGAGGGGTACGACGCCGACCGATTCGCCGATCGGATCGCGGAGGGCCCCGACGGCGCCGAGCTGGACCTGCCGGAGCGCTGGATCCTCTCGCGCGTGCAGCGGGTGGCCGAGGAGGTCGACGGCGCGCTCGAGGAGTACCGGATCGCCGACGCCGCGCAGGCCGCTTACCACTTCCTGTGGGACGAGCTGTGCGCCTGGTACATCGAGCTGGCCAAGGTCAGCTTTGCGCGGGTGGGCGCCGACGTCGACGCCCGGAACAAGATCCAGGGGACGCTGGTCACCGCCCTCGAGACCGCCATGCGCCTCCTGCACCCCTTCATGCCGTTCCTGACCGAGGAGATCTGGCAGCGACTTCCCAAACCGTCCGGGGTTCCGCAGAGCATCATGATCACGCTCTACCCGGTGCGCGACGTTCGCTTCCACGACGACGCCTCGGAGGCCTCGATGGCGCTGGTGCAGAAGATCATCGTCGCGGTGCGCGCCATCCGCGCCGAGCGCAACATCCCCTCGTCGGCGCGGCCCGCGGTGCTGCTGGCGGTGACCGACGACTACAAGAAGACCATCCTCGAGGGCTACAAGACCATCATCGCCGAGCACGCCCGCTGCGGCGAGGTGCGGGTTCGGCGCTCCGGCGCCAGCTTCTCCGGTGAGTACGTCCTGAGCCAGACCGCCATGACCATGGCCGGCGACGTGGAGGTGATAATTCCGCTCGAGGGACTGGTCGACAACCAGGCCGAGAAGACCCGGCTCGAAAAAGAGAAGTCCAAGCTCGAAAAGGATGCTGCGCACCTCAGGAAGAAGTTGGCCGACCCCAACTTCGTCAACCGCGCGCCGCCGGAGGTGCTCGACAAGGACCGTGCGCGCCTGGCCGAGCTCGAGGCCGGGATCGCCAAGATCGACGTGGCGCTACTGCGGCTCCCGGGCGGTTGAGTCGTCCTCGGCGGGCGGCGCCGCTTCGGTCGGGGAGGTGGAGGGCCCCGCGTGTTGCGCCTTGTGCCGGGCGGGCCGCTTCTTGGCGAGCGGCTTGACCGGCGGCGCCGGCGCGGCTTGATTGGGCAGCGGCA
>CALAOV010000230.1 GCA_937889515.1 uncultured Myxococcales bacterium | reverse complement strand
GGCCGGCCACCGCCGCCGCCAGCGGCGCCAGCCGCTCGCCGACCGGCTCGCCCGCCACGGCGCGCACCACGAACTCCGCCGGCTCGGCGCCGACCGCCAGCGCGATCGCGGCGGTCTTGCCGCCGAGCACGTTCAAGACCTCGGTGACCACCGAGCGAAGCACCTGGCCCAGATCGACGACGGTGCTGACCGCGCGGCCGACCTGGTGGACGGTGACCAGCTCGCGCACGCGCGCCGCCAGTCCCTCCTGATTGTCTTTCAAGCTGCGGGTCATGATCCGGAAGGCTTCGGCCAGATCGCCGATCTCGTCGACGGTGTCGATCGTGATGTTGGTGTCGAGATCGCCCCGCGCGATCGCGAGCGCGCCCGCGTGCAGATCCTGAAGCGGCCGGGTCATCCGCCGCGCGAGCACGTTCGAGAGCATGATCGCCAGCAGCAGCGCCGCCAGCGCGCCGAAGATGAGCGCGTTGCTGGCGCGGCGGCGCGCGGCGGCCAGCGGCTCGCGATCGACGGCCACGCCCAGGAGTCCCACCGGCGCGGCGTTGACGTCCTGGAGCTGTCCGAACGCGACCGAGTACGGGTGGCCGTCGACCTCGAGCGGCACGACCGAGCTGCCGAGGCCCAGGGCGGCGATGTGCAGATTCCGCGGCAAGGTCGGTCCGACCAGACGGGCGCCGGTCGCCGCCATGAAGGTGGAGGCGTTGGGATCCTTGCCGACGTAGACCACCACCTCGCGCCCGGCGCCGAGCGCGGCCTTGAGGCGGTCGACCACCGTGCCATCGATCGGGACGGTGATCACCGCGGTGCCGAGCAGCCGCAATGCCGGGTCGACCAGCGGGAGCGCGGCCCGCACCACCAACCGGTCGCGCGCGCTCTCGATGCTGACCGTGCGCTCGTAGTCGAGCGCGCGCAGGATGACCGGCGATCGTTCGGCCGGCTCGAGCCCGGCGCGCCCCGCGCCGGTGAGCAGCTCGTCGCAGGCGCCCTGCGTGCAGCGCGCCACGATCCGCCCCACGGCGTCGGTGATCTCAAAGAGCGCGCTCGGCGTCGCCATCGACAGCTCCCCGAGACGCCGGCGCGCGGTGGCGGTCTGGGCCACCGACTGGGCGCGGAGCAGGGCCTGATCCGCCCCCAGGGCCGAGGCCCCCGCCGCCACCTCCTGGACCTGCGTCAAGAAGAGGCCGCGCGCGACCTGCAGGCCACGCTCGGCCTCGAACTGGATCCCCTGTTCGACGCTGGAAAAGATCAACGCCACGGCCACCACCGAGACGGCGATCACCGGCCCGAGCGCCGCGACGATGAGCGCGACGGAGAGACGGCGGCGCAGGCCCCGCCGGTGGAGCGGCACCGGCGTGGGCAAGGACCAGCTGGAGCTCCCCCGCCCCAGCCACTCGGGCGGACGGTAGATGGCGGAGGCCCGCAGGTTGCCGCTCGACGATTTGAAGCGCCTTCCGAACGGCGTCGACTGGCCCGGGGTGGAATCGCTCTTACGCACCGGCTTGTCCGGCTTCGAGCTCTTGCTCATGGCGGGTGCTCCGCCCAGCGATACAGGCCCATGGCGGACGGTTGCACCACGAGGCCACGCACGTTGGTGCGCGCCGCGAAGACCACCTTGGAGTGCGCCAGCGGCACCCAGGGGACGTCGATCGCGAGGATCGCCTGAGCCTGCGAATAGAGGCGCTCGCGCTCCGTGCGATCGGTGGTCCGCTGCGCCATGCCGATCACGTCGTGAAACCACCCGTTGCTGTAGAACGCGATGTTCGAGGGGCGGCTGCCGGTGGTGTTGTCGGAGTCGAGCAGCGTGTAGAGAAAGTTGTCGGGATCGCCGTTGTCGTTGAACCAGCCGTGCAGCGCCAGATCGTGCTCGCCGGCCCACAGCGCGCGCTGATGGTCGGCGGGATCGCTGAGGATCACCTCGACGTTGATGCCGACCTCCGCCAGGCAGTTCTTGATGATGCCGGCGACTCGCTCGGGCGACGGCATGTACTGCGTCGACGCCGAGGGCGCGAACAACTTGAGCGCCGGCTCGAGCGCGCCCTGCCAGCCCGCCTCGGCCAGCAACTTGCGCGCCTTGGCCGGATCGTACGGATAGGTCACGACGTCCGAGCGCGCGCCCCACACGTTCGGCGGCAGGGGACCGATGGCCGGGATGCCGAGCCCCTGATAGACCAGCTTGACCAGCGCCTCGGTGCGGATCGCGTGCGCGATCGCCCGGCGGATGCGCGGATCGTTGAGCGGCCGGCGCTGGGTGTTCATCGCCAGATAGGAGACCAGCGCGGCCGGCGTCATCACGAGCCGGAGGTCCGGGTGCAGGCGCACCAGCGGCAGATCGTCGGGCGCCAGCTGCTGGATCACGTCGGCCGCGCCGGACTCGAGCGCCTGCAGGCGCTGGCGCGAATCGGGCATCGCGAGCAGCACCAGGTACCGCGTGCGCGCGGGCTGATCCCAGTAGTCGGGGTTCCGTTCCAAGGTGATCCGGTCCCCCGGAATCCATTCGACGAAGCGATAGGGGCCGGCGCCGACCGGGTGGCGCCCGAACTCGTGTCCCCATCTGCGCACCGCCGTCGGCGACACGATGGCGGCCGGGCCCATCGCCAGGTTGGCCAGGAACGGCGCGTACGGACGATCGATCTCGAACTGCACCCGCAGGGGTCCGGCCGCGATGACCCGGCGGATGTTGTGGTACGAGCGCGTCCAGGCGAAGTCCGGCTCGTGGTTCGGGTGCTCGGGGATGATCTGGCGCTCGAACGAAAACACCACGGCCTCGGCGTCGACCGGGGTCCCGTCCTGAAAGCGCACGTTCGGCCGCAGCTCGAAGGTCCAGATGGTGCCGTCGTCGCTGACCGACCAGCTGGTCGCCAGATCCGGCTCGGGCTCGAGGCGTCCGGCCGCGAAGCGCACCAGGCGCCCATAGACCTGCTCCGCCACCTCGAGCGATTCGATGTCGTTGGTCCGCGCCGGATCGAGGCTGACCGCGTCGGTCGAGCGGGCGACCACCAGCCGATCGGCCGGCCCGACCGGTCCGGGTTGGCCGCCCCGACAGCCCAGCGCCATCAGGAACGACAGCGCCCAGGCGGGCGCGATCGCGAGGCGCCGCGAGACCGACCCCCACGCCGCTCCCGGTCCGGTCACCGTGCGCCGCCCCCGCGGCCGGCCGCGCCGAGGCGGATCCGGATCTCCGCCTGCTCCGCCCCGTCGACCCGCCGCAGATCGGCCGCCACGGCGGCGTACTCGCCGGGCGACACGCGCATGATCGGCAGCGCCGACTCGCGGTGCAGGACGATCACGTTGGGGCGTCCGGGCTCGACGCCGCGTGCCTCGACGAACCGATATCCCCCCGTGCGCGCGACGACCAGGTCCTTTTGGCCCAGCGGCGGCGGGTCGAGGTGCGCCGCGCCCGGCAGCTCCAGCGTCGCGGTCATCCGCACGGGCACGTCGAAGCCCAGCATGAGCGCGGTCGATCGCTGTGGCTCGGCCGCGAAACGCCGGCCCGGCTGCGAACGAAAAAACGTCGGCTCGATGCGCATCTCCTGCGGCCCTGGCCCGCCCCGATCGACCGGCACCGCCAGGTGCGCGCTCACGAACGAGTAGCGAACCCGCGCGGTTCCGATCCGCCCGGCGGCGTCGCGCGGCAGCTCGACGTCGAGATCGCGCAGGCGCGCGCCCGGGAACTGGACCCCCAGCGATCGCTGCTCGAAGTCCTGCCGCAGGCGCGCCCGATCGGTGCCGAACCGGTCGACCAGCTCCGCCCACTCGAGCGCCGGCCACCCCGCCAGATCCTCCGTCGCCACCGCGACGCCGCCGCCCCGCTCGTCGAGCCGGATGGTCATGTCGATGGTCCGCCGGTCGGCGGGCGCCGTGCTGCGCGCGATGTCGAAGGCACCGTCCGGCAAGCTCAGCGTGCGGGCGCCGTCCAGCCCCGGCGGAACGTACCCGAACGCGGCATGGCGCAGCCGCAGATCGGTATAGATCGGCATCGGCTTGTCGGGCGTCCCCACGTCGAAGGCCACCAGCGTGTCGCCGAAGTCTTCCAGCTCCTCGGGCGGCGCCGGCGCGGCGGCGTCGGCGACCAGACGCGATCGCGCCAGCACGGCCCGGGCCGGGACGCCGAGCTCGCCGGCCAGCGCGAGCGCAAGCGCCACCCGGCTGCCGCGACCGCGGGCCAGCGTGAAGCTCGCGGGATCGGCGAGATCTTCGGACGCCTCGACGTTCTCCGTCACCCAGTCGACGATCGCGGCGGCGACCCGCGCGCGATCGCCGCTGGCGGCGACCGTGGCGGTCCCGGTCGCAGCCGGTGCCGAAGTCTGACGCAGCTTGCGCGCCAGCGCCCGCACGTCGGGCGAGGCGCGCACGGCGTCGTGCAGCTCCTCGGCGATGTACCGCGCCCAGGCGCCCCACCCCACCCCGCTCGACGCCCGCACCGAAGGCACATACTCGATCGCCGGCACCGCCGATCGCTCGGCGAAGAGCTGCGGGACGCCGATGGCCGTGAAGCTGGTGACCCGCGTGCCGTCGACCGCCGGCCGGACCTCGGGCGAAGGCGCGCCCGCGTGGCGATCGATCTCGAGGGTCAGCCCAGCCGGGGCCACCAAAATTAGCTCGCTGCGGGCCATCGGCGCATCGAACGACTGGAAGTAGAAACGGTCACCCAGAAAGCCGGGGGCGAACGCCTCCGACGGCGAATGCGTCTCGAGCAGCTCCCACTCGACGTAGTCCCCGATGGCCAGGTCGGCGGCGGAGATGGTCTCCTTGCCGGCGATCTCCTCCGGCTCGCGGGTGGACCCGTCCGGCTTGTGCGTGCGCAGGGTCAGGATCTCGGCGCCGGCCGGAACTTCGATCTCACCCCAGCGATCGATGGCGTCCTTGCTGTCGACCCGCACGATCTCGTGGGTCAGCATCATGGTCGCCCCGCTGTCGAAGACCCGCGTCACCCCGCGATCGAGCACGATCACCGCCGGGGCCGCATAGTGGCCGTCGGCCGCCTCGAAGGCCCGGATCGCGGCCCGGCCATCTACCCGAAACCCGTCGAGCGGCAGCGACACGCCCAGCGCGCGCGCCGAGCGCCGCACCTCGGGAACATCGGGCCGCACCGTGAGCGCGGTCTCGACCGTGGCCCGCGCGTCGGCGAGCCGACCGGCGGCCGCCTGGGCGTCCGCCAGGCGAACCCGCCGCATCGGATCCCGCGGATCGCGCGCCACCAGGGCGGCCAGCTCGGCCAGGTCTTCGTCCCGCTGACCGTTCGCCGCCAGCGAAAGCGCGAGCTCGCCCGCCAGATCGTCGCGCTCCGGATCGAGCCGGAGCGCGCCCCGCAGCAGCGAGATGGCCGCGCCGATCTCGCCGCGCGCGCGTGCCCGCTCGGCCCGCGTCTCGACGTCGCCGCCGCAGGCGACCAGCGCGTCGGTCAGCCGCTCCTCCCGATCGAGCTGCCGCCGCTCCTGGGCCTGCCCCCGCAACGCCTCGATGACGGCGCAGGGCGCGGCCACGACGGCGCGGCGCTCGGACAGCGCCGTCTCGACGCCGGTCTTGCGCGCCACCTCGGCCAGGGCGCGGTCCGCGTCGAAGTCCAGCCCACGCGCGCCGAGCGCCCGCGCCAGCAGCAGATCCGGGGCCCACCAACCGGGCGTCGCGCGCTGCGCCCGCCGCCCGTCCTCGATCGCCTCGCGCGTCCGATCGTCTTCCAGCTCCACCGCGGCCAACGTTTGCCAGCCGCGGGCCAGCTCGGGGTCGACAGCGAGGGCCGACCGAAGAAACCGTCGGGCCGCGTCGCGCGAGAACGTCACCGGACGGGTCGGATCGTGGCCGGAGATCTCGCCGGCCAGCGCCTGCCCCAGCGCGAACCGCGGCCACACCCCGACACGATCGAGCGCCGCGGCGACGTCGTCGATCGCGTCGACCCGGTCGGCCGCGAAGGCCGCGCAGTAGGCGGCCAGTGCGGGTGAGCCCACGCCGTCCGACCGGAGATCCGCCCCAGGCGGCACC
>CALAOV010000229.1 GCA_937889515.1 uncultured Myxococcales bacterium | reverse complement strand
CTGCACGCCGCCCCACCGGCGGCGATGCACGCCGCTCCCGCCGCCCCGCATCCGGCGCCGGCGCCCAGCGGTGGCGCTCCCGCGCGCCGCAAGAAATAGCGCTCAGAGAATGTACTGAGACAGATCCTCGTCCTTGAGGATCCCGTCGAGGCGCTCGCGCACATAGGTGGCGGTGATTGGAATCGTCACCTCACCGAGCGCGGGCGCCTCGAAGGCCAGATCGTCCAGCACCCGTTCCATGATGGTGTGTAGGCGGCGGGCCCCGATGTTCTCCATGCGGGCGTTCACCGTGGTCGCGATGTGGGCGATCTCGGCCACCGCGTCGGCGTGAATCTCCAGCGTCACCTTCTCGGTGGCCAGCAGCGCGATGTACTGCTTGGTGAGCGCGTTCTCCGGCTCGGTCAAGATGCGCACGAAGTCCTGATCGGTGAGCGACTCCAGCTCGACCCGGATCGGAAACCGCCCCTGCAGCTCGGGGATGAGGTCCTTCGGCTTCGAGACATGGAAAGCGCCGGCCGCGATGAAGAGCACGTGGTCGGTCTTGAGCGGACCGTACTTGGTCGAGACCGTCGAGCCCTCGACGATCGGCAGCAGATCGCGCTGGACCCCCTCGCGCGAGACGTCCGGGCCGCCGTGCCCGCCGCCTTCGCGTCCGGCCACCTTGTCGATCTCGTCGATGAAGATGATCCCCGACTGCTCGGCGCGGCGGATGGCGTCCTTCTGGAGGCGCTCGACGTCGATGAGCTTGGCCGCCTCCTCCTCGGTGAGGGCCTCGAGCGCTTCGGGGAGCGGCAGGCGCCGGCGCTTGGTGCGCTTCGCTCCCTGCGGCATCATGTCGCGGAGATTGAGGACCATCTCCTCCATCCCGGTGCCCGAGAAGACGTCGACGAACGACTGCGGCGAATCGGCCGTATCGATCTCGACCATCCGATCGTCGAGCTTCCCCTCGCGCAGCAGGCGGCGGAGGCTCTCTCGGGTCGCGTTGTCCGGCGGCGCATCGATGGGCGGAAGCGGGATTGGCCCCGACGAAGGGGCGCCCGATCCGCCGGGGGGTCGTGCGCGCGGCGTCGGGGGGAGCAGGACGTCGAGCAGGCGCTCCTCGGCGTTCTCCCGCGCGCGCGGGCGGAGGCGCTCGCGCTCTTCGTCGCGCAGCATCGACACCGCGGTCTCCGCCAGATCGCGGACCATCGAATCGACGTCCCGCCCGACGTAACCCACCTCGGTAAACTTGGAGGCCTCGACCTTGACGAAGGGCGCGCCCGCCAGCTTGGCGAGGCGACGCGCGATCTCGGTCTTGCCGACGCCGGTCGGACCGATGAGCATGATGTTCTTGGGCGCGATCTCGTCGCGCATCGGGGGCGGGACCTGCTGCCGGCGCCAGCGGTTGCGCAGCGCCACCGCGACCGCGCGCTTGGCGGCCTTCTGGCCGACGATGTAGCGGTCCAGCTCCTCGACGATCGCCCGGGGCGTCAGATCCTGGCCGCGCTTGGCGGCGGAAGGCGGAGGCGGGGATCCCAGGGACATGCTTCAGAGCTCCTCGAAGGTGCGCGCGGCGTTGGTGTAGATGCAGATGTCGCCCGCAATCGCGAGTGCCCGCTCCGCGATCTCGCGCGCCGACAGGGTCGTCGCGTCGAGCAGCGCGCGCGCCGCCGCCAGCGCGTAAGAGCCGCCCGAGCCGACCGCGGCGGCGTCGCCGTCCGGCTCGATGACGTCGCCGGTGCCCGACAGCAGCAGCGTCTTTTCGCGATCGGCGACCAGCAGCAGCGCCTCGAGCCGGCGCAAGGCGCGATCGGTCCGCCAGTCCTTGGCCAGCTCGACGGCTGCCCGCGTGAGGTTGCCGCCGAATTCCTTGAGGCGGGCTTCGAACTTCTCGAACAGCGTGATGCCGTCGGCGGCCGAGCCGGCGAACCCGGCGACCAACTTACCGTCGTGGAGGCGGCGAATCTTGCGCGCCGTCGACTTGACGACGGTGTTCCCCATCGTCACCTGGCCGTCACCTCCGATGACCACCTGATTGCCCCGCCGCACGACCAGGACGGTCGTCGATCGAATGCGCACCGCCTTCACGAGCCGGTCCTCGCGCGCGGGTGGCTCTTGTCGTAAACGGCCATCAGATGATCGATGTCGACGTGGGCGTAGCGCTGGGTGGTGCGCAGGCTGGCGTGACCGAGCATCTCCTGGATGGCGCGCAGGTCGGCGCCCTCGCCCAGCAGGTGGGTGGCGAAGCTGTGGCGCAGCGCATGCGGCGAGACGCCGGGGGTGCCGGTCGCCCGCTCCCGCCGCGCCAGCAACCGGCGCACCGCGCGGGGGCCGAGCCGGCGGCCGCGGCGGCTCAAGAACAGCGCCTCCAGTGCCGGGGCCTTTCCGACCAGGCGGTCGGCGCGGTGGTGGCCGTAAAGATCCAGCGCCTGGCGCGCCTTGGACCCGATGGGCACGATCCGATCCTTGCGTCCCTTGCCCTGGCGGACGCGCACGAACCCGCCGGCGCCGTCGGCCTCCACGTCACCGACGTCGAGCTGGCAGGCCTCCGAGACGCGCAGCCCGGCACCGTAGATGACCTCGAACAGCGCCCGCTCGAGAGCCGGCGCGCAGACGCCCGCACCGGCCGGCACGTCGCCGCCGTCGAGCAACCGACCGACGTCGTCCTTGCCCAGGAAGGCGGGCAGGCGCCGGGCACGCTTGGGCGCGCGCAGGGCCGCCACCGGGCTCGACGGGCAGAGCCGCCGCCGCACGGCCAGGCGAAAGAAGGCGCGCAGCGAAGAGAGCTTTCGACCGATCGTCACGGCGTCGTTCCGTCCATGGAGCGAGGCAAGGTAGGAGCGGCACAAGATGACGTCAAGCTCTCCCAGCGCCGGCTCGTGCCCCAGCGCCGCGACCGCATAGGCGCGGACCTCCTCGAGGTCGTGCAAATAGGCGCGGACGGTGTGCTCCGAGGCGCGTTTCTCCGTGGTCAGGAACCGCTGGAATACCTCGAGGGCCTTGCGCATGACGCCCGATCGTAGCGCAGCGGCGGGCACCGCGCGAATCGGGTAGCCTGCCGCCGTGCCCGCCACCCCCGGCTGTCCCCTCTTCGGCCAATGCGGCGGCTGCCAGCTCCAGGATCTCGACTACCCGGAGCAGCTGACGCTCAAGACCGAGGCGGTCCGGCAGCTCTTCCCGGAGACGCCCGTCGAAAGCTGCATTCCGTCGCCGCGCCCATACGGCTATCGCTCTAAGCTGACGCCGCACTTTCCGCGGCCGCGTCTGGGCCGCGCGCCGGCCATCGGCTTTCTCAAGGTGGGCCTGCCGCCCCGCACGCTCGACGTGCCGGCCTGCCCGATCGCGACCCCGGCCATCAACGCGCGTCTCACCGAGCTGCGGGCCGAGGTGACGGCCCAGTGGCACAGCTACCACCGCGGGGCCTCGCTGCTGATCCGCGAGGCGTCCTCCGGCGTCACCGTCGATCCCCGCGCGGTGGTCACCGAGGAGGTCGGCGACCTGTCGCTGCAGTTCTCGGCCAGCGACTTTTTCCAGAACAACCCATTCCTCCTGCCACGCCTGGCCGCCCACGTCGCGGCCGAGGCGCGCAGCGGCGCCGCCCGTTTCCTGGTCGACGCCTATTGCGGCAGCGGTCTGCTGGGCCTGACCGCCGCGCCGGGCTTCGAGCGCGTGCTGGGCGTCGAGCTCTCCCCCAGCTCCGTTCGCTGGGCGCGGGCCAACGCGTCCCGCAACGGGCGCGACAACTGCGAGTTCCTGGCGGCCCAGGCCAGCGCCGTGTTCGCCACCGTCCCCTTCCCCGGCGCCGATACGGCCACGATCGTCGACCCGCCCCGCAAGGGCTGCGGCGACGATTTCCTGAGCCAGCTCATCGCCTTCGCGCCGCGCACCATCGTCTACGTCTCCTGCAACCCCGAGACGCAAGCGCGCGACGTCGCCGCCCTGCGCGTGGCCGGCTACCACTGCCGGCAGATCCAACCGTTCGACATGTTCCCCCAGACCCGCCACGTCGAGGCGGTGGCGACGCTCGGGCGCGACGACTAGACGGTCCTCCGACCGGATTGACTTAAAGGTCGGGATCCGTACTCTGCGCGTCCGATGAGGAAGATGAGCGTTTGTCCCGCACGCAAGCTCCCGCTGGTCGCGACGGCGACGTTTTCTCTGCTGCTCCTGCCGGCGCTGGCGGCTGCGCAGAGCACGCCAAAATTCGAGTACGGCAAGGCCGATGCGCCCGCCAAGGTCGACCCCGCCAAGCCCGCGCCGCCGCCCAAGGTGGAGTGGAAGGTGCAGGCCAAAGGTGGCCTCCTGCTGACCACGGGCAACTCCGAGAGCAAGAACGGGACGCTCGGTCTGGACGCCTCGCGCAAGGAGGGCAACAACAAGCTGGCCCTCACCGGCGCCTTCGCCTACGGACGCTCGACCACCGTGAGCCCGATCGTGACCGCCGACATGCCGCCCGTGATCATCGGCCTCGATCGCCAGACCGTCACCACGATCGACAGCTGGATCTCGAAGGGACGTTACGATCGCTTCTTCACCACCAACAACTCCGGGTACGCGAGCGCGCAGGCGGCCGCGGACCAGATCGCCGGCAAGACCTTCTACGGCGGCGGCCAGATCGGCTACAGCCGGCAGCTGGTGAACACCCCCAAGAACGTCCTCGTCACCGAGCTCGGGTACGACTATTCCTACGAGCGCTACGTGCAACAGACGGGCAAGACCATCGATCCGGTGAGCATTCAGTCGGCCCGGCTGTTCGCCGGCGAGACGCTCAAGCTCTCCGCCACCACCGGCGTCGCGGCCAGCGTCGAGGCGCTCTTCAACCTGAACACCGAGGGCAAGGCGATCAACGTCAACACGGGGATGCCGGGCGTGAACGCCTTCAAGGACACGCGCATCAACGGCAAAGCGAGCCTGACCACCAACCTGCACAAGCAACTGAGCATCGCGTTCGGGTTCACCCTGCGTTACGACCAGAACCCGGCGCCGTTGCCGCTGCCCGCCGGCGCGCCTCCCGGTGCGGCCTATGCGCCCAACTTCGTACCGTTCGCCGACAAGGTCGACACCCTGACGGAAGCGACGCTCATCTACACGTTCCTCTAGCGACGCTGGGCCGGGGGACCGGCCGCAACTACTGAACGCTGGGGGGGTGGGCGGGCGGAGGGCCGGGCGCCCAGGCGGCGCCGCCGTCGGTGAAGCGGACGACCTCCGCCGTGAAGGTGACCTGCGTCGGCAGCGGGAGGAAGAAGAACGGAAACGCGAAGAACACCTTGGTTATCGGCAGGTACTGCGTCTGGTGGAAGCGGACGTTGATGGCCGCATCGCCGCCCATCTGCCGCACGAGAGGCGTCAGCACCTGATCGAATCCGTACTGCAGGTCGGTCCCCACGACGTCGATGAAGCCGAACAGCAAGACACCCTTCCGCGTCGCTTGAACCAGGCCGAGGCTCTGGTACGGGCGGTTGATGTCGCCGGTGGTGATGAGTGGCCCCTGTCCCGGTCGGATCGCCGCCGTGTTGACCACCGTACAGGCGCCGACCGCCATCATGCAGGCAACCGCGACCGCCAACCTCGCCATCCGTTTCGTCGTCATCTCCGCCTTTCGTCTCCTGGTTGCGTCACTGCGTGAACTGGATGACCTCGCCCCAGGCCTCGACCGAGCGCCAGTGGGCCTCGACCTGCTGCTGCCCCCGCCTGTTCGTCTGCACCGAATTGGCGAACGACTGCGCCTTCTCGGCGGGTGTTCGAGGATTGTCGTCGAGGAACTCGATGTTGATCACACCCTGACCGCCGAGGCGCGTGGCCGCGTCGGCCAACGCGCCACGAACCGTGCTGTCGATCTGTGCGTCGCCCACGTCGATGACGCCAGCAACCTCATTGCCGAACCCGGTCACTTGCACGAAACCGATGGTCCGATGCGGGCGCGACGTTCCCCCCGTCGACAGAAACATCCGGTTCGAATAGTCCGGCCGCCCCGACAGCGGCGAGCCGGCCACGAGCGCCGTGCAGGCCGAGACGGCGAGCAGGGCCCCCAGGACGCCGACGAAGCGCGCCACCTTCAGCAAGCGCCACCACGACCGACGATCCATCGCCGACCGGATCCACCTGGTTCCGCGCGCCGCCATCCGGGCAAAAAGTAACTCGCCGAACGCCCTTTCGGCAACGACAAAATGTCTGCCAGATCGGAAGAGCGTCGTGTAGGGAAAGAGTGTAGATCTCGGTGG
>CALAOV010000228.1 GCA_937889515.1 uncultured Myxococcales bacterium | reverse complement strand
CGGCGGGCGACCGGTCACCGCCGCCACCAAAGATCTGCTGCTCATCGTGCGCGATCGCGGGCAGCTGCTGGTCTTGATCGCGATGCCGGCGATCTTCGTGGGCGTCCAGATCTTCGGCGCGGCAGGCTGGTCCTGGTCGACCGCCAGCCTGCCGCGCGTCTCCTGTCTCGCCTACTCGCTGGCGCTTTACATGGCGACCATCGGCCCGCTCACCCACATGCAAGCCGAGCGGCGCGCGTTCTGGATCCTGCGCACGGTTCCGGTTCCGCTCGAACGGCTGCTCGCCGCCAAGGCCCGCGCCTGGAGCCTGATCGTCGGTGGAGCGGCGGCCTTCGTGTTCTTCGGGCTGGCGCTGGTGATGCCGCCCGCCCCTGCGTTGGCCGTCCTGTCGGCGGCGATCCTGGTGATCGGGGGCGCTGGCGCGATCACCTTCCTGGCGATCGCCATGGCGAGCGGCGGGGCCGATCTCTCCGACGACCAGAGCCCGGCCGTCGGACCGACGACCATCTACGCCTTCTTGCTGGTGGGCGGCCTTTACAACCTGGTCTTGACCGGCGATCTGCCGACCCGCGCCTGCGGGCTACTGCTCTACCTGTTCGTCACGGTGGCGTACTGGCGGGCTGGCGTCGAGCGCGCCGAGATCTGCATGGACGCGGAAGCGGTCCGGACGCCGCGGCTCCGGATCGCCGATGGCGCGACGTTGCTGATTGTCTACGCGCTCGGGCAGCGGGGCCTGGCGACCGCCGCCACGGCCTTGCACGGCGAAGGCGCGGAAGTGATCGCGGTGTTGCGCCTGGTGCTGGTGCTGGTGCTGGGCGGCACCGCGGGCGGTTTTCTTCGGCGGCGCGGGGGGGCGCGTCCCCGGCAGGGCGTCGTGTCGTCGCTGGGGATCGGCGTCGGCCTGGGCGCGCTGGTGGCCGCCTTGGGCTTCGGCGCCGTCGCCGGCGCGCCGTCACCACATTCGCTGCCGGCGTGGCTGGGTCTCGCCGCGGGATTGGCCGCGGAGGAGGCGATTTTTCGAGGGGTCGTGCAGCGGACGGTGGAAGAGGACCTCGCCGCGCGCGGCGCCGCCCCCTGGCGCGCGCGTCTCGCCGCCGCCGCGGTGGCTGCGGTCCTGGGCGTCGTCGCGGCTGCGATGAGCGACGGTCATCCGACGCGCGCCGTCGTGGTCCGCTTGGCGGCGGGACAGGGCGCGGCGTCGCTGGCCCGGGGGTTAACTGGCCGGCTGGGCGCGGCCTGGATGGCGCGTCTGGCCGTCGTGGTTGGCTCGGCTTTCTTCTAGTTGGGGATTGGAATACGATCTCCACCATGCGGTGTGTGATCCCCCCGCCAGCTGGGCGCTCGTGCAGGCTTTTCCCGGGAGCGGCGGCGGCCGTTCTGGCCGCGCTCGCGGTGGTCGGGACGTTCGGCTGCAGCGTCGATGACACCGGGCTGAGCTCGACGTCCAGCCCCAAGCTCGAACACGATGGGGCGGCCGGTGGCCTGATCGGCACGACCGACGGGGCCACCCAGGATGCGGCCGCCAGCGGCGCTGCCGGTCAATCGTCCGCTGGAAGCGGCGGGATGGGCGGGATCCTGGGCGCCACGGGAGACGCGGGCTCGGGCG
Source organism: uncultured Myxococcales bacterium (assembly GCA_937889515.1). Taxonomy (GTDB): domain Bacteria; phylum Myxococcota_A; class Polyangia; order Fen-1088; family Fen-1088; genus JADGRB01. Next base: position 4,593 of record CALAOV010000228.1, on the reverse strand, counting down.
GCACATCAATCGGTGGAATCGGTGGAACCATCAACGGCGCGGCGGGCGTTGCGGGCGTTACGGGCGCGGCGGGTGTTACGGGCGCGGCGGGCGTTACCGGCGCCGCGGGCGTTACGGGCGCGGCGGGCGTTACCGGCGCCGCGGGAACCAGCGGCGCCGCGGGAACCAGCGGGGCAGCCGGAAGCGGGGCCATGGGCGGTGCGGGCGGTCGCGGCGGCGCCGGGGGTATGGCGGGCGGCAAGGGCGGAGCGGCCGGTGGCCTCGGTGGCACCGCCGGCGGGATGGGTGGCAAAGGGGGAAGCTGCACGTCCACCAACTGCGCCAACGGGTGCTGCGCCAACAATCAATGCGTTCGCAACACCTCCGCGCAGCAATGCGGAAGCCTGGGCGCGTCCTGTACGACTTGCGCCCCCTGCGAGCTTTGCTCGACCAAGGGCCAGTGCGCCATCGATCCGACCTCGCAGTGGACGATCGTGGCCGATTCGGCGCAGCTGGCGGCCAGCCCGCCCGGCGGGGGCACCTGGGACCCGATGCACGGCGACGAAGGGGGCACGGCGCCCGATCCGTTCTGTGAGTTCGAGAACCCGGCGGGCGACATCACCAACCAGACCGCCGGCGTCACCAGCACGGTCACCGATGAATTCTCGGTGACCTGGGACCAGGTCATCTCGCCGTCGAACGCGACCGTGAGCGCGTCCGTCCTGATGGCCAACAACCCCGTCTGGCGGATCTGGGTGGGCGACGAGGATTGCTCGAACCCGAACAGCCCGAATACCTGCGGCGGGGCCGGACAGACCGCCTGTTCGTATCAGCAGACGATCCCGGCGTCCGCTCTCCAGAGCGGCATGCTGGCGATCAGCAACTTCCAGAGCTGCGTCTCGCTGACGCTCTCGTTCGTCTGTCAGGCCCCATCGACGACGGCGCCGTAGGCCGACGCGGGGCCGAGAGGGGAGAGTGGAGAGCGGCGGGGACCGCCTGACCTAGGCCTTGGCGACCAGACCGGAGCGGAGACAGCGGGAGCAGACCCGGACGTGGCTGTGGGCCCCGCTGGGAAGCTTCACGTGCACGCGGCGCAGGTTGGGCCGCTGGATGCTCTTCGTCTTGATGTTCGAGTGGCTAACGTTGTTAGCGACCCGGCGCTGCTTGCTGCAGACTACGCACTGCGCTGGCATTCATTTCCCTCCGGAAGGCGCGTACCTTTAGCACTGGCCGATGGAAATCGCAAGCGCGCGTCGCGCCCCCTCCCGCCCGGTCGCCTTGCTGGTCGCGCTGCTCCTGTCGGGCGGGCTTCCGGCCTGCCGGCGCCGACAGGATGGGCCGCGTCGCCCGGCGGCGGCCGACGCGGCGGCAGCGGGACCGGGCGCCGCCACCTTGCGGGGGCGGGTCGTCGATCGCCGCGACCATCCCGTCCCGGACGCGCGGGTTCTGGTCTTCCCGGTGGCGGACGGGGGCGCCACCGCGGCGATGACGCCCGCGCACGCCACCACGGACTTCGAGGGCGCCTTCACCCTCGAGCACCTGACCGCGGGCGGATACCGCATGCTCATCGAAGCGGCGGGATTTCCGACCACCGAAAAGGCAGATGTCTCGGCGCCGGCGTCCGATCTGGTCCTGCGGCTGGACGGCGAAGGGCGAACCATCGTGGGCCGGGTCGAGCTTGCGGGCGCGCCGGTCGCCGACGCGACGGTGGCGCTGGCCGCCGAGACCGGCGGGCCCCTGCGGCAGGCCCACACCCGCGCCGATGGCGGCTTTGTCTTCGGTGGCCTGGGCGCGGGCGCCTACGCGCTGCGCGCGGTTCAGGGCGGCCTGGTGTCGCCGGTCGCGCACGAGGTCCAGGTCGGGCGGGAAGGGGCACGTGCGCCGCTGCGGCTGGCGCTCGAGCCGGGACAGACGATCGCCGGCCGCGTGGTCGAGGATGCGGGCAACGGCCTGCGGGGGATCGAGGTGCGCGGCGAGGTGGCCGCGCTGGCGCCGGGCGAGGATCCGCTGCCGGCGCTCGCGCGCAGCGATGCCGCGGCCGGCTTCACGATCGGTCCGTTCCTTCCCGGGAGCTACCGTCTGACGGCGGCCCATCCCGGCTACGTCTTGCGTCGTGCGCCGACCATCGACCTCGCCGCGTCGGGCGCCCAGCCACCGCCCGTGCTTCTGGAGCTCCTGCGCGGGGCGCGGGTGGCCGGTCGGGTGGTGGACGCGCGCGGCGGGGCGGTCGCCTCGGCGCACGTTCGCTGTGTCGCCAGCGCGATGGACGATTTGACCGTCGAGACCGGTCCGCTGCCGCTGGCCGCCGAGGCGGCAGCGCTCCCGCCGGGCGCGGGACGTGCGCTCGGGAGCACCCGGGTGGCGCTGTCGGACGGGTCGGGCCGGTTTGCGGTCGACGATCTGATCCCCGGTCGCTACCGCGTCGAGGTGGCGCACGTCGGGCTGGAGCCGATGCGGACGGACGAGTTCGTCGTCGCGCCCGGCGAGCGTCGCGATCTGGGGACGCTATCGCTCCGGGAGGGATTTCCCGTCGAGGGTCGCGTGATCGACGACGGCGGCAATCCGATCGAGGGGGCGCGCGTGGTGGTGGGAGGCGGCGCCGCGGGCGACTCGGCAGCGGGGCTCTACGCGCTGACCGACTCGGGCGGCCACTTTTCGCTGGCGGTTCCCGCGGGGAGCTATCAGCTCGCCGCCAGCGCGTCGGGTCACGGTCCGGCGCGCGCGTCGGTCGACGTCAAACCGAACACCCCCTCGCCGTCGGTCGAGCTTCGGCTCACCCGCGCCGAGGCGGTGCTCGAGGGTCTGGTGCGGGACAGCGGCGGGCGCCCGCTTTCGCGCGCGCGCCTGCTGGCCTGGCCGGCCGACGCGCGGTTCGGAAACGGGCCGGACGGGGCGCCGGTGGGGACGGCCTCCGCAGACGTAGGCGGTCATTTTCGCCTGGCGGATCTACCCGCGGGCGAGCTGCGCCTGGAGGTTCAGCACCCCGACTATCCGTCGACGCGATTCCCGGCCACCCCCGGTCGGTACGCGCTGCTCACGGTCCCCTTGCCCGGCGGCATCGCGGGGGAAGCCCACGCGCGCGCGACCGGCGCCGCGGTGGTTCGGGGGCGTGTCGAAGCCGCCGGTCCCGATGGGGCCAAGGCCAGCGCGGATCTCCAGCGCGCCGGCGGGTTCCGCTTGCCGCGCCTCGTTCCTGGGCACTGGCGGCTCACCGTCTCGGCGCCGGGATTTCATCCGGTCGAGCAAGAGCTGGACGTTCCGGCCAGCGTGAATCTGGGCGAGATGTCGGTCAGAGAGTTGCGCGTCGATCTCGATCCGACCTGAGACGCCGTCGCCGGGCGTGCGCGACAGCAAGCGCGAGCGCGAGCAACCCGATCGCCGCGCTCCGCGCACCCGGCCCGCCGGCGGCCGCGCAGCCGCAACCATCGTCGGGCAGGTTCGGCGCGCAGACCTGCGGATCGTTGGCGGCCGGATAGATGTCGCAGATGCCGCGCGCGTCGTCTGCCGTGATGACCCGCTTGGTGGTCGATGCGGCACAGACGTTGAACCACATGACGGATTGGGACTGCGGCACATCACTGCCCGGGGGGCACTGAGGATCCTGTGGACACTCCGGGACCGGCTGGCCTTGGTCGTCCAGTGGGCTTGCTGGCGGGTCGAATCCAGTGTGAACGCAGGTATGCGCCAACCCGATGAAGTGTCCGAACTCGTGCGTGATCGCAGTTTGCAGGTCGATGGCCTCCTGTCCATGACCGAGGGCCGGCGAGCCCAGATCGAGGTTTGCCCAGAAGGTACCCGGCACGGCGTTGATCTCCATGTCCGAATCGACGATCTCCCCGTCGGGGCGGCTGAAGTGCTGGGTGAAGGCGATGAGCGAGGGATCCTCCGGCCAGCTGGTGGTCTGAAAGATGATCGAGTTCTTCCCATCGTAGCCGATCCCTGGAACCGGGCCGCCCGTCGACAAAGAGGGGATGACTTCGAAATAGGGGTGGCCGCTGCCGCCGTCACTACCACCGGGGCCGGGGCAAGTCACCTCGTCCGGGCTCCAGGCGTGCGCGGCCGCGGCGATGGATTTCGCCACCTCTTCGGAGGTCATCATGGAAAAGCCGTTCGGGTAGATCGTCACGGTGGCGCAGCTGTTTGACCAATAGAGGGGCGAACCGCTCGCGCTGAGGGCGCGCACGTAGGCCCGCGCGGGGGGGGCCAAGATCGGAACCGTCATCGCCGCAGCGGCCAGGACGATGACGGTCCGCGCGCGCATTCGTCAGCGCCGCGAAGGGCGGCGTGCACGCCGGGCCCGGCCGACCAGCACCGCGAAAAGACCGAGGGCGGAAAGCCCGACCCCACCGGCCGGCGACGGAGCGGTCGCGCAGGAGATGCAGCCGCCGGGCGGCGCCGGCGGATCGTCGACCGGGTAGATCCCGCACACCCCCGCTTGATCGTCGGGGGCCAGCGTTCGCTTCTGTGTGTCGCCGGGATTGGCCGACGGATACATGGTCGTGGCCTGGACAGTCGACGAGGCCGGACAGGCCGGGACCGGCAGCCCCGCGGCGTCGTAGGGCTGCGGCTTCGTGGGGTCCGGGTTGTAGCAGGTGTGGTCGAGCCCGATCAGGT
>CALAOV010000227.1 GCA_937889515.1 uncultured Myxococcales bacterium | reverse complement strand
CGAGATCTACACTCTTTCCCTACACGACGCTCTTCCGATCTCGCGGATCCGAGCACCTCACTGCGCATCGTTGCGCGCAAAACTAGCAACGACCGTGCCCGCTGGTGGGGCCTGCACCACGTAGAGATCGGCTCCGCCCGCGGCGGCGCCCGCGGAATCTTTCCCCACCCCGGCGGAAATCCTCCCGATTGTCTTGAAATGGGACCGCGGGCCTCGCGGGGGTCATGGTCGGCCCGCTCCTTGCTGACCGTTCACATTGGACACCACCCATGGCCGCCAATCTGCTCGCGCTGGAGCTTCTAGGAGCTCGGCAGCAAGAGATCGCGAGAGGTGATAGGAACGCGAGCATGCGCACCTCGGCGCTCCTCTTGGCGGTGGTCCTGGCGATTGGTCTGGTGGCTGGCCTCGCCTATTGGGATGAGGAGCTGGAATCGCGGGCCGCGCTGGACGACCTCGCCGGTGAACAGGTGAACCTCGCCCGCGGGGTCGCGGCCGCCTTCGGCGCTCAGACGGAAGGCGTCCAGCGGGCGTTTGTCGACCAAGCGCCCAAAGGGCTTGCGACCGCGGAGCGGCAGGGCAGCCTGAAGCTGTTCCTGCTTTCGCCCGACGGCGCCCGCTTGGTGGCCAGCGATGGCAGGTTCGTCGCGTCGGATCCGGTGGTCGCGGCGGCGCGTCGAGGGGACGAGGTGGTTCGCCTCTCGCGCCCCGAGGCGGCCGACCTGGGATTGCCGGCGCGATCTGCGTTGGTTGGTCTGGCGCACGTTGGCCGGGGGCCGCTCACCGGTTGGGTGATCGCGGTGGTCGCCAGCGCCCTGCGGGAACGGGATCGCGAACGCTGGGCGCAAAAGCGGCTCATTCTTAGCGTCCTCACCGCGACGACGTTGTTGCTCGCCTTCGGTGGCCTCGCCTTGCGGAACCAGAAGAAGGAGCTGGAGCTCAAACGTGAGCTCGCCGTCGCCGCGATGCGTGGCGAACAGAACGATCGGCTGGCCGTCGCCACCCGGGCGGCCGCGCTCGGTACCCTCGCCATGGGCGTCGCCCACGAAGTCTCGACGCCGCTGGGCGTGATCGCGGGTCGAGCCGAGCTGCTGCTGCCGAAGCTACGCGACGACGACAAGGGAACCGCGGCGCTGAACGCGATTCTCGAGCAGACCCAGCGGATCAACCAGGTGATTCGCGGCCTACTCGGATTGGCTCGGGGAGATCGCGTTTCAGCCGACCATCTCGTGGCCGGTCAGATCGCACGGGGCGCGCTGGCTCTGGTGGAGCATCGTTTCAGCAAGGCCGGCGTTGATCTCGCGGCGCAGGTGGCAAGCGATCTTCCCACCCTCAGCGGAGACGCCCGCCTGCTCGAGAGCGCATTGGCCAACCTGCTCCTCAACGCGTGCGACGCCTGCGCGAACGGCGGGAAGGTCCGCTTCTCCCTCGACGCACACGACGGGCGGATCCGCTTCGCCGTGGAGGACGATGGCGCCGGAATCTCTCCGCAGCACGCTCAAAAGGCGCTGGAGCCCTTCTTCACGACCAAACCCAGCGGCGAAGGAACCGGGCTCGGCCTCGCCATCGCCAACGAGATCGTCAAGAGCCACCTGGGTACCTTGGAATTGACGCCCCTGGTCCCGCACGGGACGCGCGCCGTCGTCGAGATACCGGCCGACCCGCCCTGAGCTCGAAAGCGGCAAACGGGCGAACGGGCGAACGGGTCAACGGGGGAGAATTTCCGTCCCGTTCGGGAGAATTTCCCTCGGGTCGCCCGAGCCAAGGCGCGAACCGCGCATCCAGGGCGGTCGTGGGCTTGGCACGCGGCCTGCTCCATCTGCCCCAGGAGGGTTCTCGATGACCAAACAGAGACTGAGTGCCACGTTTTTTTCCGCCACGTTCGGCTTCACGACGCTGGCGCTCGCCTGTGGCCTCCAGCCACCGGTGCAAAACGGCGGAGCCGCGGTCAAGGACGGGATCCAGGTCGCGGTGCTACGCCAGAGCTGTAGCCAGACGGTCGAAACGGAACAACCCGGAAACGACCTGGTCGAGACCACCCTCGAGGTGGAGGTTCGCAACGGAGCGTCGACACCGATTGCCGTCCACGGCGATGGCTTTCGGCTCGGTGCGCCCGATGGAAGCGCGATCCGGACTTCCACCTGGGGCGCGAACCAGGCCGTGGCGCTCGACCCCGGCCGGACGCAGACCTTTCAGCTCCGGTTCATGAGCCGCGGCGGTCTCAGTTGCTATCGAGAGATGACGCTCGAGTCCCCCTCGGCGGTCGTCCGGGGAACGGAGCCGGTCCAGATCGGCGCCGTCAAGGTCGTTCCGGCGCACGCGCCGACTGGCTATGGCCGATCGGCAAGCTAGGGCCGATTGCACTTCCTGCGACCTGGCCCGGGTCTGGCGGTAGACTCCGGGTCAGGCGACCGGCCAGCGTCGATGCCATCCCCAATCCCTGAACGACGCCGCCGAATCCTGGTTGTCGACGACAACCTCGAGATGGCACGAACGATCGTGGACGGGCTTTTCGACCGGGGATACGACGCGGTGGCCGTCGGCTCGGGCCAAAAGGCGCTCGATCACCTGAACACGGAGGCTTTCATCGATGCGATGGTGACCGATCTGCGGATGCCCGGCGTCGACGGGCTGGAGCTGCTGTCGGCCTCCCGCAGGCTGGATCCCGATCGACCGGTGATCGTGATGACGGCTTACAGCGCCGTCGACACCGCCGTGGAGTCGATCCGCCAGGGCGCCTACCACTACCTGACCAAGCCGTTCAAGCAGGAGGAGCTGGCGATCTTCCTGGGGCGGGCGCTCGAGGAGCTGCGGGTCCGGCGTGAGGCTTCGATCCTCAAGACCGCCCTGCGGACCCGGTTTTCCATCTCCAACCTGATCGGCGGGAGCGCGGCCATCCGCGCGGTCCGCGAGCGTGTGAAGCGTCTGGCCGACGCGCCCGCGCCGGCGATCATCACGGGCGAGACGGGAACCGGCAAGGGGTTGGTCGCCCGCGCGCTGCACGCCGACAGCCGCCGCAGCGAGGGCCCTTTCGTCTCGGTCAACTGCGCGGCGCTCCCCGAATCGCTGCTGGAGAGCGAGCTGTTTGGACACGTCCGGGGGGCGTTCACGGGCGCGGTCGCCGACCGACGGGGGCTCTTCGCCGAGGCAGATGGAGGGTCGTTGTTCCTCGACGAGATCGCCGAGATGACGCCGGGGCTGCAGGCCAAGCTGCTGCACGTCCTCGAGAGCGGCGCGATCCGCCCGGTCGGCGGCACCAAGGTCCGGCAGGTCGACGTTCGCATCATCGCCGCGACCCACCGCGATCTGGCGCAAGCCGTGCGCGACCAGAGGTTTCGCGAGGATCTCCTCTATCGGCTCGACGTCGTCGGCATCGTCATTCCCCCCCTCCGCGATCGCACGGAAGACATCCCCGAGCTGGTGGAGCACTTCGTGGCGGAGGTGCGCGCGAAGTATCCCCAGTCGCCGATCCGGCGTTTCTCCGCGGAGGCGTTTTCCACCCTGCGCCGCTACCGCTGGCCCGGCAACGTCCGCGAGCTGGCGCACGCCGTCGAGAAGATCGCCCTTTTGGGACAGAACGTCGAGGTGCTGGCCGCCGATCTCCCCGACGGGATTGGACGGACCCAGACCGCCGAGCCGCTCGAGTTCAACGGCGACATCCTTCCCATGCGCGAGCTGGAACGGCGCTATGCCGTCTGGGCGGTGGGCCAGACCGGCGGTCATCGCGGCAAGGCGGCCGAGCGGCTGGGCGTCGATCCCAAGACCCTCCGCAAATGGCTGGGAGAGCCCGAACCCGCCGGGGATTGAAGCTATTGCTGCCGCTTGATCTTGTCGAGCAGCGTCGTGCGGCTGAGGCCGAGCAGCTCGGCCGCGCGGGTCTTGTTTCCTTCGGCCAGGCGCAGCGCGCGTGCAATGAGCGAATCCTCGAACTCGGCCACCGCCGCTTGCAGGTCGATGCCACCTTTGCCCAGGTCAATCGTGGCGGCCGCGACGGTGACCGAAGCCATCGTGCCGGAGGTCAGGCGGGGCGGTAGGTCGGAAATTGTGATCGTGCCGTTGCGATTGAGCACCACCAGGCGCTCCAGCAGATTCTCCATCTCCCGGACGTTGCCCGGCCAGGCGTAGCTCGTCATGAGGTGGAGCGCGGCATCGTCGAGGACGACGGTTCGGTCGAAGCGCCGGTTCATCGATTGCAAGAAGTGCTCGACCAGCAGCGGAATGTCTTCCCGCCGTTCCCGCAACGCCGGCAGGCGAATCGGCAAGACGTCGAGCCGATAGTAGAGGTCCGCGCGGAACGTCCCCTCGCGGACCATGGCTTCCAGATCTCGATTGGTCGCGGCGACGATGCGCACGTCGACGGCCCGCGGGCGGTTGTCGCCCACCGGGGTGACCTGGCGCTCCTGCAGGGCGCGCAGCAATTTCACCTGCATCGCCAGCGGCAGCTCGGCGATCTCGTCGAGGAAGAGCGTGCCGCCGCTCGCTTGTACGAACAGGCCGGTGCGCGCATCCGTGGCCCCCGTGAACGAGCCCTTGGCGTGCCCGAACATCTCGCTCTCCATCAGAGCTTCCGGGATGGCGCCACAGTTGATCGCCACCAGGGGACCGCTGGCGCGCCCCGACGTGCCGTGGAGCAGGCGCGCGACGACCTCCTTGCCGGTGCCGCTCTCGCCGGTGATGAGCACGGTCGAGCTGGTGTTGGCCATCCGTTCCACCGTGTCGATCACGGCACGCAAGGCGGCCGACACGCCGATGAGCGCCACCTGCGGTTGGCCGTCGTCGCCGCCTTGTGCCGGACCGGGCTGCGGGCCGCGCGCGCGCAAGGCCTGACGGACCACCTCGTTGAGATCCGCGGCGTGAAAGGGCTTGGTCAGAAAGTTGAATGCCCCGGCACGCATCGCCTCGACGCAATCGCGGATCGAGTTCTCGCCGGTCAGGATGAGCACGGGAATCTTGGGGTACTTTTCGCGGGTGTGGCGCAACACCTGCAGCCCGTCGGCGCCCGGCATGTTGAGATCGGTGACGACGAGATCGATGGGACGCGCACCGAGCGTGGCAATCGCCTCGAGGCCATCCCGCGCTTCGATCACCTCATGGCCGCTGCGGGTGAGCAGCTTGCTCAGCATCAACCGTACGGAGGCGTCGTCGTCGACGACGAGAACATTCATGGGGGCATTGTACGCCTATGGCCTACCGGCGAATCGGACGGCGGAGGCCGCGGCGGATACGACCGGCTGGATGAGCTTCCGGTGGGTGTCGGCGGGCCGACACCCGCGTCGCCGGGCGCGACGAAGAAGCGACGGGCGGACGTCCCGGATCTCCGCGCAGTTACTGGATCTGGGCGTCGGTCCCGGCTGGCCCGTTCGTTGCTCCTGAGAATCCCCGTGATGAACCAGCTGATTTTCTCTCTCGCAGCTCTCGGGGTGGTCGGGTGCGCGTCGGTACAGCTTCCCCGCGATCAGGTGGAGCATTTCGAAGCCAAGGTCCGCAGCGCCAAGACCATCGCGATGTTCGCCGAGCCGGCCGCCGGCGAGCACGGTGCCTTCGGGATGTCCACCGCCCGGATGCACCTGGAGCTGGCGATCGACCAGGCCGAGGTCGCCAAGACGCTGGCCCGCTCGGGCGACGCGCGGGCTCTGCTGCTCCTGGCGCGCGCGCAGTCCGATGCCGACCTGGCCGTCGGGATTGCCCGTCGGTCGGAGATGCACCGGCTTGCCCTCGAAGCGACCGAGGGCCGGCTGGCCGGGAATCCGTAGCCTGAGCAATCGGTTGTGAGGCCCGAAGGGAGGCGTCGATGAGCCTCGGGAGCTCCGCGACGTCTGCGAGACAAACCGTCAATAAAGTAAAGCGTGACTCCTCGATGAGTCTATGATGATGATTCGCTGTTCCATCATTTTCGGCGCATCTAGCTGTGTGGGCTGTCGTCGAGATCTCGGAGTGAGTCGGACCCATTGCCACGAGACACGGGAGGCGGGATGGACGGGAGGGTCCTTCAGCAGGCCGCACGACAGCGTCGGGTGCGCAGTTGAGCTCGTCGGCGAGCGCCGACGCGACCCGTGCCCGCCTCGAGGAGCGCCTCCGGGTTCTGTCTGAATCGATGCGCGCCTTCACGGAGGCGACGGAGGATTCGCAACTTCTTCTCGACACCGTTGCCCAACGGGTCGCCGAGGTCGTCAAGGACTACTGCATTGTTTTGCTTCTGTCCGATGACGGCGGGACCCTGACACCGGTCGCCGCATACGACCCGGATCCCGAAGCCCTTCGCCAGGTGCGCGATGCGTTCCTGGAGCCATTTGTCCTCGAAACGCACCCGGTGACCCGGCGGGTCATCGAAACGGGGGAACCATTCTTCGCGCCGAAGCTCGATCTCGAACAGCTGCGTCCGCCGCGGACGACGGCGCGGTACTTCGACTTCATGCAGCGGATCGGAATGCACAGCATGTTGATCGTCCCGCTGCGGGTCCACGATCGATCCATCGGCCAGCTCACGCTGGCCCGTTTTCGCGCGGACAGTCCGGCTTTCGACGAGCACGATCTCGACCTGGCGCAGAACCTCGCGGGCTATGCGGCGTTTGCCATATCGAACGCGCGTCTTCTCACCGACGCCCGGCGCGAGACCGCCGAGCGCAAGCGAATCACCGATCGCTTCCGGATCTTGGCCGACGCCTCGCGCGAGTTCAGTGAGGCGACCTACGACGACAATCGACTGCTGGACGTCGTGGCAACTCGCCTCGGCCAGCTCTTCGGTGACATGTGCGTGATCCGGGCAGTGACCGAGGATGGGGAATGGTTGGAGTCGACGGGAGCGACCTACCACCGAGATCCAAACCTGCTCGCGGCGACCCGCGAGGTGATGTTGTCGGGCCGTCAGCGCGTCGGCGAGGGAATCTCGGGGCGCGTGGCCGCGACGGGAAAGACTCTCCTCACGCCCCGGGTCAACCCGGCCGACTTCGCTGCGTCGAGCGAGCCGAAATACCGACCCTTCCTCGAACGGCTCGCGGTCACCAGCTCGATCACGCTGCCGCTGCTCTGCCGGGGCAAGGTGGTCGGGATAGCGAACCTCATGCGCAGCGATCCCGACGATCCGTTCAGCGAGGACGATCTCCAAATGGTCGAACGCGTCGCCGACCACGCGGCCCTGGCCATCGGCAACGCCCGCTCGTACGCCGCCGAACGGGCGGCCCGCGACGTCGCGGAGAAGGCGGTGAACGACCTCCGAAGGGCGGAAGGTCGATTCGCCCGCCTTTCAGACTCGGGGATCATCGGCATTATCGCTAGCGACCTTGCCGGAAACGTCTCGCAGGTCAACGACGCTCTTCTCAATCTCCTGGGCTATTCGCGTCACGAGATCGTTTCGGGAGCCGTCGTCTGGCGGGAGCTCACACCGCCCGAGTGGCGGGGCGTCGACGCCCGAGCTACGGCGCAACTGACGGCGACGGGGATCGGTGGACTTCGCGAGAAGGAGTATCTCCGAAAGGACGGGACGCGGATCCCCGTCCTGATCGGCTCGGCCATGCTGGAGGGCGACGCCAAGGATTGTATCTCCTTTGTCCTCGATCTCACCGCGCGCAAGCAGGCACAGGCGGCCATCGAGAAATTGCGTGAAGAACGGGAGGCCGACGCAAAGTTCCGGGGCCTGCTCGAATCCGCCCCCGACGCTGTGGTGATCGCCGGAGGCGACGGCGTCATTTCACTGGTGAACGGGCAGGTCGAAACGCTTTTTGGGTATGCTCGGTCCGAAATCATCGGAAAGCCGATCGAGGTCCTCATCCCCGAGCGCTTTCGGCAGGCCCACCCGGCGCACCGCACCCGTTATTTTCAGACGCCGACCATCCGACCGATGGGGGCCGGTCTGGAGCTCCACGGGCGGCGCAAAGACGGCACCGAGTTCCCGATCGAGATCAGCCTGAGCCCGCTCCAGACCAAGGACGGCCTGCTCGTGTCGGGCGCGATTCGAGACATCACGGAGCGCAAGAGGGCGGAAGGGCAAAGGGCCAGGCTGGCGGCCATTGTGGACTCGTCCGACGATGCGATCGTCGGTAAGACGCTCCAGGGCGCCATCACCAGCTGGAACCCGGGCGCGGAGCGGATGTTTGGATATGCGGCGGACGAGATCGTCGGAAAGCTCATTTCCGTCATCGTCCCACCCGGATTCGAGGAAGAGGAATGGACCATTCTCGAGACTCTCGCCAAGGGGGAGGGAATGCAGCTCGATACGATACGGCGGCGGAAGGATGGGCGAGACATCGATGTCTCCGTGACGATCTCGCCGGTGCGGGATCCCTCCGGGCGCGTCGTTGGCATCTCGAAGGTCGTGCGGGACATCACCGAACGGAGACAGGCCGAAAAGACGCTGGCGGTCGCCAAGAACGCCGCCGAGGCGGCGAACCGAGAGCTCGAAGCCTTCAGTTACTCCGTCGCCCACGATCTGCGCGCGCCTCTGCGCGGAATGAACGGGTTCGCTCAAATCCTCCTCGAAGATTACGCGGACAAGCTCGATGCGGAGGGCCGGGATTGTCTGCAGGTGATTCAGGAGAACGCTGGGAAGATGGGGAATCTCATCGACGCCCTCCTGTCTCTGTCTCGGGTGACGAGAGGCGACTGGAGACCCCAGCGGATCGATCTCTCGGCGCTCGTTCGCACCGTCGCCGCCGAGAGTGCCGGGAGGGAACCCGAGCGCGCAGTCGAGATCGTCGTCCAAGACCACCTCTCGGCCGAGGCCGATCTCCAACTGATGCGCGCTCTTTTCGAAAACCTGATCGGCAACGCCTGGAAGTTCACCGCGCATGCGTCCGCCGCGCGCGTCGAGTTCGGGGCCCTCGAAAAGAACGGTGCGACGACCCTGTTTCTGAAGGACAACGGCGCCGGGTTCGATATGGCCCACGCGGGCAAGCTCTTTGCCCCCTTCCAGAGACTTCACACCGTGGCGGAGTTTCCGGGTACCGGCATCGGCCTCGCGACGGTCCAACGGGTCGTCAATCGCCACGGCGGCCGGATCTGGGCCGAGGGGAAGGTGGGCGAGGGCGCGGTCTTCTATTTCGTTCTGCCCGGCATCTCACAGGGGGCGACGTGACGCGCGACGGGGCGCACGCTCTGGCGAGGCGCGTGGATTTGCTCGGGCCATGGACCGTCCTGGGGATCCTGGGAACCGTTCTCGCCCTCGGCGTCCGGTCGACGAACGCCCTGGTCGAAAATACGGTTTGGATCGACCACACACATCAGGGGACGGGAGGGTGACGTGAACAAGATCTTACTATTGGTCGAAGACAACCCGACAGACGAGAAGCTGACGATCCGGGCCTTCAAGAAGTCGGGTGTCACCAACGACATTGTTGTCGTTCGCGACGGTGCCGAGGCCCTCGACTACCTTTTCGCAACGGGCAAGTACGAAGGGCGCGACATGACCGTGCTGCCGGCCGTCGTCTTGCTCGACTTGAAGCTGCCGCGAATTGACGGCCTCGAGGTCCTGAAAAGGATCCGGGCCGACGAGCGGACGAAGTGTCTTCCCGTCGTGATCCTGACCGCCTCCAAGGAACATGAAGATATCGTTCGTGGCTATTCGCTGGGAGCGAATGCCTATGTGCGAAAGCCCGTAGACTTTGTCGAGTTCGCCGAGGCGGCGAAGACGCTCGGTCTCTTCTGGCTGCTCTTGAACGAGCCGCCACCTACCCGTACGGGTGTGTCATGAGCCCCGTCTTGCGCGTTCTGATGGCGGAGGATTCGGCGACCGATGCCAAGTTAATCGTTGGAGAGTTGCGGCGCGGAGGTCGGTCCGTCGAATTCGAACGTGTCGAGACCCCTGAGGCGATGCGCGCGGCCCTGAAACGCCAGCCTTGGGATCTGGTCACCTCGGACTGGTCGATGCCCAAATTCAGCGTCCCCGCGGCGCTCGCTATTCTGGAAGAAAGTCGGCTCGACCTGCCCCTCATCATCGTGTCGGGAACGATCGGTGAAGAGGCTGCGGTCGAGGCGATGCGTGCCGGAGCGCACGACTATGTCCTCAAGGACAAGCTCGGTCGGTTGACCCCGGCGGTCGAGCGCGAGGTTCGTGAAGCCAAGGAGCGGCTTGCCCATCGACGGGCCGAGGAGGCCCTGCGGGCGAGCGAGGTTCGCTTCAGCCGGCTCAGCCAGGCTGGAATCATCGGCATCGTGATCGCCGACGTTCACGGCAACATCTCCGACGCGAACGACGCCTATCTGCAGATGGTCGGATACTCACGCGAAGAGCTGGTCCAGGGCGCCGTGCGCTGGGCAGACCTGACGCCGCCCGAGCTTGCTGACCTGGGGGCCCGCTCCGTGGAACAGCTGCAGGCGACGGGCGTCGCCCCCCCCTGGGAGACGGAGACGTTTCGCAAGGACGGGAGCCGGGTACCGGTCCTGGTCGGGGTCGCGATGCTGGAGTATCCCAAGACCATCGCGTTCATTGTCGACCTCACGAAACGCAAGCAAGCGGAGGCCGGACAGAGGCAGGCGGAGCAGGCCCTGCGGCAGAGCGAGGAGCAGCTCCGTCAGGCGCAGAAGATGGAGGCGGTCGGCCGGTTGGCGGGCGGCGTCGCGCACGACTTCAACAACGTCCTCTCGGTCATCTTGAGCTACGCCGACTTCATTCTCTCCGACCTGAAGCCCTCCGATCCGCTGTGCAGCGATTTGGGGGAGATCTCCAAGGCCGCGACGCGGGCCGCCGGGCTCACCCGCCAGCTCCTGATGTTCAGCCGACAGCAGGTCTTCGAACCGAAGGTGATCGATCTGCACGAGGCGTTGACCGGCATGGACAAGATGATCCAGCGCATTCTGGGTGAAGATGTGGCGTTCCTGTCCCTGCCACCGAAAGTGTCGGGCAGGGTCAAGGTCGACCCGAGTCATATCGAGCAGGTGATCTTGAATCTGGTCGTGAACGCGCGCGATGCGATGCCGACCGGCGGCCAGCTCACCATCGAGACCGCCAACGTGGTCCTCGACGGCTCCTACGCCATGAGCCATCTGCCCACCAAACCTGGTCCCTACGTGATGCTGGCCGTGAGCGACACCGGGACCGGGATGGACCGCGAGACCCAGAAACGCATCTTCGAGCCGTTTTTCACGACCAAGGAGATGGGGAAGGGGACCGGCCTGGGACTGTCGACCGTGTTCGGGATCGTCCAGCAGAGTTGCGGCAACATCTGGGTCTACAGCGAGCTCGGCAAAGGAACGACCTTCAAGGTCTACTTACCGAGGGTGGATGAGGAGGTGGACGTGTTGCGGCCGCAGGCTGCCCCGACCAGCCTTCGCGGGACCGAGACCATCCTGCTCGTCGAGGACGAGGAGCAGGTCCGCACGATCGCCCTGAATATTCTGCGGCGGCAGGGGTATCAGGTCATCCCCGCGCAGAACGCGGGCGAGGCGCTCCTCATCTGCGAGCGGCATCCGGGAGGGATCGATCTGCTGCTCACGGATGTCGTGATGCCCCAGATGAGCGGTCCGGAGTTGGCCAAGCGTCTCGCCCAGACCCGGCCCGAGATGAAGGTCCTCTGCATGTCGGGATATACGGACGACAGCATCGTCCGCCACGGCGTGCTGGAGACGGGCGTGGCGTTCGTCCAGAAGCCGCTCACGCCCGCGTTGCTCACCCGGAAGGTCCGGCAGGTCCTCGATGGAGACGACGTCTCGACCAGAATTCAATTGCCCGATCGGGGGAAGCCACTGGGCTGAGGCGAGGCTGGCCGCACCCGTTTGAGAAGTTAGTTCACCACCGCCATTTGAACCGAGGCCCGTCCTTCGGCGAAGAGGCCGTCCATCTCGCTGTGCAGCGCTCGGCCCCAGTGTTCGTCCGGGGACTCGACCTGGGACGGCAGGGTGACCCGGACCACCGTTCCCGCGCCCTCGCAAGCGTCGATCGCGAAGTCTCCACCGAGAGCTCGGGCGCGCTCTCCGATGCGGACCATGCGCCCCCCTCCCCAGGGTGCCGCCGCGACATCGGCTGCGGCCAGGCCGCGCCCGTCGTCCTCGACGGCAATTCGGAGCTGACCGTTCTCCCGCTCCAGATGAACCGAGACGACGTGGGCGCCGCCATGGCCGAGGACGTTGGTCACCGCCTCCTGGACGATCCAGAAGCAGCCAAGCTCGGTGTCCGGCGCCGCGTGCCCGTCGAGCTTCGTCGCGTCCAGCTCCATCTTCACGCCGGAGGCCGCCGACTGCGCGTCGAGATACGCCCGCAGGGCGGGGACCAGACCGACCTCGTCCAGCGAAGGCAGCCGCTCTGCGACCGTCAGCCGCCGGACTCGGTCGATGAGACCGTCGACCACCTCGAGCGTCTGCGGATCTTCGGCCGGGTCCAGGCCGGAGGGGATCCCGGTGAGCCGGACCTTGAGCGCGTCGAGCATCTCGGCCAGCTCTTCGGTGGAGGCGTGTAGGGCGAGCGCCTTGGTGGTCCGGTCGGCCGCGTAAAGGACATGCGCCGCGAAATCGGCCAGGGAGCCCGCGAAGCTCTGCTGCGCCTCACTCCAAGCCATCGGAACGCCGATGTGCTCGTTGCACACCACGCCGACCAGGCGATTCTGCAGGCGGATCGGCGCACCGAGCAGCGAGGTGATCTGCTGGGAGGCGAGGTAGCTGGCACCGAGCTCGCGCGTGCGGGGGTCGCTCTGGGCGCGATCGGCGACGATCGAACGTTCCGATGCCAGCGCGGCGAAGTAGGCGGGCGCCGCCGAAGCCTTGAGCGCGATGCCGCCCGAGTGCCGGTCCGGCGTGGCTTCATAGAGATCCTGGCAACGGATCTCGCTGCGGGTCCCGTCGAAGAGCCAGACGCCACAGCGTTCGACGCCCAGACCCCGGGCGCCGGCCTCGACGATCGCGCGGAAGGCCGCCCGGGCATTTCCGGCCTCCACCTCTTGGTTCTGTGCGAGGGCGGTCAGCTCGCGGGCGGACCGCTGCCAGTCGTTCTCCTTGCGGCGCCGGTCGCTCTCGAGACCGGCCCGGCGTCGCTGTTCTCCGTTCAGGAGCGCGAGCGCCGAGGAGATCTCCGCATAGTTCCTTTCGATGTAGCGAACCGCATACAGCACGGCGGTCATGAGGGTCACGGCCACCAGATCGAACCCGATCGCCATCCGCACCCAGTTGCGGGGAATTCGAGGATCCGACTCGATGGGATGGGGGACGAAATGCCCACCCTTGGCCGCCAGGGCGAGCGCGCCCAGGAGGATCGCGGTGACGACCAGGAGCAGGATACCCGAGCCACGCCCGAGCAAGATGACGGCCAGAACGATGGCCGAGATCAGAATGGCCGCGCTGGTGAGCGCAAACCCCGAGCGCAAGATCGTCGGAACCCCGGAGCAGTAGATCGCCGCGATCGTGAGGGTGGCCCGCAGCCGAAACGGCAATTGGGGCAGCAAGCGCAGGGCGAGGGTCAGCAGGGCGGCCGACATGACCAGATAGGTCGAAAGGTCGAACCGCGGCCGCGACCGGAACGTGATTACCATGGCCGTCAGGAGCACGCCGGCGATGGCGGTGACCTTGAGCATGTCGTTCAGAAAGTCGGACCGCCAGGTGAGCGCCGCTCGCATGTCGTCCAGACGGTCTTGCCCCGGGATCGTTGGCTTGCCGTTTTTGGCCATACCCGTCGGGCAATGCGAGAACGGTGCCGAGCGGCGAGGCTGGCCCAACACCCCGGGATGGTTGGGAACGTCGAGCGGCCGCCGGGCTGGGCGTCGGTGTTCCGACGGTGGCCGCCGCCGACGCCGACGGGAAACCGTCGATCTCGAGCTGCTCTCAAGGACATCGATGGAAAAGCCGATCGGCTCTGGGCAATGAGTCTTGGCGTGAAGGTCTTCACCGCGACGAAGGCGCGGGATCGAGAGCGACTGGGCGAAGTCGTGACCGGCTGGCTCGCCGAGCATCCCCAGCTTCAGATCGTGGACAAGATCGTGACCCAGAGCTCGGACGCCGAGTTCCACTGCTTCACGATCACGCTGTTTTACGAAACGCCCGGTCCCTGAACGCCCGCGGCCCAGGATCGACTCGTCCCGCCAATGTCACACCGCCGGCACGGGTTTGACGCCGCAGAGTCACCCGCGCCCCTTAGTGTCTAGGGGCATGAAGCACCCCAGCAGACCCGCCGTTCCGGCGCGCCTCGCTCACATCTCAGATTTGCATTTCGGGCGCAGCGCGGAAACCAACGCCAACGCCGGCCGCCTGTGCGCGGCCCTGATCGAATCTGGCGTCGAAACGATCGTCGCGACCGGCGACATCACCCACCGCGGCCTGGGGCGCGAGCTGGCGCTCTTCCAGTCGACGTTTGCGCCGCTGCTCTCGGCCGGTCGCCTGATCGTCATTCCCGGCAACCACGATTGTCTGGGGGACGACGTCTCGCGCGATCTCATGGATGGCCCGCGGGTGCAGACCGCCACGCGCCCGGGCGTCACCATCGTGCGGGTCGATTCGACCGCCGCGCACAACCGATCCTGGATCAATGGTCACGGCAGTCTCGACGACGCCGATCTGGACGCCATCGACGCCGCGCTGGACGCGGCGCCGGCCGGCTGCCTGGTCGTGATCGCGCTACACCACCACGTGCTTCCGATGCCAGATGAGCACGCGATGGAGCGCTTGTCGTCGTGGCTGGGTTTTGGGTTCACCTCCGAGCTGGCGCGCGGCCGCGACCTGCTGACGCGGGTCCGCGGGCGGTGCGACCTGGTGCTGCACGGCCACCGCCACGTGCCGCGCGGGGCGCGTCTCTTCTGCGCGCCGCGGCCCATGTACGTCTTCAACGCCGGCTCTTCGACGGAGCTCGGGCGGGTGCGGGTCTTTGCCCACGACGGCGCCGGCGCGCTGCTGGGCGGGCCGCTCTGGCTGGACGTCCCGGCGCCCTGGGACACCGTCGCCGAAGCGTTCGGCGCGGAGGCCGGTCTTCCCACCCCCTTGGCCGTCTGAGCATCGTGACCGAGCAACCGGGCCTTCCCGTGGTGGCGGCCGTCGAGATGGGCCTCGGCCATCTGCGCGCGGCGGACGCGCTGGCGCGCGGCTTCGGTGTGCCCATCGCCCATGCCGACCGGGCGCCGCTGGCCGGACCCGAGGAGCAGCGCCTCTGGCAGCGGACCCGCCGCTTTTACGAGCGGGTCTCGCGCGTCTCGCAGCTGCCGATGGTGGGCACGCCGTTTCGCCTGCTGCTCGAGGCGATCACCCGCATCCCGCCCTTTCATCCGCTGCGCGATCTCTCCCGTCCATCGCTGACCACGCGGGGTCTCGAGCGGGCGGTGGGCCAGGGGCTGGGCGCCGGGTTGCTGGCGTCGCTGGAGCGCTCGGGAGTGCCGCTGCTCACGACGTTCTTCGTCCCCGCCCTGGTCGCGGACCGTTTTGGAAAGGGCCCGGTCGCCTGCGTGGTGACCGACTCGGATCTGGCGCGCGCCTGGGTTCCGCGCCGCCCGGGCGGCAGTCGCATTCGTTACTTCGCGCCGACGGAGCGCGCCGCGCGTCGTCTCCGCGCCTACGGCGTCGCGGCGGCGCAGATCGACACGACCGGTTTTCCGCTGCCGCACGAGCTGGTCGGCGGGCCCGACGCCCCGACCGCCCGGGCAAACCTGGCCGCGCGCCTGGTCCGTCTCGACCGCGGGGGCGCCTTCCGGAAGGCCGCGGGCGCGGCGGTCGCCGCGACGCTGGGCGGGGAGGTGTTGCGCGCCGTCGCGGATCGGCCGCCGCTGCTGGTCTTCGCGGTGGGCGGGGCGGGCGCGCAGGCCGATCTGCCGGCGAAGTTCGTCCCGGCCTTGCGTTCCGCGATCAAGGCAGGCTCGCTCCGTTTGACGCTGGTCGCGGGCGTCCGCCCCGACGTCGCGCGCCGCTTCGAGCGCCTGTTACGCAGACAAGGCCTGGCCGATCATCCGGCGGTGCGGATCCTGGTCGAGGCCGACGTCGATCGCTACTTCCGCGCGTTCAACGCCCTGTGCGCCGAGGCCGACATCCTCTGGACCAAACCGAGCGAGCTGACTTTCTTCGCCGCCCTGGGCCTGCCACTGCTGTTGTCGCCGTCGGTGGGCGCGCAAGAGCGCTACAACCGGCGCTGGGCGATCGAGAACGGCGCCGCCCTGGCCCAGCGTGAGCCGCACCTGGCTGCGGCCTGGATCGAGGAGTGGCTGCGCGACGGCACGCTGGCCGGCGCGGCCTTCGGCGGCTTCACGCGGCTGCCGAAGCAGGGCCTGTATCGGATTTTGGATGCGTATGGCTGCCCCGCGCTGGCCGAACCCGCAGCCGACTCCCCCGCAGCACGGTCAGACGGTTCGATCGCCATTCGATCGATCGGCTGAGCAGGCCGTGCGTCCAGGCGGCCCCCGCCAGCAGGTCGGCCAGCGGTCCCACCAGCAAGGCGCGCAGCGGGAATCCCCGCCCGCGCCCCCGCAGGAGCCGCCCGGCCAGGGCGTCGCTCGCCAGGCGGCTGGCCGCTGTCACCGCCCAGATCGCCCCGGTCACGCGCGACGGATCGGCCAGCGCCGCGGCGGTGGCGAGCAGCACCGGGTTGAGCAGCAGCAGGCCGCAATACGCCGGTAGGCCCGCACATTGATGCTGCATGACGCTCCAGCGCGCGTAGCGGCGGACGAATCCGGCCAGCGAGCGGCGTTCGGAGATGCAGGTGACAGGCGCGCGCCCGAGGACGATCCGCTTGTGGAGCCGTTCGGTGACCGCGCGACCGAGCACGAAGTCTTCGGCGAGCACGTCCTTGACCGAGGCGAATCCGCCCAGCGCGTCGATGTCCGCGCGGCGCATGGCCATCGATTTTCCGACGACGTAGTCCTTGCCGCAGAAGAGCTTGGCCGCAACGATCGACGGTGTCATCACCCCCGACAGATGCAGATTGTCGGCGACGGAGCCGAGGCGCGCCGACGATCGCGTCTCGCCGTCGCCGCCCCTGTCGCCGTCTCCGACCAGGGGATGGGTGACGAGGCCGACCGCCGGATCCTCGAGGGCGGCGGCGATCTCGTCGAGATAGCCGGGCGGAACACGGGTGTTCGAATCGCTGATCACCAGCAGATCGTGGTGCGCGTGGCGGGCCAGCGTCATGAGCTGGTTGACCTTGGGGTTGAGCCCGCTTTTCCCCTCTTGCAGCACTACCCGGAACCGTCCGGGCCAGCGGCGAACGGCGGCCCGCGCCAGGGGATAGGCGGGATCGCCGGTGTGCCGCAGGCCGAGGAGCACCTCGTAGTCCGGGTAGGGGAGCGCCGCGAACGTGCGGAGGTTCACGGCCAGCCCGTCGTCGAGGCCGCACAGGGGCTTGAGGATCGAGATCGGCGGACGGCGGACGGGCACCGCGCGCGGCCCGCAAAGGTGACGCGCGAGCGCGAGCAGTTGACTCCAGCCGATGGCCAGACCGACCAGTGCGGCGGCCGCGAGCGCGAGCGCGACGACGTGCGACGACGCTGCCATGATGACCTCCCGTTGCTGAGGTTCAGGCTAGGCCGGGCCGGTTACGCTCCGGCTTCGACGCCGCGACGTCGCCGCAACGACGACGCTAATCTTTGACGACCACCGGGTGGTCCGCCGAGAGGCGGTAGCCGGTGCCGCGCACGGTCTCGACCAGCGCGCCCGCCTCGCCCAGCTTGTCGCGCAGGCGCTTGACGTGCGTGTCGATGGTCCGGGTGGAGACGCCGGGCTTGTAGCCCCAGACGTCCTCCAGCAGATCCTCGCGCGAGCGGACGCGCCCGCGGTGCTCGACCAGATAGACCAGCAGGCGCATCTCGAGGGTGCTGACATGCACCTCGTCACCGGCCACGAACACGTGGTAGCCGTCGACGTCCAGCTCCAGCGGGCCGACCACGTAGCGGCGGCGCTGGGGCGCGTTGGGGGCGTTCGATTGTACCGGCCGGCGCGCGCGCAGGATGGCGCCCACCCGCAGGATCAGCTCGCGGACGCTGAACGGCTTGACCACGTAGTCGTCGGCGCCGAGCTCGAAGCCGACCACGCGATCGATCTCCTCGCCCTTGGCGGTGAGCATCATGACCGCCGGCTGGCGCGCGTTGAGGTCGCCGCGAATGCGCCGGCAGACCTCCGTGCCCGGAATGTCGGGGAGCATGAGGTCCAAAAGCACGACGTCGGGATCGAAGCGTTGCACCGCATCGAGACCATCGGCGCCGTTCTCCGTCGCCTGCACGGTGAACCCCGCCGCCGTCAGGTTGTAGGTCAGCAGCTCCCTCAGGTCGGGCTCGTCCTCGACGACCAGGATGCGCCGGTCGAGGTTCGTTTCCGGATTCATACGAGCGGCAGCGTAGACCACCGGGGTGACGAACCCGTTACAGTCCAGAAAACCCCCGGCAAACTCGCCCGACCGGCCCGCATTCGGCTTGGGCGCCCGCGTCGGGCTACGGCGTGACGTCGATTTCGGCTTCGGCGAAGTCGATGCCGCCGCGGTCGTCGCGTAGCACCGTCCAGAGGTGCACCGGACCCGCGGTGGTGGGGGCGGTCCAGCTGTTCTGCGTGAAGGGCTCGGTGTCGCTCCCGGTGTCGCTGCGCCCGGTCGCGTCGTGCTCGAAGCTGCCCGCGGTGGCGTACCAGGAGAGACGCAGCGATTCCTGCTGCATCACCAGGCTCAGCGAGACGACGTCCCACACCAGGAAGGTCTCGGCCGACGAGGGGCTCCAATCCGCCTGCAAGAGGACCGTCTGTCCCGCGCCCACCGAGCCGGGGGGCGGCGGCGTGGTCTGACCCGCCGTGAAGATCGGCGCCGCAATCCCCGCGGGATCGAGCACGAGGTCGGCCAGCTGGGGATTGTTGTTGGGGAGATAGTCGGAGGCGTACTGTCCCGCCACGTCGACCGGCGCGTTGGCGAGCCGGCAGAGGACGCGCTCGAGCGCGAACGAGAGCAGCGGGTCGCCCGAATCGGTGGTCCAGGTAGCGCGTATTGGCTGGTAGTAGCCGCCGGTCGTATCGGCGTCGGCGGGCCGCGTGGGCGGCTGGCCTTTCTGGGGCGGCGGCGTCTCGGGGCCGAACAGCATGCAGGCGTTGGCCGGCACGGTGGCCATGAACGTTGGCGCCGGTCCGGCGTCGTCGGGGATCGTGAGGCAGGCGCTGCTCACGTCGTTGCCGTTGGCCGGCGGGTTGGGCGCCAGGCACTGCGCCCAGGTGATCGCGGGCGCCGCGACGGTGCCGTCGACTGTCACGGCCAGCGCGTCGTAGACGACGCCGGCGCTCTCGGCGGCCTCGGGCGGCGTTCCGCGGATCGCCAGCAAGCGCGGCCCGGTGACGAGCGAGGTCGGCGCCCCGAGGTCGGGCTTGCACCCGGTGGCGGCAAACGCCGCGGCGACCAGGAACGATGCCACCGCGAGCGACGGTGTCGCCGATTCGGAAATGTGGCTGCCGGGGCTCTTCATCAGAACTCCAATCGTGCGCCGACCACCGCCAGCGTCGGGAAGCCGGTGATGTAGGCACGCCGAGAAAAATCGGAGGTGTAGATGATCTCCTCCGGGTTCTGTCGATCGGTCACGTTCTGCACGTCGAGAAAGACGTTGATCTTCACGCGGCGGTAGACGATCGAGCGCTCGACCCGCGCGTCGAGCTGATAGAAGGCCGGGATCCGGATCGAGTTTTGCGCGCCGAAAAGCGGAGCGGTCTGCCCGTTGGCGACGTCCGTATACGTCCCGACCACCGGCGTCCGCGGGAAGCCGGTGGTGTAGCGGAACCGCGAGCCGAACGTCCAGCCGTGCCCCAGTTGATAGCTGGCCACCAGCCCCAGCGCTTGCGTCTGATCGAAATCGAACAGCCGCCAGTTGGTGTCGGGGTGGTCGCGCCGCTCGCTGCGGGTCAGCGAATAGGTGATCCAGCCGAAGAAGCCGCGCAGCAGCTCCTGGCGCAGCAAGAGCTGACCGCCGTAGGCCCGGCCGATCTCGTCCTGGGTCAGGGAGTCGGCCACGGGCGGCGACGGGTTCTCGTTGCGCGAGACCAGGTCGAACATCCGCTTGTAAAAGCCGATGACCTCCAGGGTCAAGGTCGGGCGCAGCTTGTAGCCGAAGCCACCCGACAGGTGCACCGCGCGCGACAGCGACACCGTCGGGTTGCCGAACACCGGGCTCATGTCCTGGGGATCGGGTGGCTGGGCGTAGACCCCGCCGCCCGCGGTCAGCGTGAGGCGTTTGCTGGCGTGGAAGGAGGCGGTGAGACGGGGGTTGGGGAGCCAGGCGAAGATCCGGGCCGCCCGCACGGCGCGCGACACCGGATCGCCCGGCAGCTGGTCGACCGGGTTCTCGGGGAGCGAGAAGCTGGCGTACCCGCGCGGTGGGGCGCCGCCGGCCGGCAGCGACGGGCTCCCCTCGACGAGCAGCGGCTCGAAGCGCAGCCCCGGGACCAGCGAGAAGCGCCCCAGCGCGATCTCGGCGTTGGCGTAGGGGGCCGTGTCGATGGTGGTGACGTTCCAGTGGTCGGCGGCGATGTCGTTGCGCGGACGCAGACCGAAGACGGTGATGTCGCCCTCGCGAGCCGGCAAGGTCAGCGACCCGACCCGATCGAGCGTGGCGGCGCGCGCCTGCATGTCGACTCCGAACGACAGCGTGGTCGACGTGGCCACCTTGCGGCGGTAGCTCCCGCGCAGCCCGTACTGCCAGGCGCTGGACCTGAGATCGACGGGCGTGCTCCCGAACAGCTCCGTGTCGCTCGACGAGTCGTATCCGATCGACGGCGTCACGGCGACCGACGCACCGTCCGGGAGCAGGCGCGTGTAGTGGACGATGAGGCGCTTCCAGGAGGTGTCGGTGTTCTCCGAGCGGACCTCCAGCGGATCGTCGGAGGGGATGGCGCGCCGCAAGTGGTCGTCGGACGCCAGGAAGGTCACCGCCAGCTCCTCGTCCTGCCGCAGCGCCAGCGTCGCGCGCGCCTGGTAGTCGTCGTAGCGGGGGATGGGGACGAAGTCGCCCACGTCGGCCGAGGTCACCAGCGGCAGCTCGCGATCGAGGTAGCTGATGCGCCCGGCAATCGCCAGGCGGAGGCGGGGCGTGAGCGTCGTCGAGATCAGGGCCGAGGTGTCGAGGACATCGGCGGCGACGTAGCCGTGGGTGCCGTCCTTGGGGAGCGACCCGAGGTCAATCCGGACCAACCCACCCAGGCCGCGGCCGTACTCGGCGCCGTAGGATCCGGGCGACAGATCGATCGACCGCACGAGATCCGAGTTGATGGTCGAGCGGAAGCCGCCCACGTGATAGAGCGCGGGGATCTCGACCCCGTCGACGTTGACCTTGGTTTCATTGGGCGCCGCCCCCCACACGATCAGCTCGCCCGACCCGAACGACGAGCGGGCCACGCCGGGGAGGTTCTGCACCACCTTGAGCGTGTCGCCCTGGGTCCCGGGGACCCGCCGCGCCTCCTCGGTCCGGATGCGGGTCTCGACGGCTTCCTTCTTGATGCGGGGCGCGCGCACGACGGCCGCGTCGTCGACGCCCTCTTCCTTTTCCTCCAGGTAGTACTTCACCGTGCGCCGCTTGCCCGCCGCGATTGTTTCTTCCGTCGTGACGGTCATCAGCCTGGGGTTGGAGATCTCGATCTTGTGCTTGCCCGGCGGCACGTCGAGAAAGGCGAAGTGGCCGTCCTCGTCGGAGGTTGCCCTGAGCGATCCTAGATCGAGCAGCGTGATCGAGACCCGGGGCAGGGGTCGCTTCTTGAAGCGCTCCAGGACCATCCCGTCGAAGTTGATCTGCGGCCCCGCCTTGACCATTTGCTCGACGATCGTGAACTCGTACTTGTAGGTGATCTTGACCGGCGCGGGCTGGTGGTCGATCTCGGCCGGCTCGAAGATGAACTGCTTGCAGGCGGTCACCGCCGCCGCGTCGAAGTCGGGCCCGGCGCTCTGGACCACCTGGACCTCGCCGATGCCGCCGTCCGCGCCGATCTCGATCGAAAGCAGGACCGAGGCGGTGACGCCCGCGTCGTGTTTGTCCTGCGGGTAGATCGCGGGAACGAACTTCACCAGCTTGGGCGGCTTGGTGACGACTGGACCCGAGTCGCCGCCGCTCTCCTGCGCGCGAGCGGGCCAGGCGGACAGACAGATCGACAGCATCGACAGGACGAGGGCGCGCTTCATTCCACTCTAGTCGCCGAGCTCGAAGGTTCTCGTGACGACGAATGGCTCGCCAACGACCGCCTTGCCACAGGCCATCGCGGGCTTGAAGCGCCAGCGCTGCAGCGCCGCAACGATGGCGGCGTCGAGGCCCGGATCCACGCCCGAGACGACCTCGACGGAAGTGACCTCGCCGTTGACGTCGACGATCACGCGGGCCTTGAACTTGCCTTCGATCCCGTCGGCCTGGGCTTGCGGATACAGCGTGTAGTCGATGGGCGTCTTGACGATCGCGACCGCCTTGGTCGGTTCCTCTTCGCAGGGCGCATCCGCGCCGCCGGCTTCTTCTTGCGTGCGGCGCGTGCGGGCCTCGGAGAGCGCGGAGGCCACCTTGACGGGCGCCGCGGCGGCCGGCTTGGCGGCCCGCCCTTCGAGGCCAATTCCCGGTCCGATGTCGAGACCGGCGTTCGACATGCTGAGGTTGGTCACCATGGGCGCCGCCGCGACGTGCGCGACCGCGACGGGCGCGTCGGCCTTGGCCACGGCGACCGGTTTCGCGGCGGCCGGGCGGGCGATCGGCTTGGGCGGTGCGGGCGGCTTGGCCGGCTTGACCTTCTTCTTCTCCTCGGTGACGGCAACCGAGATGGCGCGGCGACGCAGCTCGCGCTTCTGGGCGACGGCCACCAGGCCGACCGCCAGCCCCACGTGCAAGCCGACCGAAAGGACGACGGTCCCTAACCGCAAACGACGACTCCTCTACTCGCCGCTCTGCTGGACGTTGATGGCGAACTTCGTGATCCCGGCGATCTTGGCCAGGTCGAGGATGTGCACCACGTTGCCGTGCATGACCTCCTTGTCGGCGCTCACCACCAGGCTCATCTCGGAGTCGGCCGTCACGGCGGCCTTCATCTTGTCGGCCAGCGCCGACTCGACCACCGGCTCTTCGTTCCAGCGGTAGCTGCCGTTCTTGAGGATCTCGACCTTGGTCGGCTTGTCGGCCGTTCCATCGGTCGACTTGGCCCGCGGGAGCTGCACCTTGAGCGTCTGCGCGACGATGTAGGTCGAGGCGACCATCAGAATGACCAGCAGCACCAGCACCACGTCGACCAGCGGCGTGACGTTGATCTGCGCGATCGTTCGCGCCCGGCCCCGGCCGGTCGCCATCGTGCCGGCCATCTAGGCCTCCACCTCGACGGTGCGGGCGACATGCTCGATCTTGCGATCCGAAGCTGCCGAAGCTGCCGAAGCCGCCGACGCTGCAGAAGCGCCCGTCGCGGCCGCCGGGCCATCGACGGCCGCAGCCCGTTTGGTGTCGCCGCGGGGCAGCGAACGCATCGACGCGCTCACGACGTTGCCCAGCGCCGCCGCCTGTTCTTCGATGTCGACGCCCTTCTTCTGGAAGACGTTGTAGAAAATGACCGCCGGCAACGCGACGAGGATGCCGACCGCGGTCGCGATGAGCGCCTCGGCGATACCGCCCATGACGTTGCCCATGGCGCCCATCGAGTTGTTGCCGAGCTCGCGGAACGCCGTCACGATGCCGAGCACCGTTCCGAAGAGGCCGATGAAGGGGGCGTTGTTGCCGAGCGTGCCGAGGAACAACAAGCCGCCCTCGAACGTCTTGCGCCGCAGGCGGGTGGCCTTGGCGAGGATCTGCTCGACGGCGTCGGGCCCGTCGTCGTACCAGTCGAGCGCCTCGTGGACGATCTGCGCCTCGACCGAAGGGCTGTTCCCCAGGAGCTGCCGCGCCGCCGCCAGATCGCCGCGCCCGAAGGCCTTGCGCAGCCGGTCCGCCAGGATGTCCAGGTTGTCGCGCCGCCGCCGGAAGTACCACCAGCGCTCGATGATGACGCCGATCGAGAGCACCGACAGGGCGAGCAGCACGTAGAGCACCGCCTGGCTCGCGATCTGCGCCACGAACACCAGCTTCTGCATCAAGATGTTGGAACCCATTTTTTCCCCTTCCTGCTTGTTTCACGGAATCGAAAATTCGAAGGCCAGCCGCCCGGCGCCCACGCCGTGGTTGCCGCGGGTGTCCGCGTCGGTCGCTTCCCAGATCGCCGGCGAGACGATCTGGCCGTCCGGCGTGGTGGCCACGGCTTGCCACTGGGCGTCGGCCTGGCCGCAGAGCGAAAAGGCGTCGACCCGCACGGTGTAGGTCCCCGACGGTGGCGGCTGCGTGTAGATCACGTTCTCCTGGCGGCGGCCGTCGATGACGCAGGCGGCGTTGGAGTCGAAGTCGAGCGCACCGGCGGCGGCGATTTCGGCGGCGAGCTCGTCCTTGGTCGGCGGCGCATTGCCCGGTACGCGGGGCGGCAGGCCGACCGGCGCCTTCGACCAGATCTCGATCGGCATGGTCGCGTCGTTCGGGTTTGGGACGACGACGTGCAGGTCCATGTCGGACTCGGTGTCCCACTCGAGCGTTATGACCAGCGTGCCGGTCGGGATCGGCGGCGTGACATCCAGGGTAAACTGCTGCGCCGGTCCGATGTTCCCGGCGGCGTCGACGCCCCGGAGGATGAGGATCTGATTCCCCATAGGTGTCAGAGGCGAAAACGACATCTTCGTTTGAAAGGCGAAGTTGTTCGGGGTCTGAGGATCGAGGAAGGGCGTGGGGACAATCCAGTAGCCGGCATCGTTCGCGAGGCCGATCAGCACGCTCGAACCCTCCTGGACGTCGCCGGACAGGGGAAGGTTCTCGACTCCCGGATAGATCTTGGTGGTCAAGAAATTCACACCGTGGATGGCCGGCCCCGTGGCGCCGGCGTCGACTCCGGCGTCGGGCCCGGGGACGAGGGCGCCCGGGACGAACTGCGCATTCGCGAGCTGCAGATACGCCGTAACGCCCGACTGCGAGCTGGCGCCGCCGCAACCAAAGGCAATGGCGCCCAGCCCCAAGAGACTCGCCGCGCGCCGCATCAGAAGCTCACCTCGCCGCGAATGATGAATGCGTCCGCGGCCAGATTGGTCGGGTTTCCCTGAAGGTCGCGACCGTTGTGATTGCGATTGAGGTCGAATTCGGCAATCAACCGGCCCGACGTCGCGCGCAACGCCGCGGCGAACGCCAGCGTCTGATAGGCGAGGGCGGCGGGTGTGGTCGCGCCCATGACGGTATTGACCGAATCGGCATCCGGATTATAGAAATCGTAGCGAATGCCCGCCTGCGCATGCGGCCCCACGTCCTGCGTGATGCCGACGTAGAGGCCGAGCTCGCGGTAGTCGCGGCCGAAGCTGACCGGATCGGCCGGAAGGATGCCCCGGTCGAGGTTCTTGGCCCAATAGATCTCGCTGTAGAGCACCGTGGCTCCCAGCGATGGCTCATTCACGCCGATGCGCAGGTCGCCCCCGTAGCCGAAGCGGGAGAAATTCTGCGACGCAACCGCCGAGGCTCCCGGAATGACCACGGTCTCGCCGGGGTCGAGCACGCCGTTGCCATTCAGGTCGTTCCATTGCACGGTCGATTTCGTCGCCTGCGTACCGGCGTGGAATCCCTTTCCGCTCAGGCCCGAGAAGCCACCGGCTACCCATACCGCGGGCGTAATGGGCGTTTCGATTCCGACCCGACCGACCACATCCTTGGAGCTGTTCGGATCGCGAAGCGGAAAGGTCCTCTCGCCGATCGGTTCGCCGTCCATGACTGCCAGCGCGTAGCGGGTGAACCGCCAGCCACCCATGAGACGCACGCCGGCGTCGTATTCACCTGGGAACAATCCATGTTCCGCCGTGGAGCGATCCAAAAAGAGCCGTTCGCGATCGCTCTGTCCGACCTCGAATCCGAATGGGATCTTGAAAAGGCCGACCGTCGCCATGAGAATCGGCAATGGGTTGCCTCGTTCCGGCGGCCACTTCAACGAGGCTTCGGCACCGATGAGGCGCGCTTGCGCACCGTTCACCGTGTTGCCGTCGAATTCGAGAAGCCCCGCTACCCACCAACGGTCTAACGAGGCGCGCAAGCGAGCGCGCCGAATCATGATCTGGTCCTGATTGAGGGGGACGCCCGAGGTATTGAGCTGATCCTGAGACAGTTGGTTCTTGACCACCCAATCGGCCTGCACGTAGCCAGTGAGGCTCAACCCGAGGCGCGCGGTGAGCACTTCCGGAGGCTCCTGCCTGACCTCCGTCGACAGCATATCTAGATGCGCGGCCAGCGCCGTCTCGGCGGACGCGCGTGCGGCCCGCTCCACCGCGAGCTCCGAGCGGAGCGCGTCCAGATCCGCGCGCAGCGCCGCGCGCTCACGGGCCTCCTTGGCTTCGCGTTCAGCCGTTGCGGCTGCCGCTGCCGCAGCAACGGAGGCTGCCTCGGGAGTCGCGGCGTCTGGCAATGCGATGACACCCGGAGGTTTGCCCGTATCTGCGCCGGCACTCCCCGCCCTCGGCGATCCCTCTTGCGCCGCCGCCGTTGCAGATGCGAGCCAAACCGCCACTACCCACCATCCCCACCTGCCAAAGAATGCGTTGCTGCGACCCCTCGTGCCCTTGTGTCGGTCCGTTGCCAGATGCGGAGATGGAAACATGAAGAGGGTCCTCACCCCCGCCCCTCACCCGCAACCGGGAGAGGGGCATCGGCGCGTTGGTGGGCCTAGGGGCAGGTGGTCGGTGGCGCGGCTCGCGTCGGCGTGATGCCGCCCGAGGTAGGTGCGTTGATGATGGCGGCGTTGACGGCCGCCGCGCCGCCCGTGGTTCCCCCGGTGGCGCCGCCGCCAGTGCCGCCGGCTGAGGAGCCGCCAGCGCCCGCAGCCGAGGAGCCACCTGCGCCCGCAGCCGAGGAGCCACCTGCGCCCGCAGCCGAGGAACCGCCTGCTCCAGCGGCTGAGGAGCCGCCAGCGCCGCCTGCCGCCGTACCGCCAGCACCACCGGTGTGGCCGCCAGAACCGCCGCCCCCAGCAGGGGTGCTCGACGAGGAACAGGCCATCACGCCCGCCCCACCGAGCGCCATCAACAAGAGATACTTCGTCATGTATTTACGCATTTTCAAATCCCTTTCACTCGCAGAAGCCGTGGTGGCAAGCCGTGCCACCGGTGCAGGTGCTGGTTCCGGTTCCCGTGCACGCCGCACAGTTCGCGGGGGTCGTCTTGGTGATGGCGGCTTCGAAGGCACACGAGCAGGTGTCCGTCGGCGTGTAGTGGTCGAGCAAACCCCCGTCGGACGACCGCTTGACCTTCATCGCACAGACCGGAATCGTTCCGGCAGCGCCCTCGACCTGAACGTAGTCGAAGCTGGGGTCGGTCTTGGTGCCGTTGATCCAGCCGATGAAGTTGGTGGCCTTCGGGTTGGTGGGGGTGCCGGTCGAGTCCGCAATCGCGATCATGTGCTCGTATCCCCAGATCAGGTAGTGACCATCCCGGACGTTTCGGCGATCCGCGGTCGCGGCGCTCGAATCGGAGTAGTAGGCCTCGGTCTGACCGAACCCCTGGAAGGCCAGCGAGTTCAGGTTCGCACGCTGTGGATCGTAGGCGTCTGCACCGATGAAGCCGATCGCGGATCCCGACGTGGCGTAGGTCGTGACCCCGGAGATTACGCCAGCAGTGCCGTTCGTCGACGGAACGCAGATCGGCGCGACCATCACCGAGGGCTGAACCCCGATGTTGACGGCGACGGTGATCTGCGTGCCCGAGTTCGGGTCGCGGCAGAAGATGCCGCCGGCTTGAGTAAACGTGGCCACGTTCGCGGACGCGCCGCAGCCGTAGATATCCGCAGCCTCGGCGGCGGTGAGGTATTGCGTAGTCGTGTTCGACTTCGGTACGACGAAGAGCATGGCCTGGACCGGCCCGGGAATGTCCACCATGGTGCTTGGAATAGGCTGGGGGACGTTCGCGCAAGACGAATAGAAGACGTCCGAGATGGCGACGTCGGCCATCTGGCCCGTGCCAAACGTGCAGCTGTTCGTGACCACCGCATTTGGGGTCACCGTGGTGTCGAGCGTGTAGTAGTGCGCCGTTCCGGTCAGGGCGGCGGAGAAGTTGGCCACACCGGAGCAGGAGCCCGGGACCTGGTAGATGATGGTGGTGGGCGTGGTCTCTGCTGAGAGCTTGACGGCGAACTGCTTCACCGTGGCTTCGAAGGCGCTGGAACCCGTCAGGATGATGGGATTCGGTAGCGTTGTCGTGTCGTTGCACATCACCTGCGCGTCGGCCATTCGGGCCGCCAGCAGGCATGCCGCGGCCGCGGCGCCGCAGGCAGCAAAGCGTGTAAGACGGGTCATGGATGCCTCCAAAATTGAAATGTCATTGCTCGCGTTGGAACCCGTATCCCAGCGCAGGTAACACGGTCAACAGCAACCCGGACCTCCCGGCGAAGTGTTGCGACGGCGTGGCGACATCGACACTCTTGTGACGATTTGGTTACTGCTTGCGAGTCCGGACGGTCAACGTCGGGCCGACGACGGCAGGGCTCGCGCTGGGTGCGCGCCGCTCCGCGGCGTCCGGAGTTGCGACGCGGGACGCCTCAGATCTGGAGCGGGATCTCAGCGCCTACCGAAGGTCGGCGACATCTGCTCATCGTCTATCAACTGCCGAACCTTGTCTCGGATCTCGTCGCGGACGCGCATCGTCTGTTCGAGGCGCTGCTCGTCCGTGCCAACGAAGCTCGACGGATCGCCAAAGCTCCAGTTCAGACGCTTGGTGACACCCGGGAAGATCGGACAGCGCTCGGCGGAGGCTTCGTCGCAGACGCTGATCACGTAGTGAAACCGCCGGCCCGACTTGAACAGCTCGAAGGCCGACTGCGTTCCGGCGCCGCCGATGTCGACACCGGCTCGACGCATAGCCTCGACGGCCAGCGGATTGAGCCGACCGGGCTCGAGACCGGCGCTCTCGACCTCGAAGCGATCGGCCGCCAGTGACCTCAGCCAGGCGGCGGCCATCTGGCTCCGCGCCGAATTGTGAATGCAGATGAAGAGGACTCGCTTCTTGTGCATGGCTGCTCCCCCTATGACCGCGAATGCCTGCTCGATAGCGCTAAGGCCGCCGCCCAATCTTGGCGAGCGGCGTGCAGCACGTGCTGGCGGCGGCCGAGGTTTCGTCTTCGAGATCGTGGTTCAGGTGATAGACCTCCCATTCGACCCCGTCGGGATCCCGGACCCAGAACTTGTCCTGGTTCGAGTAGCAGCAGTCCACGTTCATCTCCTCGCGGACTGGAAGACCGGCCGCCTTGGCACGTGCCAGGAGGTTGTCGACGGTCTGTCGAGATTCGACCTGGAAGCCCAGGTGATCGATGGTCCGGCCGGGGCCGCTCGGGCCCGACGAAAGTGCCAGGTTGATGGGGGCGAAATCGGGCAGGAACTTGGCGTACCCCGGCTTGACCTTGACCGGCGTCGTCCCGAGGAAGCGCTCGTAGAACGCGCGACTCGCGTCGAGGTCGGCTACGTGCAGATGAATGTGGACATTGTTCATGATGTGTCCTTTCTCAATCGGGGGTCGCCGTGAAGGTGATTCGTACACTCAGCGGTGGACCCGGAGCGATGACCTGCAGATCGACTCGAAGCTCATCGCCGGGAAGTATTCGGACGAAAGTCGCCGTCGTGCTGCCGGAGGCTCTCCCGGCGTACCCGGGTTTGCTCGAGGCGTCGACCCAGCGCAGATATTGATCCCAGCCCAGGTTGGTTGATATCTCGATCCCGGTGCGGCCGGTCAGTCTGCGCCCATCGACCTCGGAGGCGTCGACGACGGCTGCGCCGGGCGGCACCGTCCAGGTCTGGATATTGCGACGCTCTTGCCCGACGAGATCCGGGCCCGAGGTCAGCCGGCATCCGGATGGAAATAAAAGCGGCACGACCAGAGCCCACGTTCCCGAGCGCCAGTTTGGGCGCCCTGGACGCGGCGACCTGTTCTCCCTGGGTGGAGCGGAACTGTGAGCCATCGAACTCATAATATGTATAGCACATAGAATGCAGTATACATTTAATTCGAGCTCGGCCCACCAGGCGCCGGACGATCGGACTGATCGGATCAATCCGACGGGTTGTTCCACCCTTCGTCCGCGATCAGCGCTTCGACCCGACCCCGGATCTCTTCGCGAATGCGGCGCACCTCGGAGATCGGTTTCCCCTTGGGATCGTCGAGCGGCCAATCCATTCGCCGCAGTCCCGGAACCACCGGGCAGGCCTCGCCGCAGCCCATCGTGACCAGCAGGGCCGCCGACTCGGCCAGGTCTTTGGTGAGAAGAGTGGGGGTCGCGCTCGACAGGTCGATTCCGACCTCTTCCATGGCGCTCTGAACCTCCGGATGCACGCGAGAGCCGGGCGCCGTGCCCGCGGAGATCGCCCGCGCGAGGCGTCGGTCCGTCAGCCGGTTGAACCAAGCGGCGGCCATCTGGGACCTACCGGCGTTGTGGATGCAGGCGAACAGCACTGTCTTCATCTGGTTTCTCCGAGAGCTCTGTTTGAACGACGACCCGAGCCGCACCCTGTGGAAGAGAGGGAACGAGCCAGCGAAAAATGCAGGTTGCCGCGGCGGCTCCGCACACCTGGGCGGCGATGAACCCAGGCGCGTCGATCGGTCGGATCCCCGCGAAGGTGTCGCTCACGGCGCGCGCCAGCGTCACCGCCGGATTCGCGAACGAGGTCGAGGACGTGAACCAGTAGGCGGCCATGATGTAGGCGGCGACGGCGAACGGCGTGGTCTGCGGTCGCGCGCGGCTACAGCCCCAAATCACCGACAGCAGGCCGAAGGTGGCGATGAACTCGCTCCAGATCTGGGGCAGCCCGGCGCGCGCATGCTGCGAGAGGGAGAAGACCGCCTCCCCAAACATGAGGTGGGCCGCCGCGGCTCCCGCGAAGGCGCCGCCCACCTGGGCGAAGAGGTACGGCAGGACGTCGCGCCAGGGGATTCCGCCCTGCGTTGCGTCGGCGAGCGTCACCACCGGGTTGAAGTGTCCACCCGAGATCGGGCCGAAGGTGAGGATCAGCGCGGTGAGCCCCGCCCCCGTGGCGAGGGTGTTCGCGAGCAGCGCGATCGCGACGTTCCCGCCCGCGAGGCGCTCGCCCATGATCCCGGAGCCGATCACGGTGGCCACCAGAAAGCCGGTGCCGAGCCCCTCGGCCAGCGCGCGTCGGGCGATGGTTGGTCGCAAGGTCACCGTCATGGGCGTGGACACCATACGAATAAATGCGGTATACATACAAGTATCGAAATGGGAAAAAGAGCGACGTTCGGTTCTCTGCTGGTCCAGCTCGCGCGGGTGGTCTCTCGCATCGAGCGCGATGAGGTCTGCTGTGGCGATCTGACGTTTCAGCAGTTTGAAACGATGCGGAGGGTCGCAGGTGCGTCCAAGGTCTCGCTCTCATCCTTGGCCGCGGAGCTGCACATCGACCAATCGACGGCCAGTCGGAATCTGGTGCGGCTCGAGCGCGACGGGTATCTCTCGAAGGTCCGGGACGAGGCCGATGCGCGCGCCGTCGTCATCGAGCTCACGCGCAAGGGCCGGGCGGCGATTTCGAGTCTGGCCTGCGACGAGCGCGATACGTTCGCCGAGCTGTACGATCGGATTCCCGCCGACCGGCGCGCGTCGATCGTGGCGTCGCTCGAAACGCTCACCGAGGCGTTGGCCGACCCGACCGTGACCGCTTGTTGCACCCCGGCGCCAAAGCGGCGCACGGCATCGTAAATCCGCAGCCGTCACAGAACCGTCACGATCCGGGCTGCGCGGAGCCGCTAAGCTTCGGCGCCGATGTTCCGGGTGCTGGTGGTGGACGATGACGCCGACATCAACGAGTCGGTGCGGGCGGGGCTGAAGCTGGCTGGCTTCGATCCCGTTGGCGCGCTCACGGGCGAGGCGGCACTGGCGGAGACGGATCGCTGTTGCCCCGATCTGGTTCTGCTCGATCAGATGCTGCCGGATATCGACGGCGCCGAGATCTGCCGCCGCCTGCGGGCCGACCCGCGCACCAAACGCATCCCGGTGGTCTTCTTGACGGCCCGCGCAGGCGAGGCCGCCCGCATCGGCGGTCTCGCGCTGGGCGCCGACGACTACATCGTCAAACCTTTCAGCATGCAGGAGCTGGTGCTGCGGCTCCGGGCGGTCTTGCGGCGTGCGACGCCCGTCGAGCTTCAGCTCCCACCCGGCTGGGTGCGGCTGCGCGATCAGTTTCGGGTCTGGAACAGCTACGCCGAGATTCACGAAGCGCGCGGCGAGTGGCGCGACTGTCTCGAGCTGTCGCGCAGCATTCTGCACAACTGCGAGGGCGCGCTCAGCCCCGCCGAACGCGCCACCATCTACCGGCGGCTGGCCGTTTGCGCCGAGAACCTGGGCGACGTCCCCGAACAGCGCGCCTGGCAAGAGCGCGGTTAGTTCCGCCTCAACAACCCCCGGGAGCGACGCGCCGCCGTTCTCGCCCCATTTCGCCTGCACCCTGCGCGCGCCGCCCCCGGGTTCTCCACTGTCTGAGCTCTTCTGCGATCAGGTGGTTGCCTGCGCCTCCGCGAATACGGCGTCGACCGAGATCAACGTCAAGCGATCGCGCAACCACAGCGAGATGTCGGCGATGTCGAGCGCCCCCAGAAACAGGCCGCGGCTGCAGACGATCGGCAGGTGCCACTGGCGCTGGGCGCACATGCTCCGCAGCGCCGTACCCACCGTGTCGTCTTCGTGCAGCGGTTCGGTGCAGGGCAACATGACGTCCGCGATCGGGATGGTGCGCAGGTCGTCGATCTCGGCGCCGGCCTGGGCCAGGATGTCCCGATCGGTCACCACGCCGACCGGCCGGTGGTTCTGAACCACCACCGCGGCGCCGCGGGCGCGGCGACGCATCGCTTCGATCGCGGTGGTCACCGCCGCCTCGGGCGATAGCGTGAGCGCCGGCCCGCGCGGGATGTCGGTGACCCGCACGTCGAGTCGCACGGTATCGAGCCCGAGCGCGGCGCCGTCCCGGTGGTCGTCGGCCTCGCTCGCCTCGCTGATCTTGAGCACGTCGAAATCGAACATGCCGCGATGATGCCCCAGGCGGGGCG
Source organism: uncultured Myxococcales bacterium (assembly GCA_937889515.1). Classification (GTDB taxonomy): domain Bacteria; phylum Myxococcota_A; class Polyangia; order Fen-1088; family Fen-1088; genus JADGRB01. The sequence goes on along the minus strand of CALAOV010000227.1, from coordinate 3 downwards.
GGC
>CALAOV010000226.1 GCA_937889515.1 uncultured Myxococcales bacterium | reverse complement strand
GGGGCCGTTCGGGGCGCAAGCCACGAGCGGCAAGGCGATGAGCAGGGCTCCCGCGCGCACGCGCCGACGGTATCACGCCCCGATCAGGGGGACGGGGGCGTGGGCGGAGGTAACGGCGGCTTGGCCGTGTTCGCCGCCCAGTTCCAGCTCGACGGGTCGGCGGCCGCCTGATCCGCCGGCGAGACGCCGGTGAGGGTGCCCAGGAACTCGACCAGCTCGGCGATCTCCGTGTCGGTGAGGAGCAGCGGACGGATCTTCGGGGAGACCGTTCCGACGTAGCTGCCGGGGGGGCCGCCGCCGGCGTTGTATTGCCGGACGACGTCCTCGAGGCTGGTCACGGTGCCGCTGTGAAAGTACGGGGCCGTCTGGGCGACGTTGAGCAGGGACATCGTCCGGAACGCGCCCTCCAGCGTCTCATCGTAGAGCGTGCAGGCGTTGCTCTTCGGGTCGCGGGTGACACAGTGTTGCTGATCCTCGGTTTGGACGTCGAGCAGGCGCTGCAGCCCGAGAGTCGGGTTGTCGCTGTATTTTCCCGCCCCGTTGAAGATCAGCGGCGCGTCGGGGTTGGCCTGGACCGTCGCCAGGTTGGTCAGGATCGCCTGCATCGCGCCGGCGCGCCCGCGGTTGGGCGTTATGGCGGTGGTCGTGTTGGGGATGAAGTCGAGGTCGGGCGCGCCGACGTTGTGGAACTGGTTGTCGGTGAGCGTCGGGCCGGTGTGGCATTCGTTGCAGGCGGCCTTGCCGATGAAGAGCCCGAGCCCCAGCTTGGCCGTTGGGCTGAGCTGCGAGAAGTCGCGATCGCGGACGTACTTCTGGAACGGTGATTCGGGCGTGAGGAGCTTGCGCGGGTACTTGTCGAAGAGCCGTCCGAGGTTGGCGCGGATCTGGCTGATGTTGTCCTGCGCGTCCTGGGGCATCATCTCGAACGGGCCGTCGGGTGCGCTGGCGCTGGATTTGGGTCCGCCCGTCAGCGGATAGACCGAGCTCGGATCGGTCGTGGGGAGTCCGAGCCGCGAATCGAGCGGCGTGTCCGGGAAGGCGGCGTTGTACTCCGCGAGGTACTTGGTGTAGATGAAGCGCGCCTGGGCGATGGGCGTGGCGGAGGTGCCCCAGACGGTGGTGCCGTGCTCGACCAGGCCGTCGAAGCGGCCCGTGGACAGCGTCCAGTCGTACCAGGCCAGGTTCACCATGTCCCCGGTGTTGGTGGTGAGGTAGCTGATGCCTTCCGAGATGGGGCCGGGGCGCGCGTCGATGAAGTACGCGGTGCTGTGGCAGGTCACGCAGGCGACCTTGCGAATGTCCCCGATGTTGCCCGAAGGCCCGGCGACCTTGATCGCTTCGGCCACGTCTTTGTCGAAGAACAGCATCTGACCGAGCTTGGCCAGGGTGTCGTTGGCGTCGTCGTAGCGGTTGTTGAACGGGTTGGGCGGCGGGTCCCCGGCCAGCGGCTCCATCTTCTTGATCTGGTTCCACTGGTCCGGCGTGAAGCCGTCGACCTCGCCGCAAGCTGCCAGGGCCGACGAGGCTGCGACGACCAGGAGGCCGACCTGGAACCGACTGCCGAAGCGTTTCTCATTGAGCATGTGTCCTCCGTTTGCTGCGAAAGCCATGGACCTAGAACGCCAAGACGAGCGACGACGTGAAGATGTCGTCCAGGAACGACGGAATGCCGCCGTACTCCTGGTTGTGCAGGTACTCGACCTTGGCGACGATGTGCGGATTGAAGACCACACGCGCGCCGACCGTGTACTGGATCTCCTTGGTGATGTAGATGCGGTCGGTCCCGAGGGTCACGATCGCGTCGCGCAGGGCGCTGCGCAGAATGAACCCGAACTGCGGGAGAACCTGCCAGTCGACCTCCGCGTAGCCCGAAGGATGAAGCTGTAGGCCATAGACCCCTTGGGCGGCATCGGGTTCGCCCGGGGAGCCGCCCTTGATGAGCTGGGCCTTGAAGCTGAAGTTCGCGTTCAGGTACTGCAGGTCGAGGCCCGCGAACCACATCTTCCCAGCGTTGTCGGTGGCCCGATCCTGAGGTCCCCATTCGCCGGAGACGCCGATCTCGAGCTTGTCGTCGTTGCGAAAGAGGTGGCCGACCGGGATGCTGATCGCGGCGCGGCCGTTGAGGGTCTTCCCCCAGTTCTGGTCGATCTCGCTGTAGAAGTGGAACTGCTCCGTCGTCGACGACCCGTTGGTCACCGCTCCCGCGAGGATGAGCCAATCGTCGAGGAGCTTGCTGCGGACCTTGACGCCCAGCTGCGAGCCGGTCGTATACCGATCGATGAGCGAGGGCGTGATACCGAACCGCTGGTCCGATTTGCGCTCTTTGTATTCGATCCCGAAGATGGGCATCATCTTGCCGATGAAGATCGAGGTCTTGCCGTCCTTGGTGGGCAGATATTCGAGCTCGGCCAGATCCGCTTCGATGAAGTCCCCCAGCGCGAAGTCCGAGCCCGTTCGCGGGATGAAGTTGACGCTGGCCCGCATGATGGCGTTGTCGGAGAGCTGATACCGCGGGCGGAGGTTGATCTCGTTGACGACGAAGCCGCCCGCCCCCGAGGAGTTGATGCTGTCGAAACGGGTGATGCCGGGGGCGTTCCCCAGCGACGCCACCTCGTCTCGGCTGTTCACCGGGGTGGCGAGGAGGTCCCCGAGGAAGGTCCAGGAGTAGCTCTTGTACTGGGGAAAGACGACGTTGCCGGCGTCGCGGATCCAGCCGACGCCGCCGTTGCCGATGGGCGCGAAATACCCGAAGTCGACGTACCCGTTGAAGGACAGGGCGGAGACGCTCTTGAGCCGTTCCTGCTCGCTCTGCGCCATGCGCTCCTTGAGCTCCGCGATCTCCTGTTCCATCGTGGCAAACTGGTCGGTCGCGGGCGGCGCCTGATCGTCGGTCGCCTCGGGGAGAGACGGCGCCTCGGGCTTTTCGTCTTGCGCGAACGCCCGGGCCGCGAGCGCCGGGCTCGCGAGCAGCGAGACGGCCGCCAAGACCTGCCACGCCCGCTTCCCGCGCTCCAAATAACGGGTCGGGGGGCGACGGGCTGGCTTTCCGTTTGCGATCATCGGTCCTCCTCGAGTCAGGTGGAAGAACTGCGTGAGGTGTTGTGGTCGGTCATCTGGAAGAACTCCATCACCACGCTCTGCGTGTCGAAGGAGATGGAGGGGATCTCCGCTTGCGCTCCCGCGTGAAAGGAGAAGGCGCCCTCTTTCCAGCTCAGCATCTCGGCGAGCCCGTCGAGGATCTGCTGAAGGACCGCGCGATTGAGCTGTTCGCGGTCGCCGGGTCGCTTCCGCAGGAGCACGCTCCCCAGCGCCTCGGAGGTCTGGCGGAGGTCCGCGCGCTGGACCGCGAGCGCAGCCTCCAGATCCGAGCGGCTGATGATTCCTCGGCTCACCAGTGTCTCGCCTAGGCGCTGGACGCCCGGGGCAGAGACGCTGGTCAGGCGGCCCTGCACGAGGCGGACGATGCCCGCACCTTGGCGGGACGAGATCACGAGAGAGCCGGTCTTCTGCTGGACCCGCATGAACTCCAGGATCTCGGGTAGCCCGAAGGTCCCGAGGTCGCCGCTGAAACGGCCGGAGGGCGCCGCCGCCTCCCTGTCCGGATGGGCCAGCAGGGAGGCGAGCGCTTCACGGATCTCTCCGTCGTCGGGCGCGAGCGTCGCCGCGCGAAGCAGCGCCCGGCGCGCCTCGTCGTGCTCTCCGAGCGCGCTCAGGACGAGGCCGAGATTGAAGGGGCCGACCGATTGATCCGGTGCCAGGGCCTCGGTCAATCGGAAAGCTTCGGCGGCCTCTCGCCAGCGCTCGAGGCGCTGGTACGCCAGGCCGAGGCCGCACTGGGCCTGGGCGGACCGGGGGTCGAGGCGGAGGGCCTGTGAAAAGCCCCAGATCGACTCTTCCAACTGACCGGCGGAAAATAGCGCCATCGCCAGATCGGCTTGCACCGAGGCCACGTCGGGCCGGCGCTTCGCGACCTCCGTGAGCAGGCGAAGCGCTTCCCCGTGCCGTCCGTTTCGGGACAGGGTGATGCCGAGCATGGTCATTTGCTGATCGGTGTCGGCGCCGTCTGGATCCGCTCCCCGCGGATCATCGATCGCCCGCGCGACGCGGGGATCCGAGTCCGGCGTTCGCGGACTTCGTTCTTGTCTCAGTTTGCTCAGGATGGGACGCAACACGCGACGGAGTGCTTCGACGGAAAGTATTTTTGCTTGAGCCTGCGCCGAACCATCATTGACGCTTAATTAACGAGGCATGCCAACGAATTTTCTGCGCCTGTATTGCGCGTGACGAATCCGGCGACAATGAGTGATGTGCATGACCAACGCCCATGCAAACGATGAATTCACGATTCGATATCGGCAGCAGACCGTTTTCGAAACGGGGGTGAGAACCCCGGTGTTGTCGAGGGGATCGGGGGTCTCCGGCCGCTGCGCAGAGCGGTGAGTTTCGAAAACGGTTCTGTTCTCTGACCGATTGCGAAAACAACTCATTCAGGCGTTGACGCGTGTCGTTGGCAACGTACGGACTCGTCGTCACGGCGAGTTCGCAATCACGACATCGTTTATCGCCTAAACCAACTGGCTTATAGTGACGAGAGAGGAGTCCGCGTGATGGGACAGCGACATACGGTGGACTCCCCGCCCGATTCCCCGACTCAGATGCACGAAACCTTCGGTCGCTACCGTCTGTTGGGTTTGCTCGGACAGGGAGGCATGGGTCGCCTCTATATTGCCGAGCGCCGCGGGGTCCAGGGCTTCGTGAAGGTCGTCGCGCTCAAGCGCATCCTCCCTCATCTCGCCGACAGCCCTCAGCTCCGCGACATGTTTCTCAACGAGGCGCGCATCGCCGCTCGGCTCGAGCACCCCAACATCGTCGCCACCTACGAGCTCGGCGAGGTCGAGGGGAAGTACTTCATCAGTATGGAATACCTGCCGGGCGAGGATCTATCGGCGGTGATCGGCCGCTGCCAGGGCGGGCAGCCGATCCCGATCGAGATCGCCGCCGGGCTCGCCCAGCAGGTGGCGAAGGGGTTGCAATACGCCCACGACGCGCGTGACGGGCACGGTCGCCCCATCGGCCTCGTCCACCGCGACGTCAGCCCGCGGAACATCTTCCTCACCTATCACGGTGGGGTGAAGCTGCTCGATTTCGGTATGGTGAGGAATCCCGCGGGCCCGAAGAGCGTGCCCGGTATCTTCAAGGGCAAGTACGGGTATTGCGCGCCCGAGCAACTCGAAGGGGGACGGATCGATCGCCGCACGGACGTCTTTTGTCTCGGGATCGTGCTGTGGGAGTGTCTCACCGGGGCGCGGCTGTTCGACGTCGGCACCGACGTCGAGACGATAGACGCCGTTCGATCTCGTCGCATCGAGCGCCCGAGCGCGCTGCGGCCCGAAGTCCCTCGCCGGCTCGAAGAGATCGCCCTGCGCGCGCTGGCCCGCGAACCGGCGCAACGCTATCAGAGCGCGCTCGAAATGGCCGAGGACCTGGATCGCTTCCTGCTCGATCGAAACAACCGCCCCGCGACCATGAGCGCCGGTCAATGGCTCGAGGCCATCTTCGGCGCCGAGCGGGCGGCGCTGAAGAGGTCGATCAGCCAGGGCGACAACGCCGAAGGGGCCCTGGTTCGTCTCACGGCCATCGACGCCGTGAAGGTGGCGCCCGATCCGGAGAGGTCGTCGAGCCCCCGTTCGACCGCGCAGCCGCGCGCGCTCTGGTCCACGAGCTTCGGCTCCGGATCGTCGTCGAACCCGACGACGGAGCCCGCGCCCGCCGACGCGAGCGACGGGGACGATTTGATCTCGACCCGACCGGTATCGATCACCGCGCGACCGAGCGTGGCCCCCGGGGCGGGCCCCCGGGGCGGCGCAACGCGGATCGTGGTCGTCGGGTCGCTGGTCGCCCTGGCCGGTCTGGGCGTCGTCGGGGCGGTCGCGATGCGCGGGGCGAGCCTTCGGGCGGGCACCCCGTCGTCGGCGACCACCCAGTCGACGACCAGCCTCGATCTGCGGAGCGAGCCTGCGGGGGCGTCGATCTTCGTCGACGGCAGGCCGACCGGCCTCAAGACGCCGGCCGTTATGGAGGGCCTGCCGGTCGGCCAGACCGTGAAGCTTCGCCTCGACCTCGGTGGCTATGCGGTGGCGTCCAAGGAGACGACCCTCGCGGCGGGCCAGCCGCAGACGCTCTCCTTCGCCCTCGAGTCCGCAATGGGCACGGTCCGGCTCGTGGGGGTTCCTCGGCAGGCAACGGCCGAGCTCGATGACCGACCGGTCGACCCGTCGAAGCCCATCGCCGCCACGGTCGGCGCTCACAAGCTGCGCCTCGAGCTCGACCAGACGGTGCTGATCTCGAAGACCATCGAGGTTCGCGCGAACGCGGAGACGAAGCTGGACCTCACCGCAGATCGGAGCGCCGAATGACCCGAGCCAGATTCGAAGTGGTGAGCGCGCCCGCGTCGCTCCCGGCGGCGCCGCTGCCCCAACCGTCCGGCGGCGCCGGGGTGGTCGCGACGGCGATGTTGCTCTTCGCCGCCCTCGGCTTTTCCTGCTGGCTCGCCGATGGGCAACTGCGGGGGTTGCTCTCCGGTCTCGACGACCAGGCCCTCGGCCAGGCCTCGCGGACGATCGAGGAGCTCGTCAACCGGCAGCGGGAGCAGCTCGTATCCGAGGTCAAGGTGCTCGCCGACGACAACCGCATCCGGGCTACGGTGCTGGCGCCAAAGTTCGACGAGGCGACGGTGCAGGACGTGCTCGAGGACCTGCGCAAGTCCTCCGGCGCCACGTTGCTCGCCGTCCTCGACGGAAGCGGCAAGGTGGAAGCGGTCACCGGGGCCGTCGGCTTGCGCCAGGTAGACCTCAGCTCGTCTGCGGCGGTCAAGGCGGCCTTCGAACGACCGACCTCGGACATCTGGACTCTTCCCGACCAGGTGCAGATCATCGGCATCGCGCCGATACGATCTGGCGACCAAACGCCCGCCCTGCTCGTGAAAGGGTTGGCGCTCGGCAAGAGCCAGCTCGCCACGGTGGACGCCGCGCTCGGGGTATCCGGCGCCGTCTTCATCGGGGATCGGATCGCGGCGTCCAGCTCCCAGAACGTCGAGATCGACGAGGCGCTTCGGAGCGCCGGACGGCTGGCCGATGGGAGCGGCGAGCTCGCGATCGGGGGCCGCGGCTATCGGGTGAAGCTGGGGCGGGCGGGGGAAGGCGCCACTGCGGCCCGGCTCGCCTGGCTCGTGCCCCGCCACCGGGCCGCCGATCGCGCGCGTCCGCTGCTGTTCCTGGTTTGGTGCCCGGTCCCCTTGGGCGCGCTGCTAATGCTGCTCTTGCTGGTCAATTCACGACGAACCAACGGAGGACACCTGTGAGAAGAACATCGATGTCGCCTCGAACCGCGCTGGCCGGCCTCGTCGCCGTCTGCTTCGCGCTCCCCCGCCTCGCCTTCGGCGCGGAACCTTCCGACCTAGACGACGTGAGGCACGACCTGCGTCAACTGCAGGCCCAGGTCCAGGCGCTCCGCGCCGCGATGAGCGAGGCCGCCGAGCTCGACCGCCAGCGGGCGGCGGTACTGATGCGGGCACTCAAGAACCTCCCGAGCGCCGCGGAGACCGCCGCTTCCCCCCCCTCGACCAGGAACGAGCCGGCCGCGCCGGCTCCCCATCCGGTGGCGGCGAGCGGGCCGACGTCGACCCCGGAGCCGCGCGAGGCCCCGGCGAGTGGGTCCTCTCGTCGCAGCGCCGCGAGCGAGACTTCGGTAGGGGCCATCCGGGGAAAAGTCGAGGTACCGGCCGGAGAGCCGGTGGCGTACGTTTACGTCGAAAACATCATCGCGCCGCCGGCAAAGGCTGAGCACAAGGTCATTCAACAGAGCGGCAAGAGGTTCGTCCCTGGGTGGGCCGTCATCCAGCGGGGAACGGCGATCACGTTCCCGAACCTCGACAACATCTACCACAACGTCTTTTCTCTGAGCGCGGGCAACTCGTTCGACCTCGGGCTCTACAATTCCGGCGGGGAGCCAAAATCCCACACCTTCAGCGAGCCGGGGCCGGTGGACGTTTACTGCAACATTCATCCCCAGATGTCGGCCAGCGTGCTCGTGGTCCCGAACCGCTACTTCGCGAAGGTCAAGGGCGACGGCACCTTCGAGATCCCCGGCGTCCCCGTCGGGAGAAGGAAGGTGGTCGCCTGGGCCCCCGGCTCTCGTTCGACGGCGGACTGGATCGAGGTCGCCGTCGGCCGCACCGCCGATCTGAGTCTGAAGCTCGAGCCCAAAGCGTCGGCGCACAAGAACAAGGCGGGCCAGTCGTACGGATCCTACGAGTGAAGCCAGCCAGACTCGCCGGCCTGGTGGCTTCGCTGGTGACGCTCTCCGCCTGCGCCTCGACGGCGCCGGTCGAAAAGACCATCGAGCCCACGGCCACCCCCGACACGACCTTCGTGCTCTCGCGCGATCCGGGCCCGGCGCGGAAGGCGGAGCTCGCCAATCTGGGCCAGGTGCACGTCGGCGATCTCTGGTGGCCCTTCCGCGGGAGCTACCTCAAGGTCGGTGAAGCGGCCGCCCGCGACCGCGACGGCGACATCTCCGAAAAACAAGCGCCCAGCGATTTTTGGGACGAGCAGAGCGCCGTCGAGACCATCTACATTTGGGGCACGTTCTGCAACGAGTGCCACGGCGGTCGCCGTCGCATGGAAGACGTCGTGAAGATGTCCGGCCCGGCCGCGAACTGGGGACGTGGCGACGGTCTGTTCTTCGGAGTTCGGCGCCCCTATGCCGAGATCTTTCGCACCATCTCGAACGGAAGGATCGAAAAAGAGGGCAATCGGTGGAAGATGCCGGCCTGGCGCGGGAAGCTCTCAAAGGAGCAGATCTGGGCCCTCATCTATTTCATCGAGTACCAGTCGGGTGGAATCGAGGGGCGCTTCCCCCCCAGCCTGTATCCGCGCGGCGAAACCGCCGACCGTCCCTAGCGTCTCGACGAACGACCGCCAAGGCCATCGGGAATATACCGATCGTCCGGCGTTAGCTCGTTTGTCAATGCACCGTCGTACCAACGGGGCGGATAACACGAAACGGTTCATTTAGCGGCGCGGCAAATGGTTTGGCGACCAGTGCGTTTGCGAGCGAGTTGTAGGTCGTTGCGCCGAGTTATTAAATGAACGCGTTGGCAAAGAGTCACAACGGGACCGTTGACGGCATTTGTGGGAAGACGATACAGTTTTTCGGAACGTAACGAGCGCTGAAGTGAAACGACGGTAGCAATGAATCACTTGTGTACATTCATGGGAGGTCTGCAATGGTCAAACGGCTGAGTCTTGCGTCAAGTGGGCTGATGTTGATGTTGGCGGGGTGTGGAACGGGAGGAGGAACAGGCGAGGATTCGACCGTCGAAGTCACGTCCGCGCTCGAGGCGGCGAACAACTCGGCGGGCATCGCCGAGACGGTCACCACGACGGGGACGATCGATCGCACCAGCTCCTTCTTCCAGCAGCTGGGGACGAACCCGCGGACTTGTGAGACCTGCCACGGGACGAACCAGGGATGGTCCTTGACGGTCCTGGGGGCCACGACGGCCTTCATCCAGAGCGACGGTCTGGCGCCGCTGTTCCTCCCCCACGACGAGGGCGCCCGCCCCGACGCCAACCTGTCCAACGAGATCTTACGCCTGGTGGACTTCGCTCCGACCACCCTGGCCCGGGCTCTGACTCGCTTCACCCGGACCAACCCCGCGACCAGCGAGTACAACGTGATCGCGGTCAACGATCCGTCCGGCTTCTCGACGACCGCCTCGTTCCTGAACTTCCGGCGGCCGAGCGCGACCGCCAACGAGGCGCTGGTCTCCAGCGTCACCTGGACGGCGGGGCCGGGTCTGGTCCGCAACGCGCTGTCGGGGCTGGTCACCGGCGCCTCGACCCTTCACGAGCAGCGGGACCCGACCAACCCCGTGCCGCCCGACGTGGTCCAGGCCCAGGACGACTTCCAGCTGGGCGTCTTCTTCGCGCAGTCGGTGGACAACGTCGCCGGACGCCTCGACACGGACGGCGCGACGGGCGGCCCCACCAACCTGATGGCCCAGCCGTTCCACGTCGGGATCAACGACATTCAGGGGCTCGACCCGGCCGGCCAGCCCTTCTCCCCGAACGTGTTCAATTTGTTCGACGCCTGGGCGGTCTACGACCAGGACGGGAACCACGACCACGACCACGCCCACAGCTGCCCGCCCGGCACGCCGGATGACAGCACGCACCGCCACCGGGTCGCCGCGGCCCGGGCCGCCATCTACCGCGGACAGCAGCTCTTCAACAACCGCCAGTTCAACATCAGCGGTGTCAACGGTCTCAATGATCTGCTCGGGCAGGGTACGGTCACGGGAACCTGCAGCACCTGCCACAACTCGCCGAACGTGGGCGGGCACTCGGTGGTCCGGATGTTCGACGTCGGGACCGCGGACCAGATCAACTGCGGCCTTCAGCTTCCCCTGGTGACCGTGCAGAACAAGACCACCAACGAGACCCGGTCGGTCTGCGACCTCGGCCGGGCGAACGGCTCGCACACGTGGGCGCAGATCGGAACCTTCCGCGCGCCACCGCTCCGCGGGCTCGCGGCGAGGCCGCCGTATTTTCACGATGGCCAGGCGCCGGCGATCAACAACGTCATCGACTACTTCGACCGGCGGTTCCAGATCGGCCTGCTCGCCGCTGAAAAGAGCGACCTGCTCGCGTTCCTGCGCGCGCTCTGAGGCATCGAGACCGACCAGACACGCCCCGCCCGACCGGGGGGGCGCGTCTCGTCAAACCATCCGGGGAACCATGCGGACACGCGACGACGAAGGACGGCCGGTGCCAGGGATGGCGGGAGATGCGGACGACGAGCTGGAGCCCAAGACCACGCCCGTCGGCAGTGGCCGCGCAAGGAGCCCATCCGGCGCGCTGCTGTCGCCCTGGACGGCCGGCACCCGCTTTCACAGCTACGAGATCGAGTCGCGGCTCGCGGTCGGGGGGATGGCGGAGGTCTGGCGCGCCAAGATCAACGGGCTCGAGGGGTTCGAGAAGCGGATCGTGATCAAGACCATGCTGACCAACCTCCACCACCGCGCGGACCTGACGGAGATGTTTGTGAGTGAGGCGTCGTTGGCGGCCCGACTCAGTCACCCGAACATCGTCGACGTGCTCGACTTCGGGCAGCTCGAAGGCCGCTACTTCATCGCGATGGAGTACGTGCCGGGGCTGACCCTGCGCGTCGCGCACAAGCAGATGATCGCCGCCGGCGGGCGGCTGCCGATCGTCGCCACGCTTCACATCCTGCGCGACGTGTGCGAGGCGCTCCAGCACATGCATGATCTCGCGGACTCGGACGGACCGCTCGGGCTCCTGCACCGCGATCTCAGCCCCGACAACGTCATCCTCTCGACCAGCGGCACCGCCAAGCTCATCGACTTCGGCGCAGCCCGCGCGACGGCTCGTACGCCCCCGGGCCGGCTGTTCGTCGGCAAATACCGTTACGCAGCGCCCGAGCGCATCCGGCACGAGGGCGAGGACTGCCGCAGCGACGTCTACTCCGTGGGCGTGATCCTCTACGAGTGCCTGGTCGGCAAGCGGCCCTTCGCGGGGTCCGACGCGGACGTCATCAAGGCCGCCACGTCGACGCTCGCCTGCGACCCCCTCTTGAGGGTGCCGACGCTTCCGGCCAGTGTCGGGGCGCTCGTGAGGCGGGCGACCGCGCAAAAACCGGACGATCGGTTCGCGAGCGCTCGCGATCTCGGCGCGGCTCTAGCCGTCTGTCTCTCGGAGCTCGGCGCCTCCAGCAAGGAGCGCGATGTGACAGATGCCCTGTCGGCGCTGCTCGAGTCGACCTCGGGCGCCGCTCCACCGGGGCCTCGGGTCCCGGACGCCGAGGCTGTACCCGAGGCGATCGAGGGTTCATCCTGGGGCTCGGGGATCGCGCTCAACGAGCTGGAGATCATCGAGGCTTCGGGGCCGCTGCCTGTGATGGGTCAGCCGACACGGGTTGTCGAAGACGAGACCAGACGCGTCAGCCTTCCCGTGCCTGCCGAGGCGTTCGCCCCCTCAACGGCAGAGACCGCTCGGATGGTTTCGATCCTCGACCGGGCCGGCGTCCCGGTCTCGGCCGTCCACTCGAACCCCGTCGACCCGATCCGGGGAGCGGCGGAGCGGGGGGGCACCAGCGTCGTCGGCTGGCGAATGACCTCGTTGCTGACGCCCGAAGCGCACGCCGAGCTCGAGCCTGCCGTGCACCTTTTCGATCTCGGGCTCAAGCTCCGGGCCGAGGGCCGATACGCAGAAGCCCTCGACGCCTGGGAGAAGGCGCTGGCCCTCGCGCCCGAGAACCGTCTCTATCAGTCCCACCTCCGGCGATTGCGCGCACAGCTCGCCGTCCTTCGCCGAAGCCAGACGGACCCCGACGAACCCTGGTCGCCCTGACGATTCAGTGCTTGATGCCGAGCTTGCGCAGCATCACGCAGAAGGTGGTGTAAGGGACGCCCGCCAGGAGCGCCGCCGCTCGGCGCTCCCCCGCGGTCGCCATCTTGGAACGTAGGAACGTCTCGCGATACCGTCGCTCGGCGACGTTGAGCGGCAGGTTCGACACCTCGGGGACGACGTTGCCGGCGCAGGCTGTCTCGGCATCCTGCCGCGCCATCGCCAGCTCGCGCTTGAGCCGGGCAAACTTTGCGAGCGGCTTGAGCCCTCGGTGGAGCCACTCCTCGAGGTCCGCGGACGACACCAGCCGTTCCCATCCGAGGTCCCACGCGACCTGCACCTCCGGCACCGTCGGATCGTCGACGACGAACACGATCTCGACATCGGGCGCTACCCGGCGGAGCTCGACGGCGACGGCGATGCCGCGTCCGTGGCGGAACATGAGATCGAGGATCGCCACCTCGGGCTGCTCGCGGGACGCCGTCTCGTACGCGGCGGTCGACGTGGTCGCGAACATCGGACGAATGCCGCGATGCTGCCAGGCCCAAGCTCTGATCGCGGCCGACCGATGCGCTACGGCGTCGACGACCAACACGATCGGCGTGCGATGTGCAGCCAGCGTCTCCCGGCGGGCCGCCGGGTCGTCCGACCCCCTGGGCTTCCCGTCCGTTTCAGGAATTGTAGAGTCATGCGAACCGGTGTCCATTCGAGTGCGGCCTCCAGCGTGCGGGCGCGAGTTTCGAAACTGACCGTAAGGATCTGCGGTCTAACCTAGCGAAATCTAATCCACTCAATTTCGGGCTTCCTGGATAAGCCAAATCGAATCAACGAACGCTGCAAAAGGAGTGCCGGTAGTGGAGGAGAGAACGAACGAATGACGGGCCGCAAGTCGGTGCGACAATCTCCACCATGAAGGGTGGAGTTGTTCTCGCGTTGGCGCTGGCCGCAGTCGGTTGCGGGTCGAGCGGTGGGGCGACCCATGGCGGAGGGGGCCAGGGGAGCACGACGGCCGGTGGCGCGCAGGGGGGCGCGTCGGCCGGCGCCGCCGGCTCGGGCGGCACCTCGAGCGGCGCAGGCGGCGGAGTGGCCGGAGTGGGCGGCGCATTCTCCGGCCTGCACGCGGTCCAGGGAACGAACGGACGCGCGGGGAAGATCGTCGACAAGAACGGAAACGTGCTCGTGCTCCACGGTGCGGACGAATCGGGGACCGAGAACTACTGCACCACCTGGGGCCCGCCGCCCATCGTGATCTCTCCGCAGGGAGGTCCGTCGCCGCTCACCCAGGACAGCCTCGACGCGATGAAGTCGTGGGGGCTGAACACCGTGCGTATTCCGCTCAACGAGGACTGCTGGCTGGGGATCAACGGCGTCGACCCCTCGGTCGGCGGGGCGAGTTATCAGGCGCCGATCCTCGCCGCCGTCAATCTGATCACGCAGACGAACGGCATGTACGCGATCCTCGATCTTCATTGGTCGGCGCCGGGGACGACCTTGCCGAAGGGGCAAGGCGCGATGCCGGATCTCGACCACACCGTCACCTTCTGGCAGCAGGTGGCCGCCGCGTACAAGGACAATGGCTCGGTCATCTTCGATCTCTTCAACGAGCCGGTGATGGCCTCCGGCACCAACGACGCGCAGTTCGCCTGCTGGAAGAACGGCAGCAGCACCGCGAACGGCGGCGATTGCCCGATGGTGAATTTCGCCGTGGCCGGGATGCAGCAGCTGCTCACTGCCGTGCGCGGCGCTGGCGCGCAGAACCTGGTCATGTTGGGGGGCGTCGGCTACGCGTCGCAGCTGGGCCTCTGGCCGACGTACGTCCCCGCCGACACGCTGTCGCCGCCCAACATCGCGGCCAGCTGGCACGTCTACGACGACCAAGGGGGGTGCACGGCAGACGGCCCGACGACCGTCGCCACGCTGTGCGGCACGTCGGGACTGGGCGGCGAGGCGGTGCTGAACGCCGGCTATCCGATCGTCGTTGGCGAGACCGGCACCTATTCCTGCTCCGCGTCCGTCGGCCAGGCCTGGTGGCCGCTGTTCCTCAGCTGGGCCGACGCGCAGGGGATCGGGTTCGTCGCCTGGTCCTGGTCGGATGGGAATAGTCCGCAGCTGCTGGCGAATACGACGACGTTCGACCCGGGCGGGATCGGCCCGACCTACCAGCAGTACCTGCGGTGCATCGCCGGCAAGACGGTCACGCCGGCGACGAGCTGCACGTTCGTTCCGAACACCGGGTGCGAATGATCGCGCGCGTGACCCTTCCCGCCAGTCGACGTCTTGGCTCTACTTCCTCTAAAGGCGTAGTAGAAGGGGGCCGAGCTCATGACCACCGCATCAACGGCAACGACATCGGCGGGTGGGCTCAGCGGGGGGGAGATCCGAAAGGT
>CALAOV010000225.1 GCA_937889515.1 uncultured Myxococcales bacterium | reverse complement strand
CCCGCCTGGCGATCGGCATGCTGCACGCCGTGGAGGCGCCCGCCGGACCGATGGAGGTGGTGCTGGGCGCGGGCGAGTCGGGCATCCTGCTGCACGAGGCGGTAGGCCACGGACTGGAGGCCGACTTCAACCGCAAGAAGACCTCCAACTATGCCGGCCAGATCGGGCAGACGGTCGCCTCGCCGCTCTGCACCGTGATCGATGACGGCACCATCCAGAGCGGGCGCGGATCGATCAACGTCGACGACGAGGGGAACGTCGGTCAGCGGAACGTCCTCATCGAAAACGGCGTGCTGGTCGGCTACATGCAAGACCGTCTGTCGGCCAAGCACTTCGGCATCGCGGCTTCGGGGAACGGCCGCCGCCAGAGCTTCCGCCACGAGCCGCTGCCGCGCATGACCAACACCTTCCTAGCGCCGGGCACCGACGATCCGGAGGACATCATCAAGTCGGTCGCGCGCGGGGTCTACGCCAAGCGTTTCTCGGGCGGCCAGGTGAACATTTCGAACGGCGACTTCGTGTTCGCGCTGACCGAGAGCTACCTCATCGAGGACGGCAAGCTGACGGCGCCGCTCAAGGGGACCAACCTGATCGGCAACGGGCCGGACGTCCTGCGCAAGGTCACCATGCTGGGCAGCGACTTCGAGCTGTCGCAGGGAACCTGGACCTGCGGCAAGGACGGGCAATCGGTGCCGGTCGGCATCGGGACCCCCACCATGAAGATCGCCGAGATCACGGTGGGCGGGACCAAAACCCGATGACGACCGCCGACGCGATGACGCCCGGCCCGGCGCCGACCACCGGGCGGCGGCTTCCCGATCCCAAGCAGTGCCAGCGCTTCGCCGAGCAAATGCTGCGGCTGGCGCTCAAGGCCGGCGCCGACGGGGCGGAGGTGCTGGTCCGCGACGGCAACGAGCTGGAGGTCAAGGTGCGGCTCGGGGAGACCGAGCTCATCAAGGAAGCGGGCAGCCGCGCGCTGGGGTTGCGGGTGATCAAGCAGCAGCGCGCCGCGGTCACCTACACCTCGGATTTCTCGCCGGCCGGCCTGGAGCGCTTCGCGCGCGACAGCGTCGATCTGGCGGCCCTCGCCGAGCCCGATCCGGAGGGCGCGCTCCCCGCGCGAGAGGAAATGGCGCGCACCGTGGCCGACCTCGACCTGTGGGACGAGGCGGTGCTCTCGATCGACGTGGCCGAGGGGCTGCGCCGCGCGCGTGCCGGTGAGGCGGCGGCGCTCAAGCTCGACAAGCGGGTCACCAACTCCGACGGCGCCGTCTTCGGCCGGACCGTGGGCGCCTCGGCGTTCGCGACCTCGGCCGGCTTTTCGGGCTCGGTCCGCGGGACACACGTCTCCTTCGCGGTCGAGCCGATCTGCGACGACGCCGGTGGCAAGAAGCGCAACGGCGTCTACTGGACGGCGTCGCGCTTCGCGAACGGCCTCGCCGATCCGGAGGCGGTCGGCCTCGAGGCGGCGCGGCGGACGCTGGCCAAGCTGGGCTCGCGCAAGATCCCGACCGGCGCGGCGCCGGTGGTGTTTTCGCCGGATGCCGGGCGCAGCCTGGTCGGCCAGCTGGGCGGCGTCATGTCGGGCGGCGCGCTCTGGCGGCGCAGCACCTACCTGGCCGGCCGCGAGGGGACGGCGGTGGCCTCGCCGCTCTGCGAGATCCTCGACGATCCCCTGATCCCGCGCGGCCCCGGCTCGCGGGCCTTCGACGGCGAGGGGCTGGCGAGCCGCACCAACGGCCTGGTCTCCCAGGGGATCCTCCGCCTGTTTCTGTGCGACGTCTACGCCGCGCGCAAGCTGGGGCGCCGCTCGACCGGTTCGGCGGCGCGCGCCGTGGGCGGCGGCCCGCACGTCGGCTTCTCGAACCTGATCCTGCGCCCCGGCCGCACGCCGGCCGCCGAGCTCGAGCGTCTCGATCGCGGGCTCTACGTGACCGATCTGATGGGCTTCGGCTTCAACGGCGTGAGCGGCGACTTTTCGCAGGGCGCCGGCGGCTTCTGGATCGAAAAAGGCGAACGGGCCTTCCCGGTGAGCGAGATCACCGTCTCCGCCGGCTTCGACGATCTGTGGAAGCGCGTCGACGCGGTGGGCGACGATCTCGACACGCGCTCGTCGGTGCAGTGCCCGACCTTCCGCGTCTCCGAGATGATGATCGCCGGAACCTGACTCAGTCGGTGTAGTCCACCAGCGGCGCGAGCGTCTGGATCACGAACGCGTGCAGCGGTCCGTTCGAGGCCACGATGCCGCGCCGATTGAAGAGGTCCTGTCGGTCGTAGACCAGCGGCTTGCCGTCGACGTCGGTCATCCGGCCGCCCGCGCCGTGCAGGATCGCCTCTGGTCCGCAGGTGTCCCAGATCTTGGTGCGCCCGCCCGTGTAGACGTAGAGATCGCGCTCGGCCGACGACACGAGGCCAATCTTGAGGCCCACGCTGCCGACGTTGATCTCGTCCTTGATCTGCAGCGCACGCTTGATCTTGTCGATGCGCCCCGTGCGGTGGGTCTTCGACGCCACGAGGCGAATGCCCGGCGGCGCCGCGATGGTCGACGTCCGCAGCGGCGCGCGTACGCCGTCCGCCCCTTCCACCCAGGCGCCAACGCCGGCGATCCCGCCATAGACCTTCTCCGACAGGGGATGGGCCACCGCGCCGACCAGCGGTCGCCCCTCGACCGCCAGGCCGATCATGACCACGAAGCCGGTGTCGCCCAGGATGAAGTCGCTGGTCCCGTCGATCGGATCGACCATCCAGACCCGTCGTTTTCCGAGCCGCGCGCCGCTGTCTGGCACCTCTTCCGACAGCACGACGTCGTCGGGAAAGGCGGCCTCCAGCCGTTCGACGATGAGCGCGCTGGCGGCGCGATCGGCCTCGGTCACCGGCTCGCCGCCGGTCTTGCTCTCGATGACCATACGCTTGCCGTGGTACCCGCGCACCAGCACGGCCGCCTCGCGCGCGATCTTTGCGGCGACGTCGAGCTCGCGTTGGTGGTCGCTCATGGCGCGCCCACCCGGGCCAGATCGCGGGTCAGAGACTTCCGCCCGGCGAGCAGCACCAGCCCCGCCAGGATCGGCAGCGACGCGGTCAGCAGGACCGGCAGCTGCAGCCCCGTGCGATCGGAGATGAACCCGATCACGTAGGGCGAGGCTGCGTCGCCGAAGAGGTGGATGGCGGTGGTGTTGATCGCGAAGCCCCAGCCGCGCAGGTGGGCCGGCAGCACGTTCGCCATCGCCGCGTTGAGCGGCCCGGTATTGAGAAAGAGCAAGGTGAGCGCCACGAACATCGCGGGCCAAAAGATAGCAGGTGAGGGCGCCAGCACACCGATCACGGCGAACGGCAGCGAGGCGACCAGCGAAACTCCGGCCAGCAGGAAGTGACCGGCCGGGTGGCGCTCGGCCAGCCGATCGCCGAGCCGCCCGCCGATCAGCGTCCCGACCAGTCCCGCGGCCGCCAGCACGCCGCCGAAGGTCAGGTCCGCCGACGCGAGCGGCAGGTGGCGGACGCGCACGAAGTAGGTCGGCATCCAGATCGCGAGGCCGCCGATCACGAAGGTGTAGATGATCTGGGCCACCGTGTTGTAGACGAAGCTGCCGTGGCGGCCCAGGGCGGCCAGCGATTCCCGCAGCGAGCCGTGGGGCGTAGCGGCGGCCGCTGTCCCCCCCGCATCGAGCGCGCCACGCGGCGGGTCCCGGAAGAACAGCAAGCCCACCGCCAGCAATGCGCCCGGTATGCCCGCCAGGAAGAACGCCCACCGCCAGCCGAAGTGGGCGTTCATCAAGCCCCCCAGCACGTACCCCAGCGCCGAGCCGACCGGGATGGCGGCATAGAAAATCGCCAGGGCGCGCCCGCGTCGCGCCTGCGGGAAGAAGTCCGACAACAGCGAAGGCGTTACGACCGTGTAGCTCGCCTCGCCGACGCCCGTCAGCGCGCGTGCCACCACCAGCGCCGCGAAGGTCGGGGCCAGCCCCGAGCCGAAGGTGGCCGCGCTCCAGATGAAGACGCCGATCGCCGCCAGCTGAAAACGCGGCCGCCGATCGCCGAGGCGCCCCGCGATGGGCGAGACGAACGAATAGCTCAGGATGAACAGCGTCGAGAGCGAGCCGGCCTGCGAGTCCTTGAGGTGCAGTGCCGCGATGATCGCCGGCATCACGGCCGCCGGCACCAGCCGGTCGACGTAGTTGAGAAAGTTGAGCCCGGTCAGCGTGGCGAGCGCCGTCCGCGGGGAAGGCACCCGAGGCATCGGCCATCCGTACCACGGCGCCGTCGGGTGGTGTAAATTCCCCGCCATGCCGAACCTGACCGAGATCCTGCTGGTGCCGGGCAATCGCCCGAAGGTGATAGCCGACTGTGGCAAGCTGGTCGAAGAAGAGGTGGACTCGAAAGGGGGCCTCACCGGGCTGGCCGTCAAGGCCGCCTTCGCCGTCGTCAAGGCGGTCAAGCCGGGCTTCGTCCCCGAAGCGATCGATCACATGCTCGACGATTTCGTGAATCGCCTGGAGCCGTTCTGGGCCGACGCCCAGGCGCGCAACGAGCCGGTGGGCGCGCTCATGAACGCGCGCGCCGGGCAGGTGGCCGACGCGCTGCTGGCCATCAGCGACGAGCGCGCCGCCCGCGCCAAGAATGCGACCTTGCGCAAGGCGTACGACAAGCTCCGCCCGACCGGCAAGAAGCACGTCGAGGCGGCCGTGCCGCGCATCGGGCGTCTCATCGCCAAGTACGCGAGCGCGGGACCGGCCGCGCCCTAGCCCTAGCTGCGCGCCCGGGGCGTCCTACGGGCAGGAGAGCGGGCTGGCCGAGACGACGACGTCGTCGTACGAGACGGTCGCGGGTTCGTTGTAGGCGAAATAGCCGAACGAGAAGGTGTTGAAAGTCTCCTGGGCGGGCGCCCAGCCTTGCGCGTTGATGATCTGGGTCGTGCCGACGAACACCTGAACGTTCCCGGTCGTGCCGTCGAACTGGGCCGCCATGCAGTGCCAGTCGGTCCCGGTGAGCGCCGTGTTGACCCCGCAGGTCGTGCCCGTCGGGTAGAGGCTATCGCTCTTGTTCAGCAGGATGCAGCCAAACTGCTCCGACAGCTCGACGTTGTTCGCGCTGCTGTAGATGGGGCTGGTCCCGGCCGCGAAGAAGGAGTTGTGATCCTGCGCCCCGATGGTGCCCTTGATGTAGAGGCGGACCCAGAAGGTCGCCGGCACCGCGACGGCCAGCGTGCGGATGGCGAAGCCGGACGGCGCGTTGACCTTGAGCGATTGCTTTCCATCGTACGGACTGGCCGTGTCCAGCTGCATGGCGGCCATCGTCGTGCCCCCGAACGTCCATCCATACTCGCTCGGGTCTTCGAAGGTCGCGGTTCCCATCGGACTATTCATGGGGACGCCGCTCGACTCCTCGAAGTCGGCGCAAAAGATCGCGCCCGCCGGACAGAACCCGACCGCGCCGGTCGTGCCGGCGGTCCCGGTCGTTCCGGCGCTGCCCGTCCCCGCATGGCCGCCGCTGCCTGCGGCGCTGCCGCCGGTGCCCGTCGTGCCCGCAGTTCCCGCGCCCGAGGCGCCCGCGGTTCCGCCGCCTGTGCTGCCGGCCGTTCCGGTGCCCGTGGCGCCTCCCGCGCCCGTACCACCGCTTCCGGTTCCGGTCGTGCCGGCGGTGCCGCCGCTGGTACCGGCGTGTCCCCCGCCCGCGCTGCCGCCGGTGCCCGTGCCGCTGGAGCTCCCGGTACACGCCGCGGCCAGCGTGGCCAGCGCGAGGGCGGCAACGCGGATCGATTTCGATTCCACTACGAACAACCGCCGATGCGCGTCGGCGCTACCGCCACGTCGTCGTACCACATCTTTCGATCCGGCCCGGCGAAGGTCTCGAGCCCGAACTTGAAGACCGCGAACGGCGATCCGGTGCTGGTGGGATAGCCGGTGGCGTCGATCAGTTGCGTGCCGTTGATGAAGAGCTGCTGCTCCAGCGTTGTGCTGTCGAATGAGATCTCGACGCACTCCCAGGTCATCTTCGGCAGAATGTAGGGGATCGTTCCGCCGCCCGAGGGACGCCCGTATCCGGTCGGCCAGCGGTCACTGTCGCTGTAGTTGAACGCGATTCCGACATCCTCGGCGAACTGAAGGAACGTGCTGTCGTTCACCGCGGTGCTGCCCGCCCCGCCCGCGAACGCGTTGTGCCCCGTCGGCGTCGCCACGGAGTCGCCCATGTCGATGCTGCTTTGAACCCAGAACCGAACCCAGAACGCGCCCGAGGTTCCCGGCACAGCCAACATCCGGTACGCGCTGTTCGACACGCCGCTCTCGGTCAGCTCCTTCACGCGGAGGGACGAGTTGCCCGAATGGTGCTGGGTGGTGTCGATCTCGAAGTCGGCCGTGAAGGGCAGGCCCGGCGCGCCGTTGTACAGATAGACCGCGCCGGTCGGTAGAGATGGCGACTCGAATCCCGAGCAGAAGGTCGCGTTGGTGGGGCAGG
>CALAOV010000224.1 GCA_937889515.1 uncultured Myxococcales bacterium | reverse complement strand
CCGCGCCTGTCGTTCCGGCCGCGCCTGTCGTTCCGGCCGCGCCTGTCGTTCCGGCTGCGCCTGTCGTTCCGGCTGCGCCCGTTCCGGCCGCACCCGCGGAACCGGCGACGCCCCCGGAACTTCCACCGCCGTCCGTCGACGCTCGATCGGTTCCACACCCTGCGGCGGCGAACGAGAGGGAGACCAGAGCCACCAGCGCTTTGCCCATGTTCATGCCAGCTCCGGTTCGGCCATCATCTAGGGTAACACGCGTTCCCCTCGACGAAGGCGTCGCCGGGCGGTATCTCTTCGGGCTCCGTGCCAAGAACCAAGCCTGCCAAGAGGACCGTCGGGGCGAAAACCGCCGCGGGAAAGAAGACGCCCAAGGCGGCGCTGGCCGAGCTGCGGGCGTTTGGCCTCGGGTATCCGGGCGCGCACACCAAGAGCCCCTGGGCGGACCATCTGGATCTGGCCGTGAACGACAAGACGTTCGCCTACCTGAGCGTCGACGGCGAGCCGTTCGGCATCTCTTGCAAGCTTCCCGATTCCGGGCTGGAGGCGCTCGAGCTCCCGTTCGCGACGCCGACCGCTTACGGGCTGGGGAAGAGCGGCTGGGTCACCGCCAAGTTTTCGCCGGGCGAAACGCCGCCCGTCGCGCTGTTCAAAGAGTGGATCGACGAGAGCTATCGCGCGGTCGCGCCCAAGAAGCTGTTGGCCAGCTTGGCGGCGCGCCGATGACACCGATCATCGCCATCTCCGGCCTCACCAAGACCTACGCCAGCGGTTTCCAGGCGCTCAAGAAGGTCGACCTCGAGATCCAGAAGGGTGAAATCTTCGCGTTGCTCGGGCCGAACGGCGCCGGCAAGACCACCCTCATCAACATCGTCTGCGGCATCGTGACGCCGTCGAGCGGGACGGTCGTGGCCGACGGGCACGACATCGTGCGCGACTACCGGTCGGCGCGGTTCAAGATCGGTCTCGTGCCGCAGGAGCTGACCACCGACGCCTTCGAGACCGTTCGGGCCACGGTCACCTTCAGCCGCGGGCTCTTCCGGCGCGCGCCCGATCCCGCCCACATCGAGAAGGTGCTGCGCGAGCTGTCGCTGTGGGACAAGCGGGAGACGCGGATCATGAACCTGTCGGGCGGGATGAAGCGGCGGGTCATGATCGCGAAGGCGCTCTCGCACGAGCCGGAGATCCTGTTCCTCGACGAGCCGACGGCGGGCGTCGACGTCGAGCTGCGGCGGGACATGTGGGCCCTCGTGCGGCAGCTGCGCGAAAGCGGCGTCACCATCATCCTCACCACCCACTACATCGACGAGGCGGAGGAGATGGCCGACCGGATCGGCATCATCAGCAAGGGGGAGCTGATCGTCGTCGAGGAGAAGGCCAAGCTGATGCAAAAGCTGGGAAAGCGGCAGCTGACGCTGAATTTGCAGGAGCCGATGGCGGCGCTCCCGCCGGCGCTGGCCGGCTGGCCACTGGCGCTCACGGCCAACGGGAACCAGCTGCAGTACACCTTCGACGCGCACGCGGCGCCGGCGCCCGGCGCGGCGCCGCAGGACATCCCGTCGCTGCTCCACCGCCTGGGCGAGCTTCAGATCGGGTTCAAGGATCTCAGCACCAGCCAGAGCTCGCTGGAAGAGATCTTCGTCAGTCTGGTGAGCGATCGCGGCGGAACGCCGGCATGAGCGATGTCGGCTTCAACCGTCAGGGCGTCTGGGCCATCTACCGCTTCGAGATGGCGCGGTTCGTGCGGACGCTGCTGCAGAGCATCGTGACGCCCGTGATCACGACGTCGCTCTATTTCGTGGTGTTCGGCTCCGCCATCGGCTCGCGCATGTCGCGGGTGGGCGGGGTCCCCTACGGCGCGTTCATCGTGCCGGGCCTCATCATGCTGTCGATCCTGACGGCCAGCATCTCGAACGCCTCGTTCGGCATCTACTTTCCGAAGTTCACGGGCACCATCTACGAGCTGCTTTCGGCGCCGATCTCCTTCGTCGAGATGATCCTCGGCTACGTCGGCGCGGCCGCGACCAAGTCGATCAGCCTGGGCCTCATCATCCTGGCCACCGCCACCGCCTTCGTGCCGGTCGAGGTCCGCCACCCGTTCTTCATGATCGCCTTTCTGCTGCTGACGGCTGTCACCTTCAGCCTGTTCGGGTTCGTGATCGGCGTCTGGGCCAAGGGGTTCGAGCAGCTGCAGCTGATCCCGATGCTGGTGGTGACCCCGCTGACCTTCCTGGGCGGGGCCTTCTATTCGATCGACATGCTCCCGGCCCGCTGGCGCACGCTCGCGCTGTTCAACCCGGTCGTCTATCTCATCAGCGGCTTCCGCTGGAGCTTCTACGAGACCGCCGACGTCGGCGTGGGGCTCAGCCTGGCGATGACCTCGGGGTTCTTGCTGGTCCTCCTGCTGGTGGTCGGCTGGATGTTCAAGAGCGGCTACCGGCTGAAGAATTAGGCCGTGCGCCTCCACCTGGTCGACGGCACCTACGAGCTCTTCCGGGCGCACTACGCGCCACGGCCCGACCACCGCGATCCGTCGGGGCGCGACGCCAAGGCCACCGCCGGCGTCGTGTCGTCGTTGCTGGCGCTGCTGCACGATCCCGAGGAGGCGGTGACCCACCTGGCGGTGGCGTTCGACAACCCGATCCGCTCTTTTCGCAACGACCTGTTCGCCGACTACAAGAGCGACGAAGGGGTGCCGCCCGAGCTGCGCGCGCAGTTCGACGCCGTCGAAGAGGCGGTCCGCGCGCTGGGCGTCGTCGTCTGGTCGATGGACGAGCACGAGGCGGACGACGGGCTCGCCTCCGGGGCGCGGCGCTTCGCGGACGCCGTCGACCAGGTGCGGATCCTGACGCCCGACAAGGATCTCGCGCAGTGCCTGCGCGGCGACCGGGTGGTGCAGGTCGACCGCCGGCAGAAGAAGGTGACCGACGAGGCCACCTTCCGCGCCGCGCGCGGCTTCGGCCCCACCAGCGTCCCGGACTTCCTGGGGCTGACCGGCGACACGGCCGACGGGATCCCTGGGCTGCCCGGGTTCGGCGACAAGAGCGCGTCGTTGTTGATCGGCGCCTACGGACACATCGAGGCGATCCCGGCGCTGCCGTTTCAGTGGACGGTCAAGGTGCGCGGCGCCCTGCAGCTCGGCGCCACCCTCGCCGAGCGGCGCGACGACGCGCTCTTCTATCGAAAGCTGGCCACGCTGATCGACACCGTGCCGCTGCGCGAGTCGCTGGACGACCTCGCCTTCCGAGGCGTTCCGCGGGCGCGCTTCGAGGCCTGGTGCGACGCGGTCGGGGTGAGCACGCTCAAGACCGTCCCGAAACGCTGGGCGGGCGGGGCGTGAGAATCCAGCCCATCAGCGACGACAGCACGCTGACCACCAGCGCGCCGCCGATCGCCGAGCCGAGCGAGGCCACCGTGAATCCCGGAACCAGCCAGGCCGCCAGCGCGAAGGCGGCGCCGTTGACGACCAGATAGAAGAGGCCCAGCGTCAGCACGGTGATCGGCAGCGTCAGGATCACCAGCACCGGTCGAACCACCGCGTTCACCAGGCCCAGCACCAGCGCCGCCACGATCAAAGACCCGCCGGACGCGACCCGGATGCCGGGGACGATGTGCGCGCCGACCGCCAGCGCCACGGCGGTGACCAACCAGTGAGCCAGGAATCCCATGCCCGATCGAGTCTGGCTGCGATCGCGCGCCCAGGCAAGGTTGCGGCCTGGTGCGCGCCGCGGCGCCGCTACGCCGGGCCGAAGTCCGACGCCTCGAAGAGCTGGCGGATCTCGACCTCGGTCACCGAGCCCGGAAAGGGGTGGGGCGACCGCTTGATCCATTCGATCGCCTCTTCCTTGGACTTCACCTCCAGCAGCCAGAACCCGGCCACCAGCTCCTTGCTCTCGGAGAAGGGCCCGTCGATCACGCTCCGCTGGTTGTCGGCGGAAAAGCGCACCCGCGCCCCCTTCGAGCTCGCCTGGAGCCCTTCGCCCGCCAGCAGCACGCCGGCCTTGGCCAGCTCTTCGTTGAACTTGCCCATCTCGGCCACCAGCTTGGGGTCCGGCAGGGCGCCCGATTCCGAGCTCTCGTTCGCTTTGACCATCACCATGAAACGCATCTCGTGCCTCCTTTTCGGTTTGTCGTCGGGTCGAAGCCGAAACTCGGCTTCACAGACGCGACGAACGAGGGTCCGCGAGATCGACAGGGCGGACAATCTTTTTTCTGGCTGTAAAGTGGTGACGGACGTGGCGGTGACCTGGCAGCGGAGCGTGCGCAACGGGCTCGACGTGGTCGAGCTCGAAACGCCGGCGTCCACCTGCAGCGTCGCGCTGCACGGCGCGCAGGTGCTGAGTTTCGCGCCGCGCGGTGAGCGCGAATGGTTGTGGATCAGCCCGAAGGCGCGCTGGAATGTCGGCTCCGCGTTGCGGGGCGGAGTCCCGATCTGTTTTCCCTGGTTCGGCCCGCACCCGACGGAACGGGGTTTCCCCGCGCACGGGTTCGCGCGCACGCGGGTCTGGCGGCTGGCCGGCGTCGACGAGGTGGCGGGCGAACGCCTGCGCGCGGTGTTCGAGCTCGGCGCCGACGCGCAAACCACGCCGCTGTTTCCGCACCCGTTCACGGCGCGCACCACGGTGATCGCGGGGGACGATCTACAGCTGTCGTTCGAGGTCGAAAACCCCGGGTCCGACCCCTTCGCGTGCGAGATAGCCCTTCATACCTATTTCGCCGTCTCCGACATCGCGGCCATCTCGGTCGAGGGATTGGGCGGCTGCGGGTACGTCGACAAGGTGGCGGGCGGCGCGCGCCGGCGTCAGGACGACGGGCCGCTTCACATCGTCGGGGAGGTCGATCGGGTCTACGACAGCGCCGGCCCGCTGACGCTCGTCGATCCGGGCGTTCCACGATCGCTCCGTCTGGAGATCGCCGGCGGCGCCTCGACGGTGGTCTGGAACCCGGGCCCGGAGAAGGCCCGTGCGCTGCCGGATCTGGAACCGGACGGCTTCCGACGTTTCGTCTGCATCGAAAGCGGCAATGTCGGGGACGGCCGCATCGTCCTGCCGCCCGGTGGGCGCCACCTCCTTTCGGCGCGCATCCGCGGCGGCGCCTGAAGCGCGACTACTTCGTCTCGGCGAGGGTCTCGATCGGCGAGACGGTGACGGCCCCACCGCCGACGCGCTTGGTCTCTTCGGTGTAGCTCTTGAAGAAGGCCCGCTCCTGGAGCGCCTTGGCGGCCGCGTCGTCCGCGACCTCCGCCAGGTGATAGTAGCTGGCGCTGTCCTTCACCTTCATGCAGCGGTATTTGATTCTTCCTTTCAGCTCGGGATCGCCGTCGATCGCGGCGATGAACTCGCCCACCCGCCGGTGCCAGGCGGTTTCGGCCTCCGGATCGAGACGGAACGTGTAGGTGATCAGAAAACGCTTCATGTGCGCCGGCCCTCCCATTCACAGAGTACGACGACCGAGGGGGGCAAAAGGATTCGCCGCGGATCTACTTCGCCGGCTGGCGGGCCCGGCTCGCCGCGGCGCGCAGCCAGCCGCGCACGGCCGCCCGTGGAAGCTCGTCGAGCGAGCGGAGCTTCAGGTGGCGTCCGGTCTTGGCGTCGCCCTCGAGGAGGCCACCGGGATCGGCGAAGGTGCCGAGCGGCCCGGAGAGGATCAGGTTGACGTGCCCCTTTGAAGCCGGCCAGGGCGCACATCATCTGCCCGCCCACCGTGTAAAACGGCATCCCCCACTTGATCGCCGAGGTCGCGTCGGGCGCGGCCTCCTCGACCAGCTTGCGCAGCTCCTCGAGGATCGGGCGCAGGTGGGGCTGCTGTTTGGCGAAGAATCCGTCGATGGGCGCCCCGAGGTCGGCGCGTCGTTCGTACTTCTTGGGCGCGGCCGGCTTCTTCATCGTCTTGGTGGGCTGGGCGGCCTTCTTCACGCCTGTACGATGCCACAACGCAGGTTGCGGAAAAAACGGGGACACGCGAAATCTGAGTCGGCCGGCGAGGGTGCGCTACTTGCCCGATCGCCGAGAGGTCGGATGTAGCGTCTCCCCGCGCGCGCACATCGCGACGAAGCGCGCGATGCGGTCGGCGCGGGTCTCCGGCTTCTTGGCGGTCTGCACGCGGTAGAGGATCGCGTACCGGTTGGCGCCATCGAGCGCCTCGAAGAAAACGCGGGCCGGCGCGTTGCGCGCGAGCGCCGCGGTCAGGTCCGGAGGCATCCGCGCGGCGCGCGCGCCGTCGTAGGCCCGCTCCCAGCGGCCGTCCCGCTTGGCGCGCGCGATCTCGGCGAGGCCCGGCGATTCCATGGTCCCGGCGACGATGAGCGCCTCGGCCTTGGCGCGGTTGATCTTCGACCAGGGGCTCTTCGACTGGCGCGGGGTGAAGCGCTGCAGCCAGGCGGTCGCATCGAGCGCGCGCTTCTGGCTGTCGATCCACCCCCAGGCCAGCGCACCCTCGAGCGCCTCGGCATAGGTGATCGCCTTCGTTGTTCCCGAGTTCTTCTTGGCGATGCGAAGCAGCACGCCGCTCAACCGCCCGTGGTGCGCCGCCAGCCACGCCCGCCAGGCGGCGGCAGATACGACCGTTAGGATGGGCTCCGTGATCAGCTTCCGACGGTGACCGGGATGTCGAAGGTGCCTGCGGTGAGGTTCTTGGTGATGCCGCCGGCCGCCGTGAGGACGACGGTGAATGTTCCCACCGCGTGACCCGCGCCCCCATCGGATGCGCCTCCGTCGGTGGGGAGAGGTGGAACCGTCAAGGTGATCTTGCAGCTCTGCGGCGTGTAGCCGTTCGTGCTTCCGTCGGTGTACGAGATCACGATGGCGTTGACCGTATCGCCGCACATGTAAGTCCCACCGAGCGCCGTGGGGCTGCCGATGAGGATGCCGATCGTCCGGGGAGCAGTCGTGACCAACTCGGACCCCGCGATCTCGATGGTGTCGGTCGAACCCTGCATCGCGTGGTCGGCCAGCGCCGTGGGCACGCTTTCGCTGGTTCCGTCTTCCAGCCAGACGATCTCACCCGTCGCGACGGCCATGCCGCCCGCGCCGGACGCGCCGCCGCGGCCCGCCGTGCCTCCACCTGCGCCCCCGCTCCCCGACGTGCCACCGCTCGATCCGCATCCCACGACGACGCCCAGGAGCGCGATCGCCGTCATCCATTTGTCCCGCTTCACAGTGCCGGACTCTATCATCGCTGCGGACCGCCACGAGCGATCGCCGGAAGAACAGACCGGTTCGAAACCCGCCGTTAACTCGGCAGCCCCAGATCTCGCCAGCGGACCATGCCGCCCGACAAGTTCGCCACCTGCGTGAGCCCCGCCTTCCGCAGGATTAGGGCTCCCAGGCCAGCCCGCCGGCCGGTCTGGCAGACGACGACCACAGGTTTGTCTGCG
Organism: uncultured Myxococcales bacterium; assembly: GCA_937889515.1. GTDB lineage: Bacteria > Myxococcota_A > Polyangia > Fen-1088 > Fen-1088 > JADGRB01. The sequence goes on along the minus strand of CALAOV010000224.1, from coordinate 1,385 downwards.
CTCACCTCGAGGGCCCGCGCGCGAAGGTCGTCGAGCGGAATCAGCTTCGCGCCATCGAGGTGCCCCAGCTCGCCCTCGAATTCGGCCGGGCTGCGCACGTCGAGCACGCAGATCTCGTCGCGGTGCTGGGCGACCCACTCGGGGGCGATCTCCGGTAGACCGGCGTAGGTCGTGACGACCGGACCCCAGGGCTGCGCGGGCGTCGGTGGGGCGGAAGGCTGGTCTTCATCCCCTTGCCCTTGCCCTTGCCCTTGCCCTTGCCCTTGCCCTTGCCCTTGCCCTTGCCCTTGCCCTTGCCCTTGCCCTTGCCCTTGGGGCTGCCCCGAGCGCAGGTTCGCCGGCACGGCGACAGCGATCTGCTTGGGGTGCGGCAGGCCGAGGTTTCGCATGTAGCCGACGAAGTCCTCCTCGCGCGCGCCGCCGCCGATCCGCGGGTTGTGCCGCCGCTCCTCGCCGATCGTGCTGGACGTGCGGCCGTCGTAGTCGTGGCCCGGGTAGACCAGACAATCTTCCGGCAGCGTGAAGAGCTGTTCGCGAATCGATCGAAAGAGGCGGCCCGCGTCCCCGCTCTGAAAATCGGTGCGCCCGGTGCCCCGCACGAGCAGCGCGTCTCCGGTAAAGACCATCTGGCGGTCGGCGGTGACGAACGACAGGCAACCGGCGGTGTGACCGGGCGTGGCGCGCACCTCGAGGGCGTGGGAGCCGAAGGGAATCGTGTCGCCGTGACCGAGCGGGAGGTCGACGTTCTTGGCCCCGTATTCCCGCGAGAGGCCGACGCGGCTTCCGAGCGCCGCCTTCATGAGCCAGGCGCCCGTCACGTGGTCGGCGTGACAGTGGGTGTCGAGCACCCAGTGCAGCTCGAGCCCGAGCTCGCGGACGAGCGCGGCGTCGCGGGCGTGCTGCTCGAAGACCGAGTCGATGAGCACCGCCTCGCGCGACTGCCGATCGGCGACGAGATAGCTGTAGGTGCTGGAGACCTGATCGAAGAGCTGCCTGAAGATCATCTGCCGAGACCGCCTCCGATATTACCGCTTGTACGCTCCGGTCGCGGATCGACGAGCTGCGCAGCGGAATCGCGCGCGACCTAGGTCGGCGATCCGCCATCGCCGGCGGACGCGAAACGCTGTCGGTACGCGGCCGGTGTGACGCCGAGGCGTTGGGTGAAGGCGCGCCACATCGTGCTCGCATCCCCCAGACCGGTCCGGGCGGTGATGTCTTTTAAGGGAAGCGGCGTCTCTTCCAGGAGGCGCCGGGCTTCGTCGATGCGAAGGCGGCGCACCAGCTCCGCGGGCGATTCGTCGAAATGCGTGCGGCACCAGCGGCTGAGCGTGCGTGGGCTCATCCCGATCCCCGCCGCGAGACGGTTCACGGGCAGCGCCTCATCG
>CALAOV010000223.1 GCA_937889515.1 uncultured Myxococcales bacterium | reverse complement strand
CCACGTGCGGCCTCGTCGTTCGCCGCCTCGTCGTTCGCCGCTTCGCCGTTCGCCGCTTCGCCGCGCGGTTCTTCCTGGCCGCGGCGCCGCAGCACCGACCAGCGTCCAGCCCCGACAGCGCCGCCCGTGCGCCGGCTCCAGCGGGCGTGCCAGCGCGTGCGGGCACCGCCGCGGCTCTGCGTCGCCGAGATGAGGGCCCGCAGGCCCGAAAACCCATCACCGGTGATGCGCCCCGCTGAGACCAGCTCGCCCAGCCCATCTTCGACCTCGGCGCGGAGCCGGCGGGTGCCGCCGACGATCTCGTCGAGGAAGCTTGCGCCGCTGCGGCCGAGAAACGCCAGGATGTCGCGACCGGGTCCGGACAGCGCGGCCTGGTCGAAGGCCTCGTTTTCGGGGGCGAGTAGCCAGGGGAGATCGGCCCGCCGGACCAGGGCAATGGGCGCCGCACGGCTGGGGGTTCCACCCGCCGGCCGCGCCGCGAGTCGCCCCCAGGCGACGTCACCGGAGAGGCAGAGCGCATCCAGCCAGGCGGAATCGTATCCGACCAGGCGCGCCGGAAGGATTTCGCGCTCCCAGGCGCCGGCCGCGGCCTCGAATCCTTGCAGCTGCGCGATGACCCGGGACAGCCCCGGTTGTCCATGCAACTGGGCGCCGGGACGGACGCCCTGCCAGCCAAAGAGAAAGCGGAGCAGATCGGCGGCGCTCACCGGCTCGATCTCGCGCCGGAGGCCGTCGAGCATCCGCCGGTTGATCCGCGCCAGCAGGCGCCGCTCGCACCATTGAACGCCGTCCCCGGCAGCGACGACCTCGGGGGCGGCGGAAACGTCGGCAACCTCCGCGACGTCCGGCACGAAGCGGCCGCGCAACACCGCGCCCTCCATCTCGATCCGCGCCAGCGCCGCCTCGACGTCGGACGGACGAATCCCGAGCCGGGCGCCGATCCGCTCGGCGGTGGTCGGCCCGAGATAGGGGAGGTGACCGCGCACGATCTCGCAGAGCGCGCCCTCGGCGTCGGACCAGGCGGCCGCGCGGCGCGCGGGTGGTTCGACGACGTCGGGGACGAAGCGACGCGCGGGCCAGACCTGCGCCGCCAGCGATCGGCGCTCGGCCGCGACCCAGTGAACCGGATCGCCTTCGAGGCGCGCCGCCCGGCGGGACTCGCAGAGCGCGTCGAAAAGATCGTCGAAACCCCGCGCGCGCCCGACCGACTCGGGCAGCGCACCCACGTCGAGCAGGAGATCGTGCAGCTCGTCGGCGTTGCGCGCCTCCGGTTGCGCCTCGGCTACCACCGCCTCGACCGCAGCCGGATCGAGCCCGCCGATCCGTTCGGCGACCACGGCCGGCAAGCCACGCCGCACGCTGACCGCGCGGGTGCGCCGCTCCTCGAGTGGCGCGTCGTCCAGAAAGGCGTAGGGGTTCGCGTTCAGGATCTCGTGCGCGAACACCGACGGCTCGGGTCGCTCGCGGGCGAGAGCTTCGATCCGGCCGTCCGCCAGACCTTCGAGCACGACCCGCAACCCGGCGGCGTCCATCGCCTCGACCAGACAGTCGCGCACGGTCTCGCGCACCAGCGGATGATCGGGAATCTCGATGGTCCCACCGCCGTGGTTGTCCTGGCAGGCGGTCTGAGCGGGGAAGACCGCCGCGATCAGGTCTTGAGCGCGCATCCGCTGGATCGCGGGCGGGACCCGTTTGCCGCCGCGACTGCGCAGCAGCGCGAGCGAGCGCATGGCGTTCCAGCGCCAGCGGGTCTCGAACATCGGCGCCTGCAGCGCCGCCTGAACCAGCAGCTCCTCGACGTCGCCCGCGCGCAACATCGAGAACACCGCCTCGAGCGGGAAGCTGTGCTGGGGACCGAGCGAGAGCACGATACCGTCGTCGGTGGCGGCCGCCTGCAGCTCGAAGTCGAACGAGCGGCAGAACCGTTTGCGCAGCGCAATTCCCCAGGCCCGGTTGATGCGTCCCCCGAACGGCGCGTGAATAACGAGTTGCATGCCGCCCGCATCGTCGAAAAATCTTTCGGCGATGACCCGGTTCTGGGTCGGCACGCCACCCAGCGCCGCGGCGCCGGCCAGGACATAGTCGCGCAGCAGCTCGGCGCCGCGCCGGTCGAGCGCGCAGGCGGTCATCAGCGCGTGGAGGGAGCTCGGCTCGGCCGAGGGCAGTCCGTCGCGGGGGGGCGCGGGGACCCTCTCGGGGTTCCCGAAGTTGCCGACCACCTCCTCCCGCAGCGCCGCCACCTCCGCCGACAGCTCGCGCGAGCGCGCCGGCCCTTCGCCCAGCCAAAATGGGATCGTCGGCGCCGCGCCGCCCGCGTCCTCCACCCGCACCCGTCCGGGCTCGACCCGCCGGATGCGCCAGGAGGTGTTCCCCAGCAACATGACGTCGCCGGCCATCGATTCGATGGCGAAGTCTTCGTCGACGGTTCCGATCATCGTGCCGTCCGGTTCGAGGATCACGTCGTAGTTGGCGTTGTCGGGGATCGCGCCGCCCGAGGTGAGCGCGGCCAGCCGCGCGCCGCGCCGCCCGCGCAACCGCCGATTGACGGCGTCGCGGTGCAGCAGCGCGCCCGCGCGTCCGCGGCTGGTGGAGATCCCTTCGGCCAGCATGTCGACCACGGCGTCGAAGTCGGCGCGCGCCAGCGCCGCGTACGGACCCGCGCGACGGACCAGCTCGTAGAGCGCGTCCTCGTCCCACTCGTCGCAGGCGCAGGCGGCGACGATCTGCTGCGCCAGCACGTCGAGCGGGGCGTCCCGCAGGCAGACCGCGTCGATCTCGGCCCGCCGCGCCGCGCGGACCAGCGCGGCGCACTCGACCAGCTGATCGCGGGTCAGCGGAAAGAGCCGGCCTTTCGGCGTCGCCGAGATGGTGTGGCCCGAGCGGCCGATGCGCTGCAGGCCGGTCGAGATCGAGCGCGGGGACCCGATCAGGCAGCAGAGCTCGACGGCCCCGACGTCGATGCCGAGCTCGAGCGAGGCGGTCGCCACCACCACCTTGAGCTCGCCCGACTTGAGCAGCCGTTCGGCCCGGTGACGCCGCTCCCGCGACAGGCTCCCGTGGTGGGCGGCGACCGCGTCGGCGCCCAGCCGCTCGCCGAGGTGCAGGGTCACGCGCTCGACCAGCCGGCGGGTGTTGACGAACACCAGCGTCGACCGATGTTCGCGGGCCAGCGTCGCGATCCGATCGTAGAGCTCCACCCACTGCTCGTTGGTACAGACGGCCCCCAGCTCGTCCTCGGGAACCTCGACGGCCAGGTCCAGATCGCGGCGCTGCCCCACGTCCACCACCTCGGGCGCCGGCCTGTCGCCCACCAGCAGCTTGGCGGCGACATCCAGCGGGCGCACCGTGGCGGACAGCCCCACCCGCTGCAATCGCGTGGGCGTTGGCGAGCTCGGTGTCGCGACCAGCGCCTCGAGCCGCTCTAGGGAAAGCGCCAGGTGCGCGCCGCGCTTGTCGGGCGCCACGGCGTGGATCTCGTCGAGGATGACCGTCCGCACGTCGCGTAGCGCGCGCCGCCCGGACTCCGACGTCAGGAGGATGAACAGCGATTCGGGCGTCGTGACCAGAACGTGGGGGGGCCGGCGGACCGACTCGCGCCGCTCGCGCGCCGTCGTGTCGCCGGTGCGCACGGCCGTGCGGATGTCCGGCGCCGCGTATCCCAGCTCGGCCGCCAGCCCCTTGATCTCCCCCAGCGGCTCTTCCAGGTTCCGGCGCACGTCGTTCGAGAGCGCCTTGAGCGGCGAGACATAAAGGACGCTGGTCCGGTCGGGGAGCGTCCCGCCGGCCGCGATCGCCTCGCCCACCAGCCGGTCGAGGGCCCACAAGAAGGCCGCCAGCGTCTTGCCCGATCCGGTGGGCGCGGTGACCAGCACGTCCTTGCCGGCGGCGATGAGGGGCCAGGCGCGGGCCTGCGCCGGCGTCGGAGCGCCGAATCGCCGGGCCAGCCAGGTCTCCACCACCGGATGAAACATTTGTTCAGTATACCCAGATCTGCTTGACGGGGGATCTGAGGTGTTTACGTTAGCCGGCGAACGGCGTAAATCATCGACGCGCCAAGCGAAAAAGGACAAATCAGCTCATGGGAAAAATCATCGGGATCGACCTCGGCACCACCAACTCCGTCGTCGCGATCATGGACGGCAAAGATCCGACCGTCATCGCGAATGAGGAGGGTGGGCGACTCACGCCGTCGGTGGTGGCCTGGGACGACAAGGGTGAAGTTCTAGTCGGTCAGATCGCGCGGCGCCAGGCGATCACCAACCCCGAGAACACCGTCTACTCGGTCAAGCGGTTCATGGGCCGCCGGTTCGAGGAGGTCACCGAGGAGACCAAGCGGGTGCCCTACAAGGTGATCCGCAACGCCAACGGCGAAGCGGCCATCGAGATCCGCGGCAAGAAGCTGACGCCGGCCGAGATCTCGGCGCGCGTGCTCATGAAGCTCAAGAAGGCGGCCGAGGATCACCTCGGCGAAAAGGTGACCGAGGCGGTCATCACCGTTCCGGCTTACTTCAACGACTCCCAGCGGCAGGCGACCAAGGACGCCGGCCGGATCGCGGGGCTCGACGTCAAGCGCATCGTCAACGAGCCGACGGCGGCCGCGCTCGCCTACGGCCTCGACAAGAGCAAGGATCACCTGATCGCCGTTTACGACTTCGGCGGGGGCACCTTCGACATCTCGATCCTCGAGGTCGGCGAGAAGGTGGTCGAGGTCGTCTCGACCAACGGCGACACCCACCTGGGCGGCGATGACATCGATCAGCTCGTGATGGATTGGCTGGTGGCCGAGTTCAAGAAGGACCAGGGGATCGACGTCTCGAAGGACAAGATGGTCATCCAGCGTCTGCGCGAGGCGTCGGAGAAGGCGAAGATCGAGCTGTCCTCGGTGGCGGAGACGGAGATCAATCTGCCGTTCTTGACCGCCGACGCCAGCGGGCCCAAGCACATGCAGATCAAGCTGTCGCGCGCGAAGCTCGAGCAGATGATGGGCGTCCTGGTCCAGCGCACGATCGAGCCGACCAAGAAGGCGCTCGCCGACGCGAACAAGAAACCGGCCGACATCGCCGAGGTGGTGCTGGTGGGTGGTTCGACCCGCATCCCGATGGTGCAGAAGCTGGTGAAGGACTTCTTCGGCCGGGAGCCCCACAAGGGCGTCAACCCGGACGAGGTCGTGGCGCTCGGCGCGGCGGTGCAGGCCGGCGTGCTGTCTGGCGAGGTCAAGGACATGCTGCTCCTCGACGTCACGCCGCTGTCGCTGGGGATCGAGACGCTGGGGGGTGTCATGACCACGCTCATCCCCCGCAACACCACCATTCCCACCAAGAAGAGCGAGGTCTTCTCGACCGCCGCCGACAACCAGAGCTCGGTCGAGGTGAAGGTGTTCCAGGGCGAGCGCCCGATGGCGGGTGACAACCGGCTGCTCGGGAAGTTCGGCCTCGACGGAATCCCGCCGGCGTCGCGCGGCGTGCCGCAGATCGAGGTCACCTTCGACATCGACGCCAACGGCATCGTGAACGTGTCGGCCAAGGACAAGTCCTCGAACAAGGTGCAGCACATCACCATCACCGCGTCGTCGGGGATGTCCGAGGCGGAGATCCAGCGGATGGTGAAGGACGCCCAGGAGCACGAGGCCGAGGACAAGAAGCGCCGCGAGGCGATCGACGCGCGCAACAAGCTCGAGTCGCTCACCTTCCAGGTGCAGAAACATCTCGACGAGAACCGCGACAAGATCGCGGAGGGCGATCGCACCGAGCTGGAAGCGGCGCTCAAGGACGCCAAGGACGCGGTCGAGAGCAACCGCGATCCGAAGGATGCGCAGTCCTTCGAGAGCGCGTTCGAGCGGCTGCAGAAGGCGTCGCACAAGATGGCGGAGGCCCTCTATCGCAGCGCCGCCGGCGCGACCGGGGGTCCGGAGACACCTCCCGGCGACGATGGCGCCGCCGCCCCAGGGGCCGGCCCCGACGCCAAGGCCGACCACAAGGACGACGTGATCGACGCCGAGTACACCGAAGGACCGAAGAGCTGACGCCCAGCGGGGCGGAGGCGAAGACTCAATCGCAGTAGTCTCGATCGGGGGCGCCTCCAATTTTCCGGGGCGCTTCCTGATATCTTTTGGGGCTATGTCCGTCGGGTTCCGTCGCCTGGCAGGCCAAGGACTCGAGATCGCGCTGCTGTTCGTCGTCTACGCGACGACGGCGCGGCTGGGGCTCTCTTTCGACGCGCTGGGCGGCATCGCGACCACGGTCTGGCCACCGACCGGCATCGCGCTGGCGGCGCTCACGCTGCGCGGCTTGCGGCTCTGGCCGGCTATCTTCCTGGCCGCGTTTGCCGTCAACGCCTCGGTCGGGATTTCGATCTGGAGCGCCCTCATCATCGCGACGGGGAACACGCTCGAGGCGGTGATCGGGGCGGTCCTGCTGCGCCGCCTCGGATTCGATAGTCGCCTCGAACGGCTGCGGGACGTGCTGCTGCTGGTCTGCGTCGCCGCCCTCGGAAGCACCACCGTGAGCGCCACCTTCGGTCTCCTCGGCGCGGTGCTGGGCCGCGTGCGCTTGAGCGAGAGCTATCCGGCCTTCTGGACCGTCTGGTGGATCGGAGACGTGCTCGGAAGCCTGCTGATCGCGCCGATCATCTTCACCTGGGCGAAGACGTCGCGGCTTTCGCGCTTCCCCGTACGCTGGGTCGAAGGGGGCCTCTTGCTGGGCGCGATCACGCTGGTCAGCCTGGTCTTCTTCCGCCACACCATGGGCTATCAAGCTGTTCACGGGATCGTGCGCGGCACCTACCCGATCGTCCCGCTGCTGATCTGGGCGGCGTTGCGCTTCGAGCAACGCGGCGTCACCGCCGCGCTGGTCGTGGTGGCCGTCATTGCCGTGTCGGGGGCCGCCGCCGGGGGCGGGATCTTCGCGACCGAGTCGACACACGACCGGCTGCTCCTCGTGCAGAGCTTCATGGCGGTCACCGCGGTCAGCATGCTGACGCTGGGCGCTGCGCTGGCCGAACGGCGCACCGCCCTCGGGGCCCGCGACGAGTTCATCTCCATCGCCTCGCACGAACTCAAGACGCCGCTCACGGCGCTCAAGCTGCGGCTCGGCTCGGCCATGCGACTCGGCGACCTGCTCTCCCCGGCGGAAGGGCCGAACGTGGAGAAGCTGGTGCGGGCCATCGCCGCTTCGAACACCACGGCGGATCGCCTGGGTGTCCTGGTCGACGATCTGCTGGACGTATCCCGGTTGACGGGCGGCCGCCTGGCCCTACGCCTCGAGCGGGTGGCGCTCGCCGATCTGGTGGGCGACGTGGTCGGGCGGCTGCAAGAACAGTCGACCGAGATCGGTTCGAAGATCGGGGTCGAGGTTCCTGCCACCATCGTTGGGACCTGGGATCGGATCCGGATCGAGCAGGTGGTGACCAATCTGCTCTCGAACGCGATGAAGTACGGGATGGGCCGACCGATCGCGCTTTCGGCCGGCGTCGAGGCCGGTCGACTCAGGATGCGGGTCAAGGATGCCGGTATCGGGATCGCGCGGGCCGACCAGGACCGAATCTTTCGCGCCTTCGAGCGACTGGCCAGCGGCGACCGGGTGGGGGGCCTCGGGCTCGGCCTCTACATCGGCTGGCAGATCGCGGTCGCGCACGGCGGCTCCCTGTCCGTCGAGAGCGAGCCCCGTTGCGGCGCCACGTTCACGCTCGAGCTGCCGATGGGGGCCTACGGCGCGGCGGACGCCAGCAACTGAATCTGGGTCTGCGCCGATTCGACCCACCGCTTCTCGCTGGGGCGCCGCTCCATCGACACGTAGGTCTCGTAGGCCTTGCGCGAGTCGGCCTTCCGGCCGAGGCGCTGGAGCGCGCGGCCGAGGCCGTAGTAGGCATCCGGATCGGTCGGGCGGAGCTTGATGTAATGCTGGTAGGCGTCGACGGCCTCGGCCGACCTCCCGCGTGCGCGGAAAGCAAAAGCCAGGTCGTACCAGGCCAGTGGGTAACCGGCGTTCTTGTCGAGTGCGGCGCGAAAGACTTCGATCGCCTCGTCGTCGCGCCGGATCTTGAGCAGCAGCTCCCCCAGCGCCGCACGGGCCGCCATGTGGCGCGGGTCGGCGGCGATGGCCTGATGAAACTTCGCGATCGCCTCGTCGATGTGCCCGTGATCGCGCAGCGCCTGCGCCTCGACGTAGGCCGGATTGGCGGGCGAGGTGGGCGAGCTAGGCGAGCTGGGCGACGCCCCCGCGGCGCCCTTGGGCGGACCTTTGGCCGCGACGGCCGCGTCGCCACCGACGGCCGCCTTCTCGGCCGGCGCCGTTCCTTGGGCGCCCAGCTCGGCCAGCACGCCGTGCGCATGGTCGACCCAGCGCTCCGAGGCGGGCCGTTTTTCGATGGCCACGTAGTGCTTGAGCGCCTCGATCGCGCCCGCCTTGTCGCCGGTGTCGCGAAGGCAGAGCCCGAGGCCGTAGTAGGGCTCGGGCTCGTCGGGCGCGAGGGCGGCATAGCGCCGGTAGGCGGCGATCGCGCCCGTGCACTGGCCGAGACGCCGGCGCGCGACCGCCAGCGCGTACCAGGCCGACGCGAACTTGGGATCGGCCGCCACCGCCGTTTCGAATTTCGCCGAGGCCTCCGGCAGGTGCTTGGCGCTCATCAAGGTCTGCCCCTCGGCAAACGCCGCTTCCGAGGCGGGGGAGGCCAGCGCCGACCCCGCGCGGGAGCAAAGGGCAAATAGGGCCAGCGCCGCGACGACCGCGCGCGTGCTCGAGACCGGTTTCACGGCGGCATCTTAGTCTTTTCCCGCGGTCTTTTCCCAGGCTGCCTTTTCGCGGGAGCGGTTTTACCAGCCTTGGGGACCCCATTTCTTGACAAGACCTACAGGTGATCTAATGTAGTTAAAAGTATGATTCCAATCGTCGGCAGCCTGGTCATGGGATCGTTCGCTTGTGCCCTGTTTTGGGCCACGATTTCGCTCGGTCGCGGTTCACCGGCCAGACGCGGACGCTGATTCGGCTGGCGGTTACTCGGCGGTCAACCTAGATTCCGGCCGCCATGCGGCCCGTCCGCTACGAAGACTTCACACTCGGCGATCTGACCGCGATCAGGAACCTCCTGCGCGGCGGGTCGGTCATCGACTGGCACCGGCTGTATTTTACCGATCGCGACGAGGTCGACCGGTTCCTGCGGGTCAACGAATTCGACCCCAGCGACGCGCACGACATGCGGCGGCTGGGCGAGCTGCGGGCGGCCGCGGTCGAGTACCTCGAGCGCCACCTGGGGCTGCAGATCCCCGACGAGGTCGCGCACGGAGTTCCGCCGCGGGATCTGCTGCTCATCGCTTCGCAGAAGGGCCGCCGGCGCACCCTGGCTTGCGTCGTGCTCAAGGTCATGCACGTCATGCATCACCTGGCGGGTCGCGAGCTTCTGACCAAGCTGCCGGTCTCCGACGATCAGATCTTCCACCTGGTCGAGGAGAAGGTGCTGCGCACCGTCGAGGAGATCAAGGCGGTCGGCTGTCCGGTCGTGGAGTTCGAGTGGAGCCGCAAGCACGCCGACAGCCTCATCACCAAGCTGCTGGCCAAGAAGGAGTCGATCGCCGCCGACGTCTACGACAACCTGCGCTTCCGCATGATCACCAACACCGAGGAGCAGCTGGTGTTCGTGCTGCGGGAGCTCACCCAGCGGCTGGTTCCGTTCAACTACGTGATCCCCGGGCAGTCGGTGAACGACATCGTCAAGATTCGCGAGACCCTGGGACGCTCGCCCGCGCTCCAGCGGTTCTTGCCCGACATCACCGATCTGGCGGCCATCGCCGCGGACAAGAAGCCCTCGCCGCTGAACGAGTTCTCGGGGCCCGGATACCGGGTGATCAATTTCGTGGGCGATCTGCCGGTGCGCATCGACAAGTACCTCTGTCGTCTCCCCGACGATCCGATCTTCGCCGAGTACGGAACCATCGTCTTCGTGCTGACCGAGTTCCAGATCATCGACGTCCGCACCGCCGAAGAGAACGAGCGCGGCGAGAACAGCCACGACAAGTACAAGGATCGACAGGCCGCGCGGGTCAAGGCGCGCCTCATGCACGGCATGAAGGACGACGCGGTAGATTAGCCGCCGAGCAACTCGGAGACGAGGGGGCCGTTGAGGTAGCGCTCGCCGCCGTCGCAGACCATGAAGACGATGGTCTTGCCGGCGAGCTCGGGACGGCGGGCGACCTTCAACGCGGCGGACAGGGTGGCGCCCGACGAAATGCCGGCGCAGATCCCCTCTTCGCGGGCCAGGCGGCGGGCATGGACGAAGGCCTCCTCGTCGCCAACGGCGACCACCTCGTCGATGACGGCGCGGTTGAGGAGCGGCGGGATGAACCCGGCGCCGATTCCCTGGATCATGTGGTTGGTGGCGCGTTGCCCGGACAGCACGGCCGCGCCGGCCGGTTCGACGGCGACGATCCGCACGCCCGGACGGCGGGCTTTGAGTACCTCGCCGACGCCGGTGATGGTGCCGCCGGTCCCAACCCCGGCGACGAAGACGTCGACCTCGCCGGCGACGTCCTCCCAGATCTCCCGCGCGGTTGTCTCGCGGTGGGCCTCCGGGTTGGCGGGATTGCGGAACTGATCGAGCGCGAGCGCGCCCGGGATCTCACGGCATAGCTCGGCGGCCTTCTCGACCGCCTCGCGCATGAGCGCCCCCGGTGTCAGGGTGACCCGCGCGCCCAGATAGCGGAGCAGGGTCAGGCGTTCCTTCGACATCCGCTCGGGCATGGTCACCTGCAGCGTGTAGCCCTTGGTCGCGGCGACCAGCGCCAGCGCGATGCCCGTGTTGCCGCTGGTCGCCTCGACGATCGTCCCGCCCGGCGCGAGCAGCCCGCTCCGTTCGGCGTCCTCGACCATCGCCGCGGCGATGCGGTCCTTGACGCTTCCGCCGGGATTGCGCAGATCGAGCTTGGCGAGAAGGCGCACGCCGTTGGCGGCGATTCGCCGCATCTCGCAGAGCGGGGTCCGGCCGATGGTGGCGTGCACGCCGCGATAGAGCATCGCGGCGATCATACCCCCGCGGTCAGACCGCCGCGGTCAAAGACGGAAGGCGATTCCCAGGTCGACGTCGAAGTTGACGGTGAACTTCGGGGCGCCGATCTCGCTGTTGACGCCGACCACCAGATCCACCGAGTCGCCGACCTCGTAGAAGAACCCGGTCGTCGGACCGATCAGGAAGGGACCGCCCAGCAGAGCGTCGACACATTGGGTCGACTGATTCGCGCCGCATCGGGTGTTGAGGGGGAAGACCTGGGCGTGCGCGACGTAGCCGCCGCCGATCTGGCCGCCGAAGGTGAATCGGAATGGCCCGTCGGTGAGCAGGAAGGTGGCACGCAACAGCACCGCGCCCGCGGTCGTCAGGGGCGAGCAGGCGGATGTCCCGTTGGCGCCGCACTTCATCTCGCCGTTGAGCCCGGTGACGTACTGAAGGCGTCCGGCGATCGACAGGAGCGTCGTCGGCGTCACGAAGAAGCCGATCTCGGGCTTGATCTGTCCGAGCTGGCCGGGCGCGAAGCCGGCCGAGGCGAGCTTGTCGTTGGTGGGGTCCATGTGTCCGGAGCCGCTCGCGATGCCGGCGCCGCTGCCCAAGGTCAGGCCGAGGAAGAAGGTCCCCTTCTGGCCGCCGCCCGCGTCGTCGTCTTTGCCGCCCTTGTCGTCGTCGTCGTCGCCATGTTTCTTGCGGGGCTTGGGCTTGACCGGCCTCTGGGCCCCGCCCGCGTCGTCGTCGCCCGTCGCCTCGACGCTGGGCGCCGCGGCCGCTCATCCCGGTGGAGGACGTGG
>CALAOV010000222.1 GCA_937889515.1 uncultured Myxococcales bacterium | reverse complement strand
GGCGATCGCGACCTACCGGCTGGCCATCGCCGCCTCGGCCGATCCGAAGACGGTGAGCGCCGCCTGGGTGCGGATCGGCGACGTCGCCGAGCGGGCACTGGCCGACGGTGAACAGGCGGTCGAAGCGTACCGGAACGCGCTCCTCGCGGCGCCCGACGAGCTGGGCGCGCTGGCCGGCCTGGCGCGGGGGCTGACCCGCCAGCGCGACTACGTGGGCGCGGCGATTGCGCTGCGTCGGCTGGCGACGGTGGAGGTCCAGACCGAAGCGCGGGTCGGTCATCTCATCACCCTGGGAGAGCTTCTGGCGGGTTCGGCCGAGGATCCGGAGGGGGCGGCCGACGCCTTCGAGCAGGCGCTGGCCCTCGAGCCGCACCACGACCTCGGCATGGATCGCCTGGACAGCTTGCTCACCCGCCTCGACGAGCCGTCGCGTCTCGCGGCGGCGCTGGGCCGGTATCTGGAGGTCGCGCCCACGGCGCGCGATCGACGCATCCGGCTGGCCGCCCTGTGGAGCGGCCCCCTCGGCTCGAGCGCGCGCGCCGTCGACGAGCTGCATACCGTGGTCACCGCGGCGCCCGACGACGTCGGGGCGCGCGTCGAGCTCGGACGGGTACTGGAGGCGGCCGACCGAGTGCCCGAGGCGATCGCCGAGCACCTGGCGCTTCTGCAGCTGGCGCCGCTGCGGGTCGACTCGCTGCGCGCGTTGCGGCGCCTGTGCCTGCGGGGCGCCCAGCCGCGGCGCGCCTCCCGGGTAGGGGCCGCGCTGGTCGCGCTGGGGCTCACCGATGCGGCCGACGCGCGCGCGACCCGGGACGCCCGCCTGCGCTGGACGCCGGACGCGGTCGGAACCGTCTCCGGCGCCGATTTCGAGTCGATCGTGCGCCACCCGGACGCGCGCCACCCGGCCACCGCCCTATTGGCCGCGATGTCCGAGGTGTTGCCGCGCCTCTATGGCCTGGCGCTGGAGGACTGGGGCGTCACCAAGCAGGATCGCCTGCCCGCCCGCTCGGAGGACCCGTTGCGCGCGCTGGTCAGCCGGGTCGCGGTGCTGCTCGGCGTGGAAGAGACCTTCGACGTCTACTCGGCGCGGACCATCGCGACGCAGGTCGAGATCGAAGCCGGGCCGCCGCCCGCGCTGCTGCTGCCGGCGACCTTTCCGTCGATGCCGCGGCAGGAGGCCTACCTGCAGCTCGGCCGTCAGCTCGGGCACCTACGCGCCGGCACGCACGGGGTTGGGCGCATTCCGGCCAAGGACCTGGGTCTGCTGGTCGCGGCCGGCGTGCGGACCATGTTCCCCGACTACGGACGGGGAATCCTGCCCGAGGAGCAGCTCAACGACGTCGCGCAGAAGATCACGCGCATGCTCCCCCGGCGCCAGCGGCGCGCCTTCGAGCAGGCGGCGCTGTCGTTTCGCGACAGCGGCGTCTTCGACGGCGAGCGATGGCGCGCCGGGATCACCCACACCGGCTATCGGGCGGCCCTGGTGGTTTCGGGGGACGTACTGGGGGTGTTCGAGCACCTCGCGCGCGCGGATCGCCAGCTGGCCGCGGCGGTGATGCAGCCCCCCGACGAGCTGCTGGCCGCCGCGCGCGCCACCACCACCGTCGTCGAGATGATCAACTTCGCGGTCGGCGAGGAGCTGGCGGCCGTCAACAAACGCCTGGGCCTAGACTAGCGGCGTCGGTGCGGGGACGGAGGCCTCCAGGGCGCGGCCGACCCGGCTCTTGAGGCAGAGGATGCCGAGCACCGCCTGGAACGAGACCGCCAGGGCCTGAGCCACCAAGCTGGCGGTCAGGACCGCCGCCTGTTGATGGTGGGAGTCCCCCGGCGCGTAGCGGGCGAAGAAGAAGACCATCACCGCCTGCGAGGTGCCGAGCCCCTGCACCGAGATCGGCAGGACGGAGATGAAGAAGACCACCGGGAGCGCGGCGACCGCGTCGACCGCCGGCACCGCCACGCCAAACGCGCGCAGCATGCAGATCTGGAAGGCGAGCAGCGTGGCGATGTGGGGCAGCCGCACGGCCAGGGCGCGGGCGTGCCCGGACAGGCCCGCGCCGAGCAGAACCTGAAACAGCGGACGCGACGCCAAGAAGCGGGGCTTGGCGGCGACGGCGACGATGTAGACGGCGAGACCGGCGTAGGCGACGACGACGATGATGAACACCGCGTGCGGAACGGCCGGCGCGGCGGCCAGGCCGAAGGTAGCCAGGAAGAGCAGCGCCAGCACATTGATCCCCATGATGAACAGGACGGTGGCGGCGCCGCGGATGACCGGAACCGCCGCCACCCGGTGGACGAAGTAGACGATCGCACCTTGGCCGACGTTGTAGTTGATGGCGGCCAGCAGATACGTCGCCCCGCGCATCAGCAGCACGTCGACGAACGAGAGGCGCGCCAGGAACCACCCGAAGGTCTTCCAGATGGCGAACGAATCGGCCAGATAGATCGCGAGCGCGCCGACCAGCCCCACCGGGACCGTCCAGCCGGCGGCCCCGCGCGCCGCCGCGATGACCTCGCCCACGGAGATACGCCGGAACAGCAGCACCAGCAGGCCGGCGGTGACGGCCCAGGCCGCGAGGCGAATCAGGCGCTTGCGCATAGCTGGCAGAGCTACCACGACGCGAGGCCGCAGAGAAAGGCGACTGTTCTTGGCCCGTGTCGGCGTTGCCGATCAAGGTTGCGGGCGGGCGAGGCCTTCCCAGTGCCGCCAGATGTCGGTGAGCGAGGTGGTCGAGCCCGGGTCGTGATTCCGGTGGGAGAGCCGGAAAAAGACGGCGTAGCGGACGTGGGGGCCGAGGTTGGGCGCGGCGCCGTGCGCGAGCGCGTGGTGCGCCAGCAGGACGTCGCCCGCTCGAACGATCAACTGGCGCGGCGGCGGCATCGCGACCCGCGGGAAACCGTCCAGAAGCTCGTCGGTGCCGTGCGCGCGAAAGTGCGCTTCGAGCACCCGGTGGGTTCCGGGCCAGACCGTGAAGTTTCCCTGGAACGTCGCCGGCAAATCGCTCAAGAACACGGCCGCGAGCGCCGTGAAGGTATGCAGCGTTCCGGGCTCGACGCCGTTGAGCGGTCCGGGCATGCCGTCGATGTGCGGGTAGGGATCGCGCGGTTCCGCGAGCGGCTGCGGGAAGCGCAGCGCGATCTGGCCCGTCGAGGGCGGTGGAACGTTGTCGGCGCCCAGCGCGGCTTCGGCCAGCGCCGGCAGGGGCGTGGCCGCGTAGAGATCCAGAATTGGAGGCGCGCCCACCAGCTCGGGGCAGAAGGTCTGCGCGCGCAAGGTCCAGATCTGATCCCTGGCGATCCCCTGCTCGCCCAGCGAGCCATTGATGGCCTGCAGCGCCGCGTCCACCCGCGCCCGCGGCACCAGGCCCGGAACGATGACGTATCCGTCCTCCGTCAGCGCCCGTTTCTCTGCGTCCCCGAGCCGCACGACCTACGCGTCAATGGTAGCAGGAGATCGCGTGGGGGAGGTCGGGCCTTGCCCGACCGAGCCCGTCGCGGGAGGGTGCGGGAACCTCCCAGGGTTCCCGAAGTTGTGTGTCGTCTATCCGGCGTCACTGAGCTTGCCGGCGTGGCGGATGTCCTTGCCCTTGACCATGAAGATGACCAGCTCGCCCAGGTTGGTGGCGTGATCACCGATGCGTTCGAGGTACTTGGCGATCGACTGCAGGCGCGTCGCCCGGAAGATGTTGCGCGGGTCTTCCATCATGTAGGTGAGGAGCTCGCGAAAGATCTGGGTGTAGTAGGCGTCGACGTTCTTGTCGCGCGCGATCACGCGCTGGGCCCGCTCGACGTCGGCGGCGACGAAGGCGTCCAGCGCCTCGTGCAGCATCTCCTGGACCTCGCGCATCATGTTGGGGAGATCGATGTAGGGCTTGAGCGGCGGTTCGCCGTTGAGCTCCAGCACCCGCTCGCAGATGTTGACACCCAGATCGCCGATGCGTTCCAGGTCGGTGACCAGCTTGAGCGCCGTGGTCAGGAAACGCAGATCGGAGGCGACCGGCTGCCGGCGCGCCAGCACCTGCATGCACAGCTCGTCGATGGCGATCTCGAGCTGGTTGATCTTCCGGTCGACCGCGATCATCTGCTCCGCCAGCGTGCTGTCCCGGTCGATGAGCGCCCGGATGCTGCCGTTGATGATCTCTTCCACCTTGGCGCCCATGAGCAAGAGCTGCTCGCGCAGTCGGCGCAGCTCCTGTTCGTATTCGCGGTTGGTGTGCTCGCGTGAGGTGTTTGCTCTAATCATCCATGTCACCCAAATCTGCCCGTGATGTAGTCTTCCGTCCGAGAGTTGCTGGGTTTGGTGAAAATGACGTCGGTCCGATCGAACTCGACCAGCTCGCCCAGATAGAAGAACGCCGTGTAGTCGGCGACCCGCGCCGCTTGCTGCATGTTGTGTGTCACGATCACGACCGTGTAGTTGGCCGAAAGCTCGTTGATCAGCTCCTCGATGTGCGCCGTCGCGATCGGATCGAGCGCCGAGGCCGGTTCGTCCATGAGCAGCACCTCGGGCTCGACCGCCAGCGCGCGCGCGATGCAGAGGCGCTGCTGCTGCCCGCCGGAAAGGCCGAGCGCGCTCTCGTGGAGGCGGTCCCGGACCTCCTCCCACAGCGCCGCTTGAGTGAGCGCTCGCTCGACCCGCCCGGCGATGTCGCTCGCGTCCGTGATGCCGCCGATGCGCAGCCCGTAAGCGACGTTCTCCTGGATCGACTTGGGAAACGGGTTCGAGCGCTGGAAGACCATGCCGATGCGGCGGCGGACCGCGACCGGATCGATTCCGGGACCGTAGATCGGATCGCCGTCGAGCTTCACACTGCCTTCGACGCGGCACCCCGGGATGAGCTCGTTCATGCGGTTGAGCGAGCGAAGAAAAGTCGACTTGCCGCAGCCCGACGGGCCGATCAAGGCCGTCACGTGCTGGCCCACGATGTCGAGCGAGACCGGGCCCATCGCCTTCTTGCTGTCGTAGAAAACGGCCAGATCGCTGACGATGAGCTTGGGCGTCGGCTCGACCTTGGCGGCTCCGTTGGCGCTCACGCATTCGCTCCCGCGTAACGGCGCCGCATCCGCGAGCGAACCACCACCGCGGCGACGTTGAGCGCGAAGGTCAGCATCAGCAACACCAGCACGGTGGCGTAGAGAATCGGTTGCGTCGCGTCGACGTCGGGCGATTGCGTGGAGAGCACGTAGACATGGTAGCTCGGCGACATGAACTGCGACGAGAGGTGCTTGGGGAGCTGGGGCAGGAAGTAGGCCGCCCCGGTGAACAGGATCGGCGCCACCTCGCCGGCCCCGCGGCTCACCGCCAAGATGGTGCCGGTCAAGATGCCGGGGCTGGCCTGCGGGACGGCGACGTGAAGCACCGTCTGGAACTTGGTCGCGCCGAGCGCCAGCGACGCTTCGCGCAGCTCGCGGGGCACTGCGCGCAACGCCTCCTCGGTCGCCACGATCACCACCGGCAGCGTGAGGACCGCCATGGTGAGCGCGGCCCAGATGAGGGCCGGCTGCCCGAACACCTTTTCGCCACGGAAGAACACCTTGTCGATCCCGGCGCCCAGGAACTGCACGAAGAAGCCCAGGCCGAACAGGCCGAACACGATCGAGGGAACGCCCGCCAGGTTCGCGACGGCGATCCGGATCGCGCGGGTCACCGGTGAGACGGGCGAAGCGTACTCGTGCAGATAGACGGCGGTCGCGACGCCGACGGGAACGCCCGCCAGGGTCATCAGGATGACCATCTCGAGCATGCCGATGATGGCGGGAAAGATTCCCCCCTCGGTCATCCCGTTGCGGGGCGCCTCGGTCAGAAACGCGATCGACAGACGCGGCACGCCGTGGCGGATGATGTCGAACAGGATCACGGCCAGGATGGTCAGCACGATCAGCAGCGCGGCGCCCGAGGCGATCGCCATGGCGCCGTCGGCCACGAAGTTGCGACGGGTGCGGTTGGCCGTGGCTTGTGCCAGGGCGGCGCGATCGCCGACGGTGCCCGCCGCCGCGCTCACGCCGATCCCCCCAGTCGGATCTTCATCCGGCGGATCGCCCAGTCGCCCAGGGTGTTGATGCAGAAGGTGGTCAGAAACAGCAACGTGCCCAGGAAGAACAGCACGGTGTAGTGGGCGCCGCCGAAGACCACCTCCGCCAGCTCGGCCGCGATGGTCGCCGAAATGGTGCGGGCCGAATCGACCAGGCTGCCCGAGATGATGGCGGCGTTGCCGGAAGCCATCAGCACGATCATCGTCTCCCCGACCGCCCGTCCGAGGCCGAGCGCGACGCCGGCCGCGATCCCCGGGCTGGCCGCGGGGAGCACGACCCGCGCGATGGTCTGCCAGCGGGCGGCGCCGAGCGCCGTCGAGGCCTCGACGTAGCTGCGCGGGACGGCGCGTAGCGCCTCCTCCGAAAAGGTGAAGATCAGTGGAATGACTGCGAAGGAGAGCGCCACGCCGGAGACCAGCGCATTGAGGCGCGACTCGAGGCCGAGGAGGTGCTGGAACCAGCTGGCCATGACCATGAGGGCGAAGAAGCCGAGCACCACCGATGGGATCCCCGCCAGCAGCTCGACGACCGGTTTGACGATCTCGCGCGTCCGCGGGCGGGCGTACTGCGACAGATAGACCGCCGCACCCACGCCCAGCGGCACCGAGACCGTCATCGAGACCAAGGTGACCTTGATCGTTCCAAGAATCAGCGGCCAGACGCCGAACTTGGGGATATCGGAGACCGGCTGCCAGATCGACGCCGACTCGTCGTATCCGGGCCAGAGCTGCGGAACCCACATCTTCGACAGCGTGACCTCGGCGCGCACCGCCACGCTGTAGAAGATCGGCGCGGCCTCCTTGGCGATGAACACCAGGATGAGGACGATCGCGACGACCGCGGAGAAGGCCAGGCCGCGCAAGGTCCACTCGGCGGCGCGGTGCCAGAACGGCGCCGGCGCGAGCGTCAACTTGGGAGGGCGAACCGGCGGAACGGCGATCCTGGTGCTGATGCTCTTCTGGCGGGCCATCGCGATGGCGCCCTCGGGCGTGGTCACCTGTGGATAAGAGCACCCAGCTTTGACGAACAGGTGCCGCGTCTGTGACATCGCCGTGACACCGACCAAACCAGGCCGGCGATTTCCTGGATATTGCGCACTTCCCGGAAACGTTTCGTCTTCGTCACGCTCATGTCACCCACCGCGGGCACGATGCCCGGCAAAAGGAGAACCGAGATGACCCAGCCCCGTTCCTGTCGCTTTCGCCGTCTGGTCGCCGCCGTTCCGCTGACCGTACTTCTGGTCGGTGCGTCTTCGGCCGCGCGTGCACAGAGCTCGACGCTGCCGCCGACCGACATCGCCAATCAGCAGGCGCAGCTCGCTGGCACCGCCAGCGCGCCGACTCCCGCTGCGGCGCCTGCGCCTGTGCCGGCGCCTGTGCCGGAGACGCCGCCCCCGGCGCCGCTCATGGTGCCGGCCCCCATCATCTCGCTGCCGCCGCCGGCGACCGTCGTGGTCGTGCCGCCGCCAGCCGCCTCCGACGAGCCGCTGGCCGGGTTCAGCGACGGGACCCCATTCCTGCGCTCGCCCGACAACGGGTTCATCCTCTTCCCGAGCGGGCGTCTGCAGACCGATCTGTACACCTTCAACCGCAACGAGGTGGCCGGGAACAAGTCGCTCAACGACACCTTCTTGCTCCGCCGCGCCCGCCTCGAGGTGACCGGGTGGATCGGCGGCCTGGCCTACTTCTCGATCGCGGGCGACTTCGCGCAGGGCCCACCGGCCGCCGCCGCGCCCGCGGCGCCGTCGAACCTCGCGACGACCGACGACTACGTCGCGATCGCGCCCTGGAAGAACTTGGCCATCCTGCAGGTGGGCCAGTACGACGCGCCCTTCACGCTGGAGAACCGGACCTCGGACAAGTACTTCGACTTCATGGAGCGATCGATCACCGTCCGCTCGTTCGGCATCCCCGACAACAAAGAGATCGGGGCGATGATCCACGGGTTCAACGACGACAAGAACTTCTACTACTCGCTGGGCGTCTTCAACGGCGACGGCCAGAACTTCAAGAACATCGACGATCAGGCGGACTGGATGGGCCGCGCCTGGGTGGCACCGTTCTCGTTCACGGGCGACGGGCCGCTCCACGACGTCGAGATCGGCGGATCGTTCTGGACCGGCGATCGCGCCAACACGCTCCCGTTCACCTCGCAGACCACGCAGGCCGGGTTCGCGTTCCTCAGCAACGGCGCGTTCACCCCCATGGGTGGCATGTCGACCCAGCTGCGCCAGGTCGGCCGACTGAAGGCGTTCGCCGGCGAGGTGAACGCCCCGATCGATCACAAGTACGGCGCCCGCGGTGAGCTGGTCTGGAAAGACAGCCCGCTCTCGGCGGACACCGTCGCCGCCTCCGGCGTGGGAACCATCGTCGGCGGCGCCGACCTCAAGGGCTATTCGATGTACGGCGAGCTGTGGGCCTGGGTCATCGGCGACGATCGCATCATCGGCGACCAGCAGGGGCTCGAGCCGTTCAGCCGCTTCAAGAAGTTCGGCGTCAAGCCGCCGCAGGACGGCCTCATGGTCGCGTTCCGCTACGAGCACCTCGACGAAGATCTGACGGCGGACACCGACGTCCAGGGGTTGGGTGGCATCCTCAATCCCGGCAACGGCACCAAGACCAAGGTCGATTCGTGGGAGCTGGGCGTCAACTATTGGCGCTCCAAGCGCTTCCGCGCCACGGTCAACGGCATCGTCAACCACTTCGGTGGAGACACCGCCCTCATCCGGGGCCTCGCCAGCAAGAATGAGGAGGAGCTCACGTTTCGCCTCGCCATCGCGCTTTGACAACGAAAGAGAAAAGGGGAGATCACATGCGAATCAAAAATGGCGTGAAGGTCGCGCTCGCGGCGGTCACGATCGCGGGCGCTCTGCAGGGCGCGAAGCCGGCCTTGGCCGGGACGGTGACGGTCAAGGGCTCGGACACCATGGTGGTGCTCGGGCAGCGCTGGGCTGAGGAGTACATGAAGAAGCACACCGCGACGACCATCCAGGTCACGGGCGGCGGCTCGGGAACCGGCATCAGCGCGCTCATCAACGGCACCACCGACGTCTGCGAGGCGTCGCGGGCCATGAAGGACGCGGAGAAGAAGCAGCTGGCCGACAAGGCGGGCGCGCCGCCGGTCGAGATCACCGTCGCCAAGGACGGCCTCTCCGTCTACGTCAACGACTCCAACCCGATCAACGAGCTGACCATGGACCAGCTCAAGGCGATCTTCACCGGCAAGGTGACCTCCTGGAAGGAGCTGGGCGGCACCGACTCGAAGATCATCCCGTACTCGCGGGAGAACAGCTCGGGGACCTACGTGTTCTTCAAGGAGCACGTGCTTCAGAACGCCGACTACACCCCGCGCGCCCAGGCGATGCCGGGGACCGCGGCGGTCGTCAACGCCGTGGTGAAAGAGAAGTTCGGCATCGGCTACGGCGGCGCGGCCTACGCCAAGGGGATCAAGGTCCTCAAGATCAAGAAGGACGCCGCGACGGCGGCGATCGCTCCGGCCGACAAGACCATCAAGGACGGCAGCTACCCCCTGTCGCGCCCGCTGTTCTTCTACGTGCGCGCCAAGCCGTCGGCGGAGATCTCCGCCTTCACCGACTGGGTGCTGTCCGCCGAGGGGCAGGGGATCGTGACCAAGGTCGGGTACTTCCCGATCAAGTAGGGAGGCCCGGGTCGACCGCGCCGGCGGGGTGTCATCTGCCGGCGCGGGCTCTGCAACGGCCCATCCGTCAGCCGTGGGCCTCAGCGAGGCCCGCCTGCGTGGGCGACTCCTGCACCTGCTCCTGCCGCTTGGCGATCAGCAGGAACATGGCCGGAACCAGGAAGAGAGAAAGGATCGTCGAAGAGGTCAGGCCGCCGACGACCGCCAGGGCCAGCGGTTGATTGGACTCCGTGCCGGCCTCGAGGCCGAGCGCGGTCGGGATGAGGCCGATGACCGTCGCCAGGCTGGTCATCGCGATCGGAATGAACCGAGTGCGGGCGGCGTCGATCACCGCCTCGACCTTCTCGACGCCGTCGTTGAAACGCCGATTGGCGTCGTCGATCAGCAGGATCCCGTTCGAGACCGCGATGCCGACGACCATGAGGACGCCCATGAGGGCCGTGATCGAGAACCCCTGGCCGCCCGCCACCAGGGCCAGCACGATCCCGAGGAGGGAGACTGGGATCGTGAACAGCATGATGAAGGGAAGCCGCAGCGACTTGAATTGCGAGGCCATGATCATGTACACGACCATGATCGCGAGCCCCATGGCGAGACCGAGGCCCGAGAAAGTCGTCCGCATCAGATCGACCTGACCGACGAAGCTAAAGTCGATGTCCCGCGTCCGGGGGTCGCTCCGTAGCTTCTGCTCGAGGTCGCGGGCGGCGCTGCCGATGTCGCGCCCCTCGGTCTGCATCATGACGTGGGCCACGCGCCGCAGGTGGTTGCGCTCGATGGCGATGGGGCCGAGCGAGCGGCGGATCTTGCTGTAGGCGCCCAGGGTCACGGCGGCGCCACCGTCTCCGATGCGCACCGGGACGCGGGCCAGCGCGTCGGGGTCGTCGACGACCTGCCCATCGTACGAGGTGACGACGTAGTACGACTGTCCATTCGAGCCGTCGATCCAGACGCTCGGTGTGTTGATGTTGCCGAGGGTGGCCTCGAGCGTGGTCTGGGCCGCGGTCCGGGCGCTGACGTCCACCAGCGCCGCCTCGGTCCGGTCGGTCTCGACCCGCACCTCCGGGTAGTCGATCTGCAGCGACGGGTACACGTCGCGGATGCCGGGGACCGTCCGGGCCACCTCGGCGACGGCCTTGGATTGGGCGTCGAGCTCTTCGAGGCTCTCGCCGCCCAGCTCGACCACCAGCGGTGCGATGTATCCGTTCGAGAACACGCTGGCCACCAGTCCCCCGGGCCACTGCAGGAACTCCACGCCGGGGAAGTTGCGGTTGAGGATCCCGCGCATCTGGTCGGCGATCTGGCGCTGGCTCTGCTTGCGGCGCTCGGGGTCCGCCAGTGCGACGCGAATGAAACCCATGTGCGGGCCGGCGTTCGGGCTGGTCATCGCGCTGCGCGCGTTTCCGGGCGACCCGACGTTGGTCAAAACCAGCTCCACCGTGTCCTTGGGCAGCTCCTTGGCGAGCAGCGCGCCCATCGCGTTGATCTTCTGGGTCGCCTCCTCGAGCGACGTGCCGGGCGCGACGCGGACGTAGACGCGCTCCATCGATTCGTCGATCTCGGGGAAGAAGGTGCTGGGGAGCTGTTTGGCCATCCAGACGCTGAGGACGACCAGGACCGTGCAGGCCAAGAGAACGGTCTTACGAAACGGGAGCGTGGCGCGGAGGATCTCCGAGTACCGGTGCGCGACCCAATCGATGAACGCCGCGATCCGCTGCCCGAATCGCCCGGGCTCGCGGTGCGCCAGGAAAAAACGACAGGCCAGCGGCGTGACACACATGCTGACGAAGTACGACGCGATCATGCTGACCGCGACGGTGACGGCCAGCGGCACGAACAGCTTGCGGGCCAGGCCGGCCAGCAGCACCACCGGCAGCAGCACGGCCATGGTCGTGAGCGTCGAGGCCAGGACCGGGAGCGCGACGGCGTTCGTGCCTTCGAGGGCCGCCTTGGCTGGAGACATCCCCAGGCGCTGGTGGCGATGGATCGATTCGAGCACGACGACGGCGTCGTCGACCAGGCGCCCCATGGCCAGCGTGAGACCTCCCAGCGTGAAGGCATTCAGCGTGTGACCGGCCGAATACAGGACGATGAGCGCGACTGCGAACGACAGCGGAATGGCGACCGAGACGATCAGGGTGCCGCGGACGCTCTGCAGAAACAGCAGGATCACCAGCGCGATCAACACCAGCGCCTGCACGACCTCTTTCTTGAGCCCGTCGTAGCTGGTTCGCACGAACGTCGACTGGTCGAAGATGGCCTTGACCTCGACACCCGGTGGCAGGTTGTGCAGCTCGCGCACGACCTTCTTGACCGCCTCGACGATCTCGAGCGTGTTGCCGCCCGGGATGCGAAGGACGTTCAGGTAGACCGCGTCGTTGCCATTCACGGCGACCGATTGGGTCTCGGGCGATCCCCCGTCCTCGACGCGCGCGACGTCCTTGATGAGCACGGCCCGCCCGCCCTTGACCTTGACCGCCGCGTCGCCGATGTCTGGGACCCGCTGGGCGACCGCGTTGGTGTAGACGTTCGCGTCGAACTTGGGCGAGATGAACTCGCCCGAGGGTAGCAGCGCGTTCGACTGGGCGACCGCCGCCGCCACGTCGGTCGAGGTGATGCCGCGCGCCTGCGCCCGGGCCGGGTCGACGACGACGTTGATCTGGCGCTGGCGTCCCCCGTTGATCGCGGCGCTCGCGACGCCCGGGATCCCCTCGAGCACCGGCTCGATGTAGTTGAGGGCGTAGTCGTAGAGCTGGGGGCCGCCGAGGCCCCCGCCCGAGACCGCCACCTGGATCACCGGCGCGTTCGAGGGATCGTACTGCAGCACGAACGGCGGGAGGACGCCGAGCGACTTGGGCACGGCTGACATCGCGAAGGCGACCTGCTGCTGGACCAGGGTCTGGGCGGAGTTGAGATCGGTCCCCCATTTGAGCCAGACGAACACGACCGAGAGGTTGTTGCGCGAGGTGCTCTGCACGAACTCCACGCCGGGCGTCGCGCTCACGTATTTCTCGATGCGCCAGGTGATGGTCTTCTCGACGTCCTTGGGGCCGAGACCGGGGGCCAGGGTGCCGACGACGAGCACGGGCGGTGTGAGCTCGGGGAACGTGTCGACGCTCATCCGCGGCGTCACGACCATGGCGAACACCACCAGCCCGACGCAGATCATCAAGATCGCGATCGGGTTCTTGAGTGCCAGTCCCGTCACGGGCGGGCCCCGGCGAGCTTCACCGTGGCCGCTTCGTCCCGCGATGGCTCCTCCAGCTTGGCCTCGACCCGATCCCCATCGTTGAGCAGGGCGCGTCCCTCCGTGACGACCCGGCTCCCCGCCGCCAACTGCGGGTCGAGGAACAGGTTCCCGCCGCGCTCTCCTTTCACCGCGTAGACGCCCCTGCGCGCGGATTGTCCGTCGACGACGAAGACGGTGGCCTTGGCGCCGCGAACTGACGCGGCGAGCAGGGGGATTTCCGTCGCCGGGATCGGTTGGCCGACCTCGACGGTCAGCTCGGCCGTCGTGCCGACCGGGAGCGAGCGATCGGGATCGGGAACATCGATCTCGAGGTGCATGGTGCGGGTCGACGGGTCCGCCGCCGGGGAGAGGCGCGCGATGTTGGCGCGCAAGTCCTGCTTCGTCGCGAGCGCGCGCATCCGGACGGGCGTGCCGCGGCCCACGACGTCGAAGTCTCCTTCGGGTACATCCGCCACGACGCGCACGCTGCTTCGGTCCACGATCGTCGCGACGGTGGTGCCCGGACGGACGAAGGCCCCGGGATCGACCATCCGCGCCGAGATCTCACCGGCGAACGGCGCGCGCAGGATGCAATCGCTCACTTCCAGGGTCGCCCGCTGCATCTTCGCCTGGGTCTCCATCAGCTCCGCCTCCTTGCTGGCGCTGTCGGCGGCGTGCCTTTCGATCTCGTTGGGGGAAGCAAAGCCACCCGCCTTGAGCTCGCCGAGGCGTGTCGCTTCGTGGGACAGCGCCTCCTGTTCGGTCTGAATGGCGCGCGCCTGCATGGAGACCGCCCTCGACGACGCCGAGGCGTTTCTGCAGTCGAGCGTCGCGATCACCTGGCCCCGCTTGACGACATCCCCGGGACGCACCAGCACTGTGTCCGCGTAGGCGGCGATGATCTGCGGGCCGATCTTGGCCTCGACCCAGGGCTGGATGGTCCCGACATAGCGCCGAAACGGCCGGTAATCGGCCGTGCGCGCCGCCACCACCGTGACCTGCTTCGGTTCGCTGGCCAGCGCAGTCTTGTTGACGTGTGAATTGGCGCGCCAGACGAGCACGATTCCGAGAACGACCACGGCGGCGGTGCCGGCGACGATGAGGAGGGGAAGCCTCCTGTTCTTCGATGCTGGCATCACAATCCCTCCGCTATCGCGCGACCGAAGTTGGCGCGGGCCTTGGCGAGGTCGAAGACCCCGAGCGCGAGCCGGATCTCGGCATCGATGCGCAGCGCCTCCGCGTCGGCGAGCTCGACGCTCGTGCCGAGGCCGGCCTTGAAACGCGCTTCCGCCTGGGCGTAGTTGGCGCGGGCGGCCTCGAGCTCGTGACGCAACGACGGCAGCGCCCGGCGACCGACGTCGACGTCGACGTAGGCGCGCTCGACCGACGAAACCAGCTCCCGCTTTACCAGGTCGATTTCCGCGCGCTCGACCTCCTCCGCCGCGCGCGAGGCCCGCTGGCGCGCGTTGATGGTCGGGTCGAAGAGCGGCCAGCTCAGAACCAGGGCCGCGTCCCAATTGGGGACGTTCGGGAGGGTCCCGCTGCCGGAAGCCTCCTCGTTCGCGGTGCTGCTGGCCGCTCCGCCCGCCCGTCCGGAGATGGCCGCCGAAAGACGCAGATCGGGGCGCAGGAGTGCCGCGACCGCCCGCGTCTCCAGCTCCTGGCCCTGCAGTCGCGCGATCGCGAGCCGCAGCCGGGGGTCCTTGTTGGAAGCCATCTGGAGAGCGTTCGATAGGGCAGGCAGATCGGTCGCCGCAAGGGGCCCGTCCGAGGCGTCGAGCGTCAGCTCCGGCGAGCCCACGGCGGCGGCCAGCACCGCCTGCGCCGCCAATACGCCCCCGCGGGCGCGTATACGTCCCGTGTCGAAACGGCTCAGATCCGCCTCGGCCCGGGTCAGGTCGATCGGCGCGCGGAGGCCGGACTTGACCCCCGCCTGGGCAAAGTCCCTGTGGACGAGGGCACGCTCCCAGGCGTCCTCCGAGGACTGAAGGATCGATTGCGCCGCGTGAACCGCGAAGAACGCCTCCTCCCCCCCCAGCTCGATGTCGAGACGCTCGATGTCCGATGCCCGGGAGGCCACGACCACACGGGCGTCGGCCGCAGCCGCCTGCGCCGCGATCCGACCGAAGTCGAAGAGCTCCTGCCGCGCCCCGGCGCCGGCCAGCGTCGACGCGGACGGTTTCCAGGTGGCGCTGGCGCTCGAGGCACTGAAG
This sequence comes from uncultured Myxococcales bacterium, assembly GCA_937889515.1. GTDB lineage: Bacteria > Myxococcota_A > Polyangia > Fen-1088 > Fen-1088 > JADGRB01. Next base: position 237 of record CALAOV010000222.1, on the reverse strand, counting down.
GAGGTTCCGCCAATCCGGGGAAGATCCACGAACGGCGCCGCCAGATAGGAGGCGGTGGTGTTGTTCGCCGTGCCTTCCAAGAACTGGGCCGTCACCCCGACCTGCGGGTAGTACTGTGCGCGCGGCACGTCGGCATTCGCCTGCTCGGCCCTCACCCGCGAGAGCGCCGCGACGACCGCCGGTTGATGGGCGCGGGCGTACGCAAGCGCCTCGGCCAGCGTCACCCGGCGGGCGGGC
>CALAOV010000221.1 GCA_937889515.1 uncultured Myxococcales bacterium | reverse complement strand
CATGCCTGCCGTCCGCGGCCCCGGCGGGGCTGGCCGCCGCTGCGGTGGCTCCGGCGCCGGCGCCGGCTTGCACGGCCGCCAACGCGTCGCGCAGCTCCATCGGCGAGCCGAATCGCCCCTCGGGTGAGCGCGCGAACGCCCGGGCCAACACGGCGTCGGCCCCGGGCGGCACGTCGGCCACCGCCTGGCTGAGCGGCCGAAAGGGGGACGACGGGAGCCGGCCGGTCACCACCTCGTAAAGGAGAACCCCCAGCGCGAAGACATCCGACGCCGAAGAAGCCGGGGCTCCGGCGAGCACTTCCGGCGCCACGTAGGCGGTATCGGGCGCGCCGCTCGGGGCCCCCCGGCGCGCCAGGACCGGCAGGGTGCGCGCCAGGCCCAGATCGGCGACCTTGACCCGCCCAGCCTTGTTGACCCACACCGACGCCGGGTTGAGTCCCCCGTGGGGCATGAAGCCGGCGGCCCGCTCCAGGCCGTTGGCGACGTGGGTGATCAGGTTGCAGGCGCCCTTGAAGGAGACCCCGCGCCCCTCGCGCCGCTTGCCGTCGATGAACTCGCGCAGCGTCTGGCCGTCCAAGAGCTCGGTTGCGATGAAGAAGAAATCGGATTCGCGCCCGGCGGTCAGGACCTCGATCAGGTTCTTGTGGACCAGCGCGCTGGCGTTCTCGATGTCCGTCTCTAGCTGCGCCGCCGCGGGGCCGAGGGCGCGGATCGGGATGATCCGGACCGCGGCGGGCCCGCGCCGGTTCACGTCGGTCGCCCGGTAGGTCTGGCTCACGGCGTCCTGCTGAAGGACCCCTTCGATGCGGAATCGGCCCCCGATCACGGAGCCGGGCGGAATCTGGCCCGCGGGGGCCGACACGGCGAGCGAATCACGTGGGGGGGCCATGGTAAGTCGACCACTTTAACAAAAATCGGGCAAAAACCGAAATCGGCGGACGATCTCGGTCTGGTCGGCCTGTATGCGGCGCGACACTATTTGCTCTCGATGACTTGCGGGAGCTTCTTGGCCTGTCCGATCCAATCGGCCAGCTGGGGCTCGGTGGGGGGCTTCTCGCTGATCTTCGCGGTGTGGTTCGCGCTCTCCATCGCCGCGGTGAGCGCGGCCGGCGCCGCGGCGGTCAGCTCCGCGGTGCTCTTGACGCCCGCGGCCTCGAGGAGCAGCACCATCTCGGATCCCACCCCCTTGATGCGCAGCAGATCGCAGCGGCGGGCCAGCCCCAGGAGCTCGGCCGGCGGCAGCCCGGTGGCCTTGGCCAGGACCTTGCGGTCCTTGGTCTTGGCGGCCTTGTCGAACAGCTGCTCGGTCGTCTCGATCTTGCCCTTGTGGAGCTTTTCGACCTGCGCAGGCGTGATGATGCGCGGGACGTCCGCCAGGGCGTAGTGGCTGGCGCGCGCGGCGCCCGCCCAGCCGAGCCAGCCGAGGAATAGAGCCGCCACCAGCATTCTCCGCAGCGCCGTTCGTCCTGGGCTCAGGGTCTTTCGCATCGGTCGCTCCCTCCGATCAGACAGACGTTCTGTACTACAGTGTCTTGAAACGGCGAACCAGCTCGCGGAGACGGCGAGAGCCGCCACCCTCCCGATAGATGAAGCGGACGCCGGTCTGATTCTGGCCGGCATGGTAGACGACCCGGCCCGAAAGGTCGAACGACGCCTCGCTGCCCGGGGGTACGATCTCGAGCACCACGTCGGTGCCGATGGGCGGCTGCACGGGGCCCATGAGCAGGCCGCCGCTCACGCTGATCTCCCGGAGCTCCGCCTCCATGAGGTCGACCCCGGTCGCGATGCGGACACGGCAGGGGATACCGATCGGGATGCGGGTGTGCTTGCGCCGGCGGGTCAGCGTGGCCGGTCGCTCGCCGCGCAGCGTCTCGATCACGAAGTCGCGCTTGGCGCTCTCGTCGGCCTCGAAGGCCACGGTGGCGCCCGCCCGGATGCGCATCCGCGGCAACGCGGGCCGCCAGGCGGTCACCGTGCCGCGGATCAGCACCTTGTTGGGCAGCCCGTCGCAGGCCATCTCCACCACCACCGCCGTTCCGGTCGGCAGCTCCGTGGTCGTCGGACAGAAAACGCCGCCGGTCGGGATATCGAGCTGGTAGTGCTCTTCGAACTCTTCGAGGTTCCGACAGCGGACGCGCAGAATGTTCAAGGGGGCTCCAGGGCGGCGTTTTCGTTCAGACGGCCGGTGAAAGATAACTCAGGTTGGCCCACCTTGGCGCGCCCGATCGCCGGGAGCGGCGAGACGTTCAAAATAGCCGAGGCCGCGCCGATGTACTAGGGTTCTGCCCGCCCATGTCCATACGCGTACACATCGATGGCGCGGTCTGCCTGCCCGAGGAGGCCAAGGTCTCGATCTTCGACCGGGGATTCCTTTACGGCGACAGTGTCTACGAGACCATCGGTACCGCCTACGGCCGCCTCTTCGCCGCCCGCGACCACCTGGTCCGGCTGGAGCGCTCCGCGGAGCGCATCGGGCTGCGCGCGCCGCCACGGGCGACCATCGAACGGGCCATCGCCGACACCGTGGCCGCCGCCGCCAATCCGGAGTCGCGGGTGCGGGTGATCCTGACCCGCGGCGCGGGCAAGCTGGATCTCGACCCCGCCAGCGTCGACGACACGCAGCTCATCGTGATCGTGTTCCCGCTGGGCGCCCCGACGGCGGAGATGTTCGAAAAGGGGGTGAGCGTCGCGATCGTGTCGATCACCCGCAATAGCCCGCTCGCGATCGATCCGGCGGTCAAGTCGGGCAACTACCTCAACAACGTGCTGGCCTTGGGCGAGGCGCGGCGGCGGTGCCGCGCCTACGAGGCGATCCTGTGCGCGGGCGACGGGAGCGTCGCGGAGGGCTCGACCAGCAACGTCTTCCTGGTGTCGGGCGGCGAGGTCCGAACGCCGCCGCCCGCGGTCGGAATTCTGGACGGCATCACGAGAGCCAAGGCGATCGAGCTCTGCCGCGCCAACCAGATCCCGTTTTCCGAACGCCGGATCTCCCCGGCCGAGCTGCGGGGCGCCGAGGAAGTCTTCATCACCAGCGCCACCCGCGGCGTGTTGCCGGTCACCTCGATCGACGAAAAGCCGGTGGGGGCGGGGGTGCCGGGGCCGGTCACGCGGCGGCTCATGGCTCTCTACGACGAGCTGGCCCGCCGTGGCGTAGACTGAAGGGGAGGGCCCGTGAACAGCGCCGCCGTCTTTCTCCCGAAGTTCTTCGTCGTCTGCAGCTCGATCCTGCTCCTCACCGGCGTCGCGCAGGTCTTCGTGCGCCCGCACGCGCCCAACGAGAGCCTGGCCGCAAAGCTCATCAACCGCTCCACGATTACCGCCCTGTTCGCGGTCGCGGTCGGCGTCTGCGGCCTCCTCGTCGGGCTAGGCGTAGTCAAGATGCCGCATTTTCGCTAGCCTATCGGGGAGGGGATGGCCGAAGAAAACGCCAAAGGGGTGGCAGCGACGGTCCCGGGGCCGGGGCCCGTGCTTACGCCCGCCGGCGATCTGCCGCCGGGGTTCGCCGTGGGCGAGTACCGCCTGGACGCGGTGGCCGGACGGGGCGGGATGGGCGTGGTCTATTCGGCGACCCAACCCGTCATCGAGAAACGGGTCGCGATCAAGGTCTTGAACGCCCAGTACTCGGCCGACCCGGCGCTGGTGCGCCGGTTCACCGACGAGGCGCGCGCGGTCAACCGCATCCGCCACCCCAACATCATCGACATCTTCTCGTTCGGCCAGCTCGGCGACGGTCGCCACTACTTCGTCATGGAGTATCTCGAGGGCTCGACCCTGGGCTCGCGGCTCGAAAAGGGGACGCTCGCGCTGGACGAGGCGCCGGTCTTCCTGGCGCAGATCTGCGACGCGCTCGACGCCGCGCACGCGGAGAACATCGTCCACCGCGATCTCAAGCCGGAGAACATCTGGATCGTCACGCCGCGCCGCGGGCGACCGTTCGTCAAGCTGCTCGACTTCGGCATCGCGAAGCTGGTCGCGGCCGCCGATCAGTCGTCCACCCAGACGGGCGCCGTCATGGGCACGCCCCACTACATGTCGCCCGAGCAATGCCACGGCCGCGCCGTCGATCACCGCACCGACATCTACGCGATGGGCGTCATCCTCTATCGCTTCTATGCCGGGCGGCTGCCGTTCGAGGGCGCGACCTTCATGGAGGTCCTGACCAAGCAGGTCACGCTGGCGCCTGATCCCCCGTCGCTGTACGCGACGATCCCGCCCGCGCTCGACCAGCTCATCATGCGCTGTCTGTCGAAAGACCCGGCCGGACGGCCGCAGAGCGCGCGCGAGCTGGGCGGCGCGCTCGAAGGGATCTTCGCGACCTCGTCCTTGCCGCTGGCGATCTCCACACCGCCCATCGGCGTCTCGACGACGCTGGGCGCCTCGGCGGCCGAGATTCCGCGCCCGGTCGCGCCCGGGCCGCGGCGCCGCGTCTGGGCAAGGTCGGTCGTCGCCGCCGCCGGTCTGGCGGTCGTCATCGTCGTCGTCCTGGCGCTGGCCGCCACCCACCACCGTCACCAGCCGCCGACTCTGCAGATGGCCGGAGGGCCACCCGTCGCGCCGGCTGCGGCCATGGCCCCGCCGGTTGCGCCGGTGCCCGTTGCGCCCGCGCCGGTGGTCACAACGCCGCCGCGCCGAGAGCCCGCCCCGATCGGCGAAGCGACAGGAACGGCGAAGAAGCAGCGGCGACCGGCAGCCAAACCGGAGCGACCGAACGAAGAGCCGCCACCCCGGCCTGCGCGGACGCGGGCGTCCGACACCGGTCTAGCCCGGGACAACCCGTTCCAGTAGCGACTGCCTAGAAGCGTCCACCCACGGTCAAGCCGCTGGTCTGGCCATCGCGCCAGACGCCGATGGACGAGGCCGACATCGCGCCGGTCTCCGAACCCCGCTTGCCGGTGGCGAGCAGATAGGTCCCGACGCCCGCGACCACCACGCCCAGCCCGATCCCGGCATAGCCCAGATCGCGTTTGAGCTTGGCGGAGTCGACGGCGTTCTGATCGTAGGCCGTGAGATCGCCACAATGGAGAGCGGCGTAGTCTGCGCCCTGACGGTAGCAGGGTTCAGCTGGGTTGTTCTCGACGGCGAGCCGCTGGGTGAGCGTCGTTTCGGCCGTCGGCAGATCGTGCCGGGTTGCAATCGCAAAGATCGCAGCGCCGGCGCCGACGATGAGGCCTCCGGCGATGAGCGATCCGCCCCACAGATGGCGAAGGTGAACGCTCTCGTCCGCCGCGGCCCGGGTCTCGGCGGTCGGGATCAGGGCCGCCACCAGCGAGGTCTCGGCGCCCGCCCCGACGTCGATCTGGCGCTCGAAGATGACGAAGCCGGCACGCTCGACGCGCAGGGCGTGCGGACCCGCGACGAGGGGGACGCCGTTGAGCGCATCCGGGCGTTGCGCGCCATCGACGCTGACGGTCGCGCCCGGCTCGCTGGGGGTCACCCGAAGACCCCCCTTGAGCGAAGCGGGCGTGGTGGGATCTTCTTCGAGGTCGAAGCTCAGGATGCCGTTCGATCCCTCGTCGACCTGGATGGTCCGTTTCGCCTCTCGGTAGCCGACCCGCCGCATCTCGATGACGGCGGTGCCCGGGGCGACGGCCACGCTGGTGGGCAGCGGCGTGAGCCCCGCGCGTTGGCCGGTGACGAACACCTCGACGCCGGGAACGGAGGCCGCCAGGGGCAGGTGAGCGTTGCTGCTCTCGGTCGGCAGCAGCGCCAGCGTCAAGGTCTGCGTCGTCCGGCCGGCCAGCGTGATCTCGCGGCGAGCCGGCAGGCAGCCGGGCGCCAGGGCCGATAGCACGTGCGCGCCGCTCGAGAAGCGCAGCGGCCGTTCGAGCGGCGTGCGGCCGACCTCGACGCCGTCGACTTCGATGACCGCCGGCTTGTCGGTGACCACCATCACCTCTCCGATGCGCGCGGCCTGATCGGCGCGGACCTGTCGCGCCTTCTGCGCCTGCGCCGGCGCCAGACCGGAGGCGGCGTCGAGAACCTTGTCGAGCGCGTCGACCGCATCGACGGGCCGATCCATCGCCGTGTATACGAGGCCGATGTTGTAGAGGACCAGAACGTTGGGAATCAGATCGTAGGCGCGTTGGAACTCGGCCAGGGCGGCCGCGTTTTCGCCCTTCTCGAACAGCCGTAGGCCCTGATCGAAACGCTGGCGGGCGTCGGCCTTCGTCGAAGCGTCGGGCGCGGCGGCCACCGGCTTGGCTTGGTCCGCGCGCGCCGCGCCTGCGCCCCACAGGGCGATCAGTATCGCAGCGGCGATCGGAAATGGTCTGAGGTCGATACGCACGGACAATTGGCTTATTTCAGCCTGCCGGTCGTGTTCAGCACGCGAACTTCATTTCCGAGCTCCCCCTAGGAAAAGCTCAGAATTATCACGCCCGCACCGGCGGGACCAAGGGCTACTTGAGCTTGGGCGAGACGAACACGTGGTCCTTCGGCAGGAACGACAGCGCTGCCTTGTAGGTCTTGGTCTTCTGCTGCTCCTGATCCTTGAGCGCGCCCTTGTCGTCGATCTTGTGGAGCCCGAGCTTGGCGAAGGTGATCGCCGCGTAGGAGGCGATCGTCTCCTGCACGTTCGACAGGTGCTGGTCGAACTCCTGGCGGGTCACGGTGATCTTGAGGACCGGCTGATCGTCGAGAATTCCGTTGTACGTGACCGCCTTCAGCTCGGGCGCCTTGAGGAACATGGCGGTCAGGAACTCCGCCCAGTAGGTCATGGCGTTGTTGAACGAGAGGGTCTTGGCGTACTCGTCCTTGCCGGTCTCCAGGTACGGGTAGCTCACCTCCACCGAATGGTGGGCCTCGTCGATCTTCATCGTCGGCTTGTGGGTGAACTTGTCGTCGATATGGGTTTCCTTCTTCTTCTCGTTGAGGTGACAGGTGTCGTTGAGATCCTCCGCCTCGCCGCGGTTCAAACTGTGCAGGAAGGCCTTCTGCACCTCCTCGGGGAATTCGAGCGGGATGCCGTTCTCGCACTTCGGTCCCTTGTCGCCGCGATCGCGCCAGATCTTGGCCAGCGGGTTCGCACCGTTCTGGGCGTCGCCCTCGGTGGCGTAAAACGCGCCGAGGAAGCCGACCGGCTCGAAGGTGTTGCGGGTCATCGCGTATCGGTAAAGAAACTGGAGCGCGGAATAGATGTCGTCGCGCTTCGTTTTCTGCTTCAACGCAACGTGCAACTTTACGTCTTGACCATCGGAAGGACCGGTCACCTCGTCGCGGACGACGGTGAACGCCGCGATGCCGGCCGGAATCTTCGGCTGATCGCAACAGGTGGTCGGTGCGGCCGGTTGCTCGGTCTTGCACGACGGGAGAGCGAGCAGGGCGGCCAGGGCCGCGCCTCCGAAAACCATAATGCTACGCGGCATGATATGGGAGCGCATCGATCCTCCAGGTCTGGGCGGGTGAGGCGGAAGGTACATCAAAAGGCGCGGGCAACAGGGTCTTTCTTTTCAACGAGGCAGAGGTAGGGTATTGTGTGCGATGGGAGCTTGCTCTGAGTCCTAGCTTTCCATTAATAAAAGGCTACTTGACTGCCATGACGCGGCGAACTCGCGTTTTTCCAGCGCGGCCCTCTGGGTTTGCGCGCGGTGCGTTTGGGCTCGCAGTGACGGCGCTCATCCCCGTCCTGGTGGTGGCTCTGCCGGGGCGGGCAGCGTCGGCGATGCAACTTTCGCCACAGCAGAAACAGGACGTTCGGGTCCATTATGAACGGGCGACGCGCGCCTACGACCTCAACAAGTACCAAGAGGCTGTCGACGAGTACCAGAAGGTTTACGAGATCGACGGGGATCCGGTGATGCTCTACAACATCGGGCAGGCCTATCGGCTGAACGATCAGCCGCAGGAGTCGATCCATTTCTACCGCCGCTACCTGCAGCGCTCGCCGGAGGCGCGAAACCGGGACGACGTGAACCGGAAGATTTTGAACCTCGAGAAGCTGATCGAGGAGCGCCGCAAGGCCGCCGCGGCCGTGACGCCGCCGCCGCCCAAGGCGACCGAGCCGAAGGTCGAAGTGCCGGCGCCCGTCGTGCCGGCGCTGCCGGTGGCACCAGCGGTCGTCGTCGTGGCGGCGCCGCCGACGCCGCCGTCGAAGGCGCGACGGGGCGTGGGCTGGACGATGGTGGGCCTGGGGGTGATCGCCGACGGCATTGCCATCGCCGAGGGGATTCACGCCAAGAGCCTGGGCGACCAGCTGACGAAAAATTCGATGCACACGCCGCCGGCGACGTTCGACCCGTCGATCGAGTCGAGCGGCAAGACGGCGAACCTGGTCGCCATCGTCTGCGGAATCGCCGGAACGGCGGTGGCGGTGACCGGGGCGATCGTGCTCATCACGAACGGCTCGTCGGGCGCGGAGACGGAGACGACGGCGGCGCCGACGGTAGCGAGCCTGAGCTTCACGCCGTGGGTCGCCCCCGGCCTGGTCGGTGGTGGCATGGGATTGAGGTTCTAGACTTGTCCTCCGCGCGTGGATTGGCCGTGCGGGCCGCGTTGCTCGGAATCGTCATGCTGGCGGGCGGGGGATGCTTCCGCCCGAAGATCCTGAGTGGCGGGTTCAAGTGCGACACGACGCCGGGCGCGAAAGCCTGCCCGGACGACTTCGTCTGCGTGTCGGGCATGTGCGTGACCCCGGCGCACGATGGCGGCACGGACGGGCCGAAGGGCGGGAGCGGCGGCGGCGCGGGTAGCGGCGGCAAGGGCGGAACGGGCGGCGGGGGCGGCGAGAAGGTCGACGCACATCCGGACATGCAGCCCGACGCGCCGTGCATCCCGGCGGTCGCGGGTTGCACTCCGAGCGACGCCGGTATCTGCGATCCTGTCTGCAACGTTGGCTGCGAGGATTGTCACACCAAGTGCAACGTCAGTACGGGCCGACTTACCTGCAATCAGCCCTATCCGGGAAAGATGGCGACAACCCAAACGGTCTGCACGTTGGAAACCCTCGGCGCGGCTGGAACGACGGACAACTGTGCGCCCGGAAATACCTGCATTTCTGCCGAATGCGGCAACGATTGCTTCCAGTTCTGCCGCGTAAATTCGGATTGCAACAACGCAAATTGCTCGCGCGACGCCGGTGGCGGATACAAGGTTTGTGACGTCCCCTTCAATGACACCTGCGATCCAATAACCGGTGCTGTTACCGGTTGCCCATTTTCGGCACAAGGTTGTTACTTGTCGACAAATACCGCGCGGACGCTGTGCGACTGTCCGTTTAACGCCGACCAGCAAGGCGGCGTGTCGGCTGGGCTGCCATGCACGCATTCGCGTCAGTGCCTCACCGGACTCGCTTGCTATGATGTAATGGGGCGCGGAAGTCCGGTGTGCGTGGCCGTCTGTCGCTTACCTGGAGATGCAGGGACGCCGAAGCCCGGCGAACGTGTTTGTCCCGGCGGTGCAAATACTTGCCTTCCCTTCTTGATGGGTGGACCTAACTACGGCTACTGCAGCACCTGACAATCAACGGCCAGGCATGAAACTCGGACGAATCTGGGCGGGGCTTTTGACTGCCCTGTGCCTGTCGACAGTCGTTTTGAGTTGCTATCGTCCGAACATCGCGCAGGGCGGTTTTACGTGTGCGACAGGGGGCGTCTGCCCGGACGGGTTTCACTGCCTCGCGACCAATAACCGCTGCTATCAGGGCGACGCCGGTCCCGAAGCTCCTACCTGCAGTTCAGTGCCGCCAATGAACACTTGCCAGACTGGGGCCGCTACCGGCCAGAAGTGCAACCCAACCTGCCAGATGGGTTGTGACTGTGGCTTCTGCGCCGTTACCGCCGGGGCAACGAAGTGCGAGACCATTGCAGCCGGCAAGAGCGGAATCGGTGAGGTCTGTGACCCGCGAGGGGAGGTCCCCTGTAAAGAAGGTCTCTTCTGTAAACCAGAATGTAATTCCACCGACCCTTCCTTGGGCCGTTGCTACAAGTTCTGCGCCCTCGCCGACGATTGCCAGATCTGCAACGGCGACGGTTCCTGTCAGACGACCACCTGCACCGTTAGCGAGACGTCTACGGCCCCGACCGGTGGTGGCTCATTTTCGTTCAAGCTCTGCAGTCTTCCGCCGCAGCAATGCAATCCCGTCGGTACAACCAGCAGCGGATGCGCTACGACGAATCCGGCCGCGTTCGCCTGCTACGCCGACAGCGACCAAACCTTCTGCGACTGTCAGGGAACGCTGACAACGAGCTCGCCGACCGGCTGCAGCTTCGTCGGCCAATGCGTCCCCGGCTATACCTGCGTGAGACTCTCGGCGGCCGCCCAGGGAAGCTGCCTTCCGGCCTGCCAGTCGAGCGCAGACTGTACATTGCCGGCCACCTGCAACTTCCTGCCCGGCGACTCCGTGTACGGTTATTGCCTCTGAGCGACCGTCTACCGTCGCAGGCGGAACGGCCCGGTGCGTTATCATCCTTGCAAAACTAACGTCAGACGTTAGTTTTGCGAGGTTGGTCGATTCGGGCAGGGCTCGCCCGATCTGTGGCGCCAGCCCGCCTGTCCGAGGCTCACGTTCGAGGCAATGTTGAAGCTGCTCCTATACATCGCCGCCGTTTCCTCGTACGCCACAATGCCGTACGCTGACTCAGAGGCGGGGTGATGGCTACGACGGTAAAACATGCGGTCCTTGCTCGGACGTCTCGGCCGGTCTCGGCGAAACGGAGCACCAACGAGCGGAAGACTGCCCGAATGGAGCTGCGGCTGACGGCGTCGGCGAAAAGGATGATCGCGCGGGCTGTGGCCGTATCGGGGCTCGCACCTGGCGACCTCGTCTATGAGGCAGCCCGCCGGATCGTGGAGGACAACGAACGATTGGTTCTTCGCGACGCGGATCGAGATGCTTTCTTCCGCGCCGTTCTCAAGCCGCCTGCGCCATCGAGGAACCTATTGGCGGCTCTGGCCAGGCACCGCGACGCGATCCTGTAGGCCGGATCGCCCGTTCCTGACGCCGCGGACGTTGCCGCCGGCCACCGCTCCCGACGAAGTCAGGATCGCCAGGTCGGATGGTCGGATGGTCTCGTCGAAGCCGACGACCTCCTGATGAACCTGGGTGCTGACCCCGCATACGAGCAAGTCGCCGTATTGGGGCATGACCCGCAGGACCACCGCCGGGCGGTTTTTGATCTTGCCGTCGGCCTGCGGAAGCGGCGTCAAGACGACGTCGCCTTCCTTCATTTCGCGACGTCGGCGGGCGCGTAGTCCGGTTCGTCGTCACCGTAAGCTCTGGCGAGGCCAAGCTTCGCGGCCGTCGTCCAGTCATCGACGCGGTCGGCTGCCGATGGCGGTAGCACCGTTACCATCAGGGGCGCGTTCGGAGGGAGCGCGTAGGGCTCATCCAAAAGGATGCGTTCACCGTTCCAGTGAGCCTTCAAGGTAACGGCAGGCATGATCTGAGAATGGTACGCCGAGGAGCACGGAGCGGCAAGCAGAGCGGCGATCAGGTAGAGGACTAAAATCTCGGGTATCTTGGTGCGATGGCCTCTCCACCTTCTGCCGCGCTGCCGCGGTTTGCGTTCCTGACGCCGCGGACGTTGCCGCCGGCGTCGAAGATCGAGGGGCGGGTTGCGGTGCTGGATGTGGCGTTCGCCAGCGAGGGCGGGGGATCGTCGTTCGACAAGACGACGCTGCCGTTCATCCGCGGGCTCGGGTCGCGGCTGGCGGCCTGGGTCGACCACCACGATCACGACCGGCACGTCGATTACGCCGGCGATCCGCGGTTCGTGCTGACGACCAAGGCCGAGCACGGCGCCTGTCCGGAGCTGGTGACCCCCGAAGTGGTGGGCGCGGCCGGCCCGGTCGACACCGTCGCGATGCACCTGGATCTCGACGGGCTCTATTCGGGCGCGAAGTGGGTGCTGGGCGGGCTCGAGCCGTACGAAGGCGCGGACGCCGACGCGCGCGCGGTCGACACGCGCCGCGGGACGCCCGGGCCGATCGCGTCGCGGATCGATCGGGCGCTGCGGGCGCGCTTTCGCGACGAGACGCTCAAGCATCGGGTGATCCAGTTCTTGCTCGCGCGGGGCAAAGCGCCGGTCCTGTGGGACGAGATCGAGGAGGCCGCGCGCGAGATCGATCCGCTCCTCGACGAGAGCCGGCGCCTAGCGGACAGCTTCCAGATCCGCGACGGCGTCGCCTACGTCGAATCGGCCGGGCGGCCGTACGACAAGACCGAGCTCTTGCTGATCGGGCAGGAGCGGGCGCCGGTGGCGGTGGTGCGGGATTCGGGCGCGCTCACCATCGCGGCCGATTTCGACTCGGGGCTCGATTTCGTCAAGATGTTCGAGCTCGGTGGCGGCATGCCGACCCGGGTGACGCTGCCCGAGGCGCGCGAGGCCGAGGTGATGTCCAAGCTGGCGACGGCCGTTTCGGCGCGGGCCGCCCAGACGCCGGCGCGACCGCTGGTGTAAGCTCAGACATGGCCACCCACCGTCGGGCCGGCGGCTCGAAGCCAGAGCCCCACGCCGCGCTCGCCGCCCGCATCCTGTCGGCCGCGGGCGGGCTGCCGGCCGGTCTCGCCTCCGAGGGGCCGCTGCCATCGCGGCAGGACGTGCGGACCCTGGTCGAGGAGCTGCTCGAGATCCTGTTTCCGGAGTCGCACCGCCTCGGCACCGACGGCGGCAACCTCCGCGATCACGTCGCGACGACCATCGGACTGCTCGCCGAGCACTTGGAGTCGGCGATCTTTCTGGGCCTGCACCGGCTCTGCGGCGGCAAGAAGGCCCCCGCCGATCGTTGCCGCAGGCGCGCGCGCGCCATCACCCAGCGCCTCCTGGCGGCGCTTCCCGCCGTGCGCGCCGAGCTGGCCAAGGACGTGCTCGCGGCCTTCGAATCGGACCCGGCCGCCAGCGGCGTCGACGAGATCGTGGCCTGCTATCCGGGCCTGTACGCGATCGCCATCTACCGGGTCGCGCACCGCCTGCTGGCCGCCGGCGCCCCGGTCGTGCCGCGGATGCTGACCGAGTACGCGCATTCGCGCACCGGGATCGACATCCACCCGGGCGCGACCATCGGCGCCTGGTTCTTCATCGACCACGGCACCGGGATCGTCGTCGGCGAGACCTGCCGGATCGGCGACCGGGTGCGGATCTATCAGGGCGTCACGCTGGGCGCGCTCTCGGTGCGCGATCGCAGCCGCACCGACAAGCCGGCCGGCCGTCAGCGGCACCCGACCATCGAGGACGAGGTCACCATCTACGCCAACGCCACGATCCTGGGCGGCAACACGGTGATCGGCCGGGGCGCCGTGGTCGGTGGCAACGCCTGGATCACCTATTCGGTGCCGCCCGGAACCCGCGTCGGCATCGGGACCTGAGCGGGCTCGGACTCGGGCGTGGGCCGCGAGCGCATGAGCCGGACGCCGAGCGCGAAGGTCGCCAGGCAGGCCCACTGCGCGGGCGTCAGCCCCGCGTAGCGCAGGTCGGGGCGGGCCACGTCGGTCGCGCGCAGGAAGTCGAGGCCGAAGCGAACCGGCGCGTACATCAGGCAGGCCAGGCCGATCACGTGTCCGGGCGGGCGCGGCTTGCGGGCGTAGGTGAACAGGACCGCCGTCATGACGATCGTGAACAGCAGCTCGTCGAGGCCGAGATCGAGGCGCGGGCCGGCGACATCGGTGGGCGTCTGCTTCGGGTACCAGACCGAGAGAAAGAATGACGTGTGGCGACCGGGATGATCGTGGGCGGTGAAGCAGCCGGTGCGGCCGAAGATCCACCCCACCGACAGGCCCAGTCCCACCGAATCGGCGTAGGCCAGCCGGGGGATGTTCTCTTTCTTGGTGTAGTAGGCGAAGGCGATGAACGCCCCCAAAAATCCGCCGAACGACGAGAGCCCGCCCAGCGGGTTCAGCAGCACCCAGGGGCTCTCCCTGATCCGCTCGGGGAAGTAGAAGATCACCGAGACCAGGTGCGCGACGATGAAGCCGAGGATCACGATCCGCGCGTTCAGGAACTTCGTGTCGGCGTCGTCGAGCCCGCGCTTGCGGCCCTCCCGAACGACGATCCGATCGCCGACGATGACCCCCAGCGCGACCAGCACGCCGAACAGGTGAATCGAAACTCCCCCGACATCGAAGAGGTGCCCGTTGAAGAAGGGGATCATCGGTTGCGCAGCGCGAGCACGATGTCGCGCTGGCCGTCGGCGTGGTAGCTGGAGCGGACCATGGGGCCGGACTCGACGTGGGGGAAGCCCATCGCGAGCGCGTCGGCCTTGAGCGCGGCGAACTCCTCGGGCGGGGCGAAGCGCGCGACGGCCAGGTGCCTGGGCGAGGGGCGCAGGTACTGGCCGAGGGTCAGGATGTCGACGCCGATCTCGCGCAGCTCGCGCATGACCTGGCGAATCTCGTCGGGCGTCTCGCCGAGACCCAGCATGAGCCCGGTCTTGGTGATCGCGCCGCGCGTCTTGGCGTGGTGGAGCACCGCGTACGAGCGCGCGTAGCTGGCCTGCACCCGTACCTGTTTCGACAGCCGCGGGACCGTCTCCAGATTGTGGGCGAAGACGTCCGGCCCGGCGGCCAGCACCGTGTCGACGGCGCCGGTGTCGCCCTTGAAGTCGCCGGTCAGGACCTCGAGCACCAGCTCGGGGCTGCGCCGCTTGATCGCGCGGATGGTGGCCGCCCAGTGCGCCGCGCCGCCGTCGGGGAGATCGTCCCGGTCGACGCAGGTCACGACCGTGTGCCGCAGGCCGAGCTCGCCCAGCATCATCGCCACGTGCTCGGGCTCCGCCGGGTCCGGGGGCAGCGGGCGTCCGGTCGGCACGTCGCAGAACTGGCAAGACCGCGTGCAGATGCCACCCAGGATCATGATGGTGAGCGACTGCCGGTTCCAGCACTCGCCGATGTTGGGGCAAGAGGCGCTCTCACAGACGGTGTGCAGCCCCAGCTCGGCGACCCGCTTCTTGAGATCGAAGAATTTCTCCCCGGCCGGCATCTTCATCCGGATCCAGTCCGGCTTGGGTGGCAGGCGCTCGGGCGCGGCGGGCGCGGCGCCGTCGATCCCTTGCCCGAGCTTGTCTTCCAGCTCGGCCTGCAGGATCCGCAGCTTCCGCGAGCGGGTTTCGACGACTCTGTCGGGCATCGTTGGCGCTAGAATCTACCCGATCGGCGGCCGTCGCGCGGGGCCCGCCTTCGGGACCACGGAAAAGGCGTGCGCAGCCAGATGGGCGCGCTTCGGATGCGTGAAACTAGGTGATATGATCGGGCCGGTTGATGCCTACGAAGGGTCTCCGGTGGTGGGGTCTGGCGCTGATCGCGCTTCTCGTCTCGGTTGCGCCCGCCGCGCGGGCCGAGCGAAGCGAGGCGCGCAAGGCCTATGACGAAGCGACCGCCGCCTTCGGCCTTGGTCGCTACGCGGAGGCGGCCGAAAAGTACGAAACGGCGTTCAGCCTGCGCCCGGATCCGGCGCTGCTCTACGACGCCGCCCAGGCCTATCGGCTGAGCGGCAACCGCGCGCGCGCCCTCGAGCTGTACCGCAACTACCTGCGCCTGTATCCCGATCGGCTGAACGCCGAAGAGGCGCGGAGCCAGGTGGCAGCTCTCACCAAGGCGATCGAGGACGGAAAGCAGGCGGCGCTGACCCCGGGACCGGTGGCGACGCCGGCCGTGACAGCCCCGCCACCGGTTGTTCCGCCGGCCGCGCCGGCGCCGACACCCGCTCCGTCGTCCGGCTCGCCCGCGATCTCGCAGACGGTGGCCGCGGGTATCGCCAGCTCCCCCGCGAACGAGCCACCGGCCGCGACCGGCTCGCGGTCCTGGATCTGGATCGCGGCGGGCGCGGCGGTGGTGGTGGTCGGGACGGTGGCCATCGTGCTCGCCACGCGGGGCGACAAGTTCCCGGATGCGACCTGGGGCACCGCGACCGGGGCGCGAAATTGAGCAGGTCGGTGCGCGTCCCTCGCTCCGGGCGCGCCTCCCACTGGGTTGGTGCGCTGGTCGTCCTCGCCGCGCTGGCGGGCACGGACTGCAGCAAGGTCGAGAGCTGCCGTCCGGGAACGCTGTTCTTGAACGTGAGCGTGGGCGCGTACACCAGCGCCGACGAGCTGGACGTCGCGGTCGGCGTGGCCGGCACCGCCGACGGCGGCGGAACGCAGGTGACCAAGCTGACGCTGAAGCCAAACTCCAGCTCGGGCGGCGTCGAGGTGACGTTCCCGGCCGGATACCCGATGGGCCAGGCGGTCACCGTGACCCTGACTCTGCTCTCGAAAGGGGCGGCGCTCGCGCAACGCACGGGGATGATCACCGCGCTGCCGACGGGCTGCGCGGCCCTGACCATCGACTTCGCCACCACCGACGGGGGTACGGACGGCTCCGCCGGCGGAGCCTCGGGAAGCGGCGGCGTGGGGGGGCGGGGTGGCGGCGCGGGTGGCAGCGCCGGCCACGCCGGAACGGGTGGCGGCACCGGTGGAAGCGGAACGGGCGGGACCGGCACCGGCGGCGGTGCGGGTGGCAAAGCCGGGGCGGGTGCTGCGGGGGCCTCCGGCGGGACGGGTGGCGCCTGCGTGCCGACGGGCCCGGAGAACTGCTTCAACAACATCGACGACGACTGCGACGGCAAGATCGACTGCGCCGACCCGGATTGCCAGCCCAAGGCCCAATGCGTGGTGGCCGATCCCACCTCCGCGCCGATCGGGACGCTCACCGGCGCCGGGGCGGGCACGGTCTGCCCGACGGGCTACGACAAGACCACCACGATCATGAGCGAGCCCAATCCGCTGAGCTGCACAGGATGCACCTGCAATGCGCCGGCGGCGGTCACCTGTTCCACGACGCTCACCAGCTACAACACCACCGGGCTGTGTGAAGTCGGCTCCAGCGTGGTCGAGAAGGCGGGGACGTTCACGACCGGCCAGGACAACAACTGCAACGTCATTCCGAGCTGGAGCACCAACCCGAGCGGAGACATCTTCGGCATCGCGACGACGAAGTTCACGGCCACGGTCAGCGGCGGCTGTACGCCGGGCGGTAGCCCGATCCCGCCGACGCTCACGTTTGCCGGCCACGGCACGTTTTGCGCGACCAGCACCATCGGCGGAGGTTGCGCCGCGGGTCAGGTGTGCGTTCCGAGCCTCGGGGCAGGCTCAGGGTCGGCTTGCCAGCTCTTCGACGGAGCCAAGAGCAGCTGTCCGGGCGGGGCGGCACCGATTCCCTGGTACACGGGATCCAGTGGCTCGACGGGCTGCAGCGCCTGCAGCTGCGGTACGCCCGCCGGCGCGAGCTGCGACAACGTTTCACTCACCGTCGGTAGCGACTACGGCTGCTCCGGGTTCGGGACCATCGCCAGCGGTGGCTCCCAGTGCTTCACCTCGGGAATCTACGAGCCCGGCGTTCAGTTCTCCGGCACGCCGACGCCACCGGTCTGCGGAGCGCAGAGCGCCTACACCGGCTCGCTCGCCCCCAGCGGCCCCAAGACCCTCTGCTGCCCCTGACGGGAACTGATCGCGTGAGGGAGAACGAGCTCAGCTCGTTCGAGCTCGTCGCGGGGGGCGCGGGACCCTTCGAGGGTCCCGAACTCAAATATGAACGACTTCGCCGAGCGCGGCGGCCGTCGCTTCGTACATGACCTCGGACAACGTGGGGTGCGGGTGGACCGCCGCCAGGACGTCGTGGGCGGTCGCTTCGGAGGTGATCGCCAGCGACATTTCGGCGATGAGGTCGGTCACGCCGTAGCCAATGCCGTGCACGCCGACGATCTCGCCGCGCGCCTTGTTGGTGATCACCTTGATGAAGCCGTCCAGGTGGTTGGCACCCAGGGCCTTGCCGTTGATGTTGAAGGGGAACTTGCCGACGGAGACGTCGATGCCGGCCTCCTTGGCCTGCGCCTCGGTCTTCCCGATCGAGGCGACCTCCGGATCGCAGTAGGTGCAGCCCGGGATGGCGTCGTAGTTGATCGGCACGACGTGCTTGCCGACCATCGCCTCGACGGTGCGGACGCCCTCCGCCATCGCGACGTGGGCCAGCAGCGGCGGGCCGGCGCAGTCGCCGACCGACCAGATGCCAGGGCTGGTGGTCTTGTACTGGTCGTCGACCTGGATGAACCCGCGATCGAGCGTCACGCCCATCCCCTCGAGGCCGATCCCTTCGATGTTCGCGCGGACGCCGACCGCCATGAGGACCCGCTCCGAGGTCACGGTCTGCTCGCTGCCGTCGGCGGCGGTGAAAGAGGTCGTGACGGTCTTGCCGTTCACCTTGACGCCGGTGGTCTTGGCACCGGTGTGGATGGTCATCCCCTTTTTCTTCAGCACGCGCGTCAGCGAGGCGGAGATCTCCGCGTCCTCGACCGGCAGGATGCGGGGCATGAACTCGATCACCGTGACCTCGACGCCGAAGGCGTTCCAGAAGTCAGCGAACTCGATGCCGATCGCGCCGGCGCCGATCACGACCACCGATTTGGGGACCTCGGGGAGCACCATCGCCTCGCGGTAGGAAATGATCCGATCGCCGTCCGGCTCGATGCCGGGCAGGAACTTGGCGCGGGCGCCGGTCGCGATGATCGTGCGCGGCGTCTCCAGCGTCAGCTTGCCCGACTTGGACTCGACCTCCAGCTTGCCGCGGCCGGTGAGCCTGGCGGTGCCGGGGATCTGGGTCACGCCGTACTTCTTGAACAGGAACTCGACGCCACCGGCCAGTTTTTCCGACACGGCCCGGCTGCGGCCGATGATCTTGCTCCAGTCGAAGGTGATCGGCCCGCCGACCACCACGCCCATCTCGGCGGCGTGCTGGACGGCGCGCATGGTCTCGGCCGATTTGAGCAGCGCCTTGGTGGGGATGCAGCCCCAGTTGAGGCAGATGCCGCCGGCGCGCTCGCGCTCGACGACGGCGGTCTTGAGCCCCAGCTGCGCGCCCCGGATCGCCGCGACGTAGCCACCCGGGCCGGCACCGACGACGACGAGATCGTATTTGTCGGCCACGACCTAAAACGCCAGCGAGATCGGCTTTTCGAGGATCGCGACGATCGCCTGCAACAGCTTGGCGCCCAGCGCGCCGTCGATGACCCGGTGGTCGCAGGAGAGCGTGACCGACATCCGCTGGCCGACGACGATCTTGTCGCCGCGGACGACCGGCTCCTTGCGGACCGTCCCGACGGCCAGGATGCCGCCTTCGGGGGGGTTGATGATGGCGGCGAAGTCCTTGATCCCCAGCATGCCGAGGTTCGAGACGGAGAAGGTCGCGCCGGTGAACTCTTCGGGGCGCAGCTTGCGCTCGCGGGCGCGGCCGGCCAGCTCGCGCGCCTCGCTGGCGATGAGCCCGATGGTCTTCTTGTCGGCGTCGCGGATCACCGGCGTGATGAGGCCGTCCTCGATGGCGACCGCCATGCCGATGTCGACGCGGGCGTGCTGGATGATCGCCTCTTCGGTGAAAGAGGCGTTGGCCTCCGGGACCTTGCGCAACGCCAGCGCGCAGGCCTTGAGCACCAGGTCGTTGACCGACAGCTTGGCGCCGTGGACCTGGGCGACCTGCTCGCGGAACTCCATCGCCGCGTCCATGTCGATGTCCGCCGTGAGATAGAAATGCGGAACGGTGGTCTTGGACTCGAGCAGGCGCGCCGCGATGGTCCGCCGCATCATCGAGAGCGGCTTGACCAGATCCTCGGCCAGAGGCGCCGCGGCCGGGCGGGTCTCGGCGCGCCGCTCGGGAACGAGCTGAGCGGGCAGGGGCGTCGCGGCCGAGGCGCGCGGCGCGGAGGCCGTGGCCGGAGCCTCCTCGGCGGCGTGCCAGTCGACTTCGGGAGCCGGCGCGGCGGCGCCCTCGGCGGCGCCCTTCACGTCGCGTTCGACGATCCGACCGCCGGGTCCCGTCCCCTGGACGGATCGGAGATCGATTCCCAGGTCGGTGGCCAGTCTGCGCGCCAGCGGCGAGGCGAGCACTTTGCCAGCCGGTGCGGCGGTCGTCGCTGCCGGTTTGGCCGGCGCAGCGCGGGGCGGAGCAGGGCGGGGGCCAGCCTGACCGTTCGCGGGTGCCGCGGCCGGTTTGGCCGGAGCAGCCGGTTTGGCGGCCGCCGCGGGTTGGGCCGCCGCGGGCGGTGCAGCTTCGGGTTTCGCGGGGGGTGCCGGCTTGGCGGCCGGCGCGGGTGCCGCGGCGGGCTGGGCGCCACCGGCCCGCGCCTTGGCCTCCTCGATGAGCGCCGCGATGTCGTCGCCGGCCTTGCCGATGATCGCGATCGGGGTTCCGACCGCCACGCTCGTGCCGTCGGCGATGAGGCGCTTGAGAAGCACGCCCTTGTCGAACGCCTCGAAGTCCATGACGGCCTTGTCGGTTTCGATCTCGGCCATCACCTCGCCGGGGGAAACCAGGTCACCCTCATTCTTGCGCCACTTCTGCAGCACCCCGATCTTCATCGTGTCGGAGAGCTGCGGCATGTCCAGGATCTGGGCCATTGAGTCGGTTTCCTACTCCAGGTAGAGAAGCTTCTTGGCCGCCGCCACCGCGCGCGGGACGTCGGGGATGCACTGCTGTTCGAGGTGGTGGTTATACGGCATCGGCATGTCGGCGCCAGTCAGCCGCTCGACGGGTGCGTCGAGATCGTCGAAGCAGCGGCGGCCGATGCGGTAGGCGATCTCCGCGCCCACGCCGTTGAACGGCCAGCCCTCTTCGATGATGAGGCAGCGCTTCGTCTTCTTGACCGATTCGACCAGCAGCTCCTCGTCTAACGGACGGATGGTCCGCGGGTCGACCACTTCGGCCTCGATCCCTTCGGCGGCCAGCGCGTCGGCGGTCGCCAGCGCGATCTTCACCATCTTCGACCAGCCGATGAGCGTGATGTCGGTGCCCGGGCGCTTCACCTCGGCGACGCCGAGCGGAATGGTGTACTCGCCGTCGGGGATTTCTCCCTGATCGGCGTAGAGCACCTCGCCCTCGATGAAGACGATCGGGTTGTTGTCGCGGATCGCGCTCTTGAGGAGGCCCTTCGCATCCTTGGGGTTCGCCGGCATGACCACCTTGAGCCCCGGGATGTGCGCCCAGAGCGCCTCGGTCGACTGACTGTGCTGCGCGGCCAGCATGTGCGCCGAGCCGCCCGGCCCGCGAAAGACGATAGGGAGCGTGAACTGTCCCCCGGACATCTGCCGGATCTTGGCGGCGTTGTTGATCAGCTGATCGGCGGCGACGAACGAGAAGTTCCAGGTCATGAGCTCGATGATCGGCCGCAAGCCCACCATCGCGGCGCCGATGCCGACACCCACGAACCCCCCCTCGGCGATCGGCGTGTCGATGACCCGCTTTTCACCGAAGCGTTTGAGCAGGCCCTTGGAGACCTTGTAGGCGCCGTCGTAGTGACCGACCTCTTCCCCCATGAGGAAGATGCGATCGTCCTTCTCCATCTCCTCGGCGATCGCTTCGTTGAGCGCTTCACGAAAAGCTACGGTCCGCATCGGTCTGTCTACTCCTTGTAGGTGAACTCGGCCAGGCGCTCGTACGCCAGCTCCGGGCTCTCGTCGGCGAATTTGACCGCCTCTTCGATCTCGGCCGTCACCTGGTCTTCGATGGCGACGATGTCTTTTTCGTCCATCTTGGCGCGGACCAGCAGCTCCCGCCCGAAGGTGATCGGATCGCGCTTCTTCGACTCCTCCACCTCTTCTTTCGTGCGGTAGAGGCCGGCGTCCGACATCGAGTGGCCGCGAAAGCGGTAGGTCCGGATCTCGATCAGGGTCGGCAGCGACTCGTTGCGCGCGCGTCGGACCGCCTCGGCCACCCGATCGCGAACCCGCACGACATCCTCGCCGTCGAAGCGATCGCGCGCCATGCCGTAGGCGAGCGCCTTCTGCGAGACGTCGGAGACCGAGAGCGACCGGTAAAGCGGCGTCCCCATCGAGTAGAGGTTGTTCTCGCAGATGAAGACCACCGGCAGCCGCCAGAGCGCCGCCAGCGCGACCCCTTCGTGGAACGCCCCCTGCGGGACGGAGCCATCGCCGAAGAAACAGAGCGTGACGCGACCGTCGCCGCGGTACTTCGACGCGAAGGCGGTCCCGGCCGCCAGCGGGATGTGCCCGCCGACGATTCCGTAGCCGCCCAGAAAGTTCTTGGAGGCGTCGAAGAGGTGCATCGACCCGCCCAACCCCTGGGAGCAGCCGGTCGCTTTGCCGAAGAGCTCGGCGATGATCGACTTGGCCGTCATTCCCTTGGCGTAGGCGTGGGCGTGCTCGCGGTAGGTCGCGATGACGTAGTCTTCGGGCTTGAGCGTGGCGAGAGCCCCCACCGCGACGGCCTCTTGGCCGATATAAAGGTGCAGGAAGCCTCCGAATTTGCGCAGCGCGTAGGCCTTGGCGAGGGCCTCCTCCATTCGGCGGATGGCCAGCATCTGGTGGTAGTACTTGGCCAGCTCGGCTTTTTCGGGCAGACGTGACTTCTCGTGAAGCTCGGCGGCTTCACGTTCGGTGGCGCTCATCTCCAAAGGTTCTCCTCGCTTGCGTCGCTTCTGCTGGGCACGAATAAGGAAGCCGCGAAGATATACCAACTGCCGCGTCGCTCGGGAAGATTTTGGCGCTCAATCTCGACAGTGATCTGGCCGATATCCAAGAGACAGATGGGCGCCACCAGTGTAGCCAGCGCAGCGGCGGCCAGGGACGGCGCCAAGGACGAACTGGCTGCCGACGCGACCGGACGTGGTCAGATCTTGCTGGTCGACGACGAGTGCTCCATCGCCCGCGCCTATGCCCGCACCCTGGGTGCCGCCGGCTTCACGGTCGAGACCGCCAACGACGGCAAGTCGGCCGCGGCGGCGGCCCGGGCGCGCAAATTCGACGTCATCGTCAGCGACATCACGATGCCCGGCATGAACGGCCTCGAGCTCCTGCGGGCGGTGCGGGAGCACGATCTGGACGTCCCCTTCGTCCTCATGACCGGCGGTCCGGCCGTCGACAGCGCGGTGCGCGCGATGGAGTACGGGGCCCTGCGCTACCTCATCAAACCGGTCGCGCCGGCGGAGCTGGAAGAGGTGGTGACCCGGGCCGTGCGCCTGCACCAGATGGCCAGGATCAAGCGCGAGGCGCTGGACATGTATCGGCTCGACGGCAAGGCCCTGGGGGATCGGACCGCCCTGGAGGCTCGGTTTTCGCGCGCGGTGGAGACCCTCTGGATCGCCTACCAACCGATCGTCTCGTGGTCGCGGCGCTCGACCTTCGCCTACGAGGCCCTGGTCCGCAACGAGGAGCCGACGCTGCGCTCCCCGCCCGATCTGTTCGAGGCGGCGGAGCGCCTGGGGCGCCTCGAGGAGCTGGGCCGCATCGTGCGCGATAGCGTGGCCAAGACGCTGGACGAGCAGCCGACCCCGGAGCTCATCTTCGTCAACCTGCACGCCATGGAGCTGGCCGACGATTCGCTGATCGCGCCGGGCGCGCCGCTGTCCCGCCACGCGGGACGGGTGGTCCTGGAGGTCACCGAGCGCGCGCCGCTGGAACAGATCCACGACGTGACGACCCGGGTCGGGCAGCTGCGGGCGCTCGGGTATCGAATCGCCGTCGACGATCTGGGCGCCGGCTACGCGGGGCTCACCAGCTTCGCCCACCTCGAGCCGGAGGTGGTCAAGGTCGACATGTCGCTGATCCGGGGCATCGATCGCTCGCCCATGAAGCAGAAGCTTCTGGGATCCATCGTGGGCCTCTGTCGCGATCTCGGCATCGAGATCATCGCCGAAGGGATCGAGACGGTCGACGAGCGCGACGCGCTGGTGCGGGTGGGCGGCGATCTCTGCCAGGGGTACCTCTTCGCCCGGCCGGATCGCCCCTGGGCCATCACCAACTTCGGGAAGTGACGGCGCCCCGGCCGTCACTACTTCGGACGCCGAGGGCGCCCGGGCCGTCACCAACTCGGGACCCTGACCTGCTAGGCTCTCCCTCGTGGAGGTCGAGCTCACCAAGGAATATCGGTTCGAGGCCGCGCACCGTCTGCCGCGCGTGCCCCCGGGCCACAAATGCCAGCGCCTGCACGGCCACAGCTACAAGGTCGAGGTGGCGGTGCGTGGACCGGTCGACCCCGACACCGGCTGGCTGATCGACTTCGGCGTCATCGACGACGTCTGGGCCGAGCTGCACGCGCTGCTCGATCACCAGAACCTCAACGACGTCCCGGGCCTCCAGAACTCGACCTGCGAGAACATCGCCATCTATCTGTGGCAGGCGCTGCGGCCGCGGATCGCCGTGCTCGACGCGGTGACGGTCTGGGAGACCTCCGACAGCAAGTGCACCTACCGCGGTGCCTGAGATGAAGCCCACGCACCTGCGCTTCGTGACGCTGAACCTGTGGGGCGAAAACGGACCCTGGGAGGCGCGGCTGGCGCAGGTCGGGGACGAGCTCGACCGGTTGTCGCCGGACGTCGTCGCGTTGCAGGAGGTGCGAGAGGTGCCGGGACGGGTCGCGAACCAGGCGGCGGCCCTGGCGGGGCCGCGCGGGTGGCACCACGTGTTCTCGCCGTCGACCGCCTGGGGCGGTGGCCATGAGGGGTTGGCGCTCCTGTCGCGGTTTCCGATCGGCGTGCACGACTGGCGTCCGTTGCCCCACAGCACGGAGACCGAGGGGCGCATCGTCCTGTCGGCGCGGATCGACAGCGACTGGGGGGCGATCTGGGCGCACACCACCCACCTCTCTTACCGAGAGAACGAGGGCCTCAAACGCGAGGAACAGGTGCAGGTGCTCGACGAGGTGGTGACGGCGCACGGCAACGACAGTCCGCACGTCGTCCTGGGCGATTTCAACACCGTGCCCGGCAGCGACGAGATCCGCTGGCTCACGGGGCTCTGCACGCTGGGCGGCCGCCGGGTCGCCTACCAGGACGCCTGGGCGGTGGCCCATCCTGCGGAGCCCGGGTACACCTGGACCCGACAGAACCCGTACACCGAGCGGATGCACTGGCTCCGGCGCGATCGCCGCCTCGACTACATCTTCGTGACGCCGGTGCGCCGCGACAGGCGCGGCACGATCCAGCGCGCCGCGGTGGCCTTTGACCATCCCGAGTGCTCGGCGAGCGGCGAGGCACTCTACGCCTCGGATCATTTCGGCGTCGTCGCCGACGTGCAATTCCTGCCCGAGCCGCCTGGGGACAGGGCAGGGTAGACGGCGATGTTCCGTCTGGCGCACGTCACCGATCCGCACTTCCGCGGGTTTCGCGGCGCACACCCCGGCCAGTTCTTCGGCAAACGCGCGATCGGTCTCGCCAACCTGGTCGTCAATCGGGTCCGCAAGCACAAGATGGAGCTGCTGGAAGACCTGCGCATCGATCTGCGCGCGCAGGCGCCGGACCATCTGGCGCTCACGGGCGATCTGTCGAACGTGGCGCTGGCCGGCGAGTGGCGGGCGGCGCTGGCCTGGATCGACATGAGCGGTGTTCCGCCCGAGAGCGTGTCGGTGATCCCCGGCAACCACGACGCCTACGTCGAGGCGGTGGTGAAAGACCGCGCCTTCGAACAGCTCTTCGCGGCCTACCAGACCAACGACCTGGCGCGCGAAGGAGCCAAAGGAGCCGAGGGAGCCGAGGGAGCCAAAAATCCGACCTACCCGTTCGTCCACCTGCGCGACGAGCTGGCGCTGATCGGCGTCTCGAGCTCGGTCGCGACCGGCGATCTGGGGGCCTGGGGACAGATCGGCCAGGCGCAGCTGGCGCGCCTGGAGGCGGTCTTGCTGGCGCCCGAGCTGACCGGCAAGACGCGCATCGTGCTGATTCACCACCCGCCGGTGATGCACAAGCCGGGCGAGCACCGAAACCTGCGCGATCGGGAGGCGTTCGCCGCGGTGCTGGCGCGCGCCGGCGCCGAGCTGGTCCTGCACGGCCACGACCACGAAGACCAGCGCGCCGAGCTGACCGGCCCGGCGGGAAAGCCGATCCCGATCATCGGCGCCGGCTCGGCCTCCTACGCCGGCGGCCCCGAGCGCCGCGCGCGCTACAGCATCTACGAGATCGAAGGGGGCGCCATCATCTGGACCAGCCGCGTCCACGACGAGGCGACCGACGCCTTCCACGAAAAGCGTCGCGAACGGCTGGTCTAGTCGCGCCCGGTCCGGGGCGGGACGATGGCCAGGGTGGCGGCCTCGCGCGACGGGACGGGGTGGGGCATCAGGTCGGCGATGGTCAGACCGGCGATCCGGTGGCGCCGGGCCTCGTCGAGCTCGCCGATGAGATCGTGCAGCGCCGTCGAGGTGGTGCCGTGCGCGATCTCGATGTCGGTCGAGCGGAAGGCGGCCAGCACCTCTTCGAGGGCGATCGTCGAGGCCGCGCGCCCGGGGACGTAGCCGTTGAGATCGCCGCGCACCTCGGCGATGAGGCCACGCGCCTTGAGTCGCTTGACCACCCGTTCGACGTTGTAGGGCGTCAAGCCGAACTCCGCGGCCAGCCGCTCCTGCGGGTGACCGGCGCCGCCCGCCTCGTGCGTCGCCGCGACGGCCGCCAGCAGCTGCGCGGCCAGCAGGCCGTTGATCGGCTCGTCGTCGCGCTGCCGGCGGTCTTCCGCCTCGAGCAGCCCCAGGTTCTGCAACGAGTGCGCGACCTCCGCGCCCAGCAGCACCAGCACCCAGGAGGCGTAGATCCAGACCAGCACCAGCGGCACCAGGCCGAGCGGCCCGTACACGCTGCTGTAGCTCTTGAGCATGATCCGCTCCGCGAAGCGGACGAAGGCGTACTTGGTCGCCTCCAGCAACATCGCCGTGACCAGCGCCCCCGCGACGGCCGCCGCCCACTTCACCTCGGCGCGCGGCAGGAGCTTGTTCATGAACACCAGTCCCATGATCTCGATCAGCAGCGGCATGAGGAACCGCGTCACGCCGCCCGATTCGACCAGTCGCCCCGACCAGTACAGCGAGAACCCCGCCAGCGTGGGCAGCAGCGTCACCATCGCGTAGAAGGTCAGGAACTTGCCGATGATCGTCCGCCGTTGCCCGACCCGCCAGATGTCGTTGAAGATCCGCTCGACGTAGCTGTAGAGCGAATAGCAGGTGACGATCGTGAAGAGCAGGCCGCCGCCGCCCAGCGCGCCGATGCTGACGTTGCTGGAGAACTCGCGGATTCGATCGGAGACGTCCGGCAGCTTCGGGAAGACGTGCTCGGAGAAGAACTGCAGCAGACGCGACTCGGCGTCCAGCGAGCCGACCGCCCGCAGGATCGAAAAGGCGATCGCCGTCACCGGCACCAGCGACAGCGCGGTCTGGAACGCCAGCGCCGCCGCCTGCTGCGGGCACTTGTCGCGCGCCCACTGCGCCAGGATCCGCAACGACAGCCGGTAAAGAAACACCGCCGCCCGCGCCCGCCGCGACAGCCGCGCGGTCGCGCCGGCCGTGTACGGGTTGGTCTCCAGGAAGACCCGAAACTGGCGGAGGGTCTCGCGCATCGGCCCCTATCAGTAGAAGCCCTGGGTCGCGGCCGCGGCAAGCGGGAAGGGGCGGTTGCGCATCAGATTGTCAGCGCAACGCGGCTAGAATCGCGGCGAACGCGGCGGGCGTCCGGACCGTGTCGCGGTGGCGGGTGACCGGAATGCAGACCACCTCGGGATCGGCGCCGGTCCAGGCGGAGGCGCCGGCGGTATCGATGGTGCCGTCTCCGTCGGTGAGCGCCTCGGTCGGCAGCCCGGCCGTCCGCCCCTCGCCCGGCAGGTAGGCCCGCCCGTCGCGGACCGCCACCCGGATCTGCGTCGGCAGCCCGACGCCGCAGATGCAGATCAGGCGGCGTGGCGCCGGCGCGGTTTCGAGCACCCGCCACAGCTCGCGGACGCCCGCCAGCCGCTTTGCAACCGCGTCGATCCAGGCGGGACTGTCGGGATCCCGCCGGAAGACCGACATCCTGAGCTTGCGCCAGGTGTCGACGTCGTAGAGGTCGTAGCCGCCGTCGTCGGGGAAGAAGCTCGCCGCGCCCGGCCCCGGCATCGAGTCGAGCCCGCCCGGGCAGGCCATGAACTGCTGGGGCGTGACCTTGCGCCCGAGGGGCGCGAACTGGAACCCGGCGTCGAAGCAGGCCAGGGTCTCGATGCACCCGGTGTGCGCGCCGCCCGAGGTCACCACCCGCGTGACGGGCAGCCCGGCGTCGGCGGCGTAGGCCGCCCGGATGATCGGCCCGCCGTTGGAGAGCCCGAGGACGTCGATCTCATCGCCGGAGGTGGCGGCGATCCGCCGGATCTCCGCCGCCAGCGCCACGCCGTGGCCGACCACCGGCATGCGCCAGTCGTAGCCGAAGTAGTGCAGCGTCTCGCCCGGCCGGTACCCGGCCCCGCAAAGCGCCCGCTCGAGCGCGCCGAGGAGATCGTACTTGAGCCCGAACAGCAACGGAATGTAGCGGAGCACCCCGCGGGGCCCGCCGGGCACGCTTTCCAGACTGGCGATGGGCGGCCCGCCGTAGAGCTGTCCGAACTTGCCCCACAGAAAGCCGATCTTGTCGTCGTAGATCTCCGTGCCAAAGAGGGGCGGGACGACGAGCAGCGGACGCAAGG